>JAIMAR010000110.1 GCA_023511855.1 Bryobacteraceae bacterium
GTCTCCACCTTGGTCGTGGACGGCGGGCCGCTCATAATACGACCTTGCGGGAGTGATATTCGCGGAATCCGTCCGGCGGAACGGATCCGGTACGCCCCGTGGCGTTCCCGCTGACGGGGTCCTCTCGCCCGGAGCCGCTACTTGCCCACCGTCTGACGTTCCCTATTTATGATATGCCGTTGTCCGGAGATTATCCTCCGTGAGTTCGTGTAAAGAATAGGTGGGTTTAAGGTGAGCTCTCCAAAGCAGGAGAGAAACCTCTCTGATATCCTGATGGAAAACCAAAACCGAACCAGGAAGGAGGTTTCTCTCAATGAAGATGGTAACAGAATTGGTGGAAAAAGTTCTCGCGGGAGAGATGGATTTCCCGCTCCTGGAGAAAACCACCTGGCAGGAGAGTCTGAAGGTGGGGAGAGAGACCCTGCAGATAATCCTCGAGGCGTTGGATGACGCCCTGTTCAAGAACCGGCCACCGGGCCTCAAGGTCCTGGGAAAGAGGCGGCGCAGGATCCTCACCCTCATGGGGGAGATCACCTTCAGCCGCCGCTACTACCGTGACCAGGAGGGAGGACACCGCTTCCTCCTGGACGAGCTGCTGGGGATGGAGGCCAGAAGCCACCTGAGCCCCCAGGTGGAAGAGGCGGCGGCCATGCTGAGCGCCTATCTTCCCTACCGTGCGGCCTGCGAGGCCATGTCCTTCTTCTCTCCGGACACCCCCACCCACACCACCTTCATGAACCGGGTCCGCGAGCTGGGGGAGGGATACTCCAGCGAGCAGAGGGAGGGGGCGGAGGCCCTCTTCTCCTGGGGCGAGCCCCCGGCCACCGAGGGGCGCAAGGCGGAGGTCCTCTTCTGCGAGCTCGACGGCACGCCCTTCAACCTGCAGCGGGAGGAAAGAAGAAAGGGGGAGCTCAAGCTGGCCATCACCCACGAGGGCTGGGAGGAGAGGGGCGACGGGGAGTACGTGCTCAAGGAAAAGCGCATCCATATGGGGGTAGCCTCCGCGCAGGACTTCGTGCGCACCCACCTCTACGATATCGCCACCCGCTGGGACCTGGGGGGCGTGGCCCGCTTCGTCGTCGGGGGGGACGGCGCCCCGCTGGCCAAAGAGGCCGCGGGCCTCGCTCCATGCTCCCTCTTCCAGCTGGACCGCTTCCACTTAAAGAGGGCCCTCCTGCGCGCCCTCGCCCCGCGGAGCGGGCTCGCCTCAGAGGTCTATGAGCTCGCCACCTGCGGGAGGCAAGAGGAGGCGCTTGAGGTCCTCGAGCAGGAGCGGGAGGGCTCGGAGCCCAAGAGGCAGCTGGCCATAGGCCGGCTCATCTCCTATCTCCGGTCCAACCAGGAAGGCCTTGTCGACTGGCGGGAGCGCCTGCCGGGCATGGGGGAGGAGGCCCGGGGAATGGGGGCCATAGAGGGCAACATAGACAAAAAGGTCGCCAACCGCTTCAAGAAGAGGGGCATGCGCTTCACGGAGAGGGGCGCCCATTCCCTGGCCAAGGTGATAGAGCTCAAGCACAACGGCATGCTGGCCAGCCGCATCCGTGAAAGGGGGGATGAAAAGGGGGCCAGAAGGAAAAGGGACGGGGTTTTGAGGGCATCATCCCTCATCCGGGAAAGGCTTGTCCAAGACCCCGAGCATTGGTTGCAAGTGCATATGCCGGCCCTTTATGGTCCTGATTCCGATGAGCCCTGGGTGAAGGTCCTGAGGGGCATCAGTCAATTCTCAAAGGCAGTGTGATGTTTTCCATCGGGAGTATTTCCTACCATGTCTTTACACGAACATACTATGAATACATATTGAACGCGATCCCCCTTTATGTTTATAATTAACTCGCCGGTTAACAAGTGGTGTTCTGGCCGACTCATGGGGGTGGAGAAGATACATTTCTCCAGGAAATCATCGCTGCTGGTTTTCTTCGCGCTTTCCCTTCTGGCCACCCTGCTCATTCTCCCGGCGCTGCATCCGGCCCCGGCATGCCCCGGGCCCGCGCTGGGATGGCCCTCAACGGGACAGGAAAACCCGGAGGCCAGGATAGCCGCAGCGGTGAGCGTCGCCGGGGAGGCGGGCGCGCTAATTCGGTGGAGCTACAAAAATGCCAGATTCGCCCGCGGCGCACGAGCGGCGCCGGGCCGAGGTCCTCAAGCAGTTTGTGCAGGTCGCGGCCCTCTTCAAGAAGCAGCAGCAGCTGGCGGAAAAGTTTGCCTCCCTGTCGGCATCCAAAAAGGGGGTGATCCGGCGGTGGAAGTGGAAGCTGAACCGTTCGAGGGTGGAGCTTTCGCGCACCATCCGAGCGATCCCGTTCGCCCCGCAGTGTTGGAAGCAGTTTGCCCGGCACATTGAGCAGGAAGTGGAGGAGTTGGCGCGTCTGGAAGGGGAGCTGAGCAAGTTGAGCAGCCGGTCCGGTACGGAGGCGCAGACCCGGATTCGCGCCCTGCGCCGGGAGATTCGCAAGCGGGAGAAGGCCGCGGGCGCCACGCTGGCGGAATTGCGACATACGCTTGCGGTGGTGCGGCAGGGCGAACAGGAGGCTGAGAAGGCCAAGAAGGACCTGGTCGAAGCCAACCTGCGGCTCGTGGTCTCGGTCGCCAAGAAGTACGTCAACCGCGGTCTTCACCTGCTGGATCTGATTCAGGAAGGCAATATCGGGTTGATGCGCGCGGCCGACAAGTTCGAGTACCGGCGAGGGTACAAGTTCTCCACTTACGCGACCTGGTGGATCCGGCAGGCCATCACGCGGGCGATTGCGGACCAGTCGCGCACCATCCGGATCCCGGTTCACATGAACGAGAGCATGAACAAGTTCCTGCGCGCCAACCGCGAGCTGGAGAAGGAGCTGGGCCGGGCGCCCACCAACGACGAGATCAGCCGGCGCATGGACATTCCGGTCGAGAAGGTGCAAAAGCTCAAGACCATCTCGCGGGATCCGGTTTCCCTGGAGACTCCGGTCGGCCGCGACGGCGAGTCGGCGCTCGGCGATCTCATTGAAGACCGCTGGGTGGGCTCCCCCGTGGATACCGTGATTGAGACGAACGTTCGCGACGAGACGGCCAACATTCTGAAAACCCTCTCTCCAAAAGAGGAAAAAGTCATCCGGATGCGGTTCGGCATCGGCTGCGAGCGCGAACACACTCTGGAAGAGATCGGCCAGGAATTCGACGTCACCCGGGAACGGATCCGACAGATCGAGGCCAAAGCCTTGCGTCAGCTTCGCTCCCCGGAGCGCGCCCGCTATCTCCGGGCTCTCCTGGCAGCCCGCTAAGCGGAGCTTTCATTCTTTGGGAACATCTCGATTTGCTGCGGCGCGGGAGCTTTGCCCCGCCGCCGCAGCGGGCTGCCCACAACGCCGAGCACGTGCATCTGGCTAAGGGCCTGCCGCGGTACAAACAGTTTTTGGTTGTTCGACAGCGGGTTCGGAGGCACTACGGTGAAGCCGAATGGCTCCAGCTGCAAGAGGTTGTTGGCTAACAAACCATCCACTACTTCGCCGTCGCGAAACGTCATCCGGACCCACAAGCCGTCGGTTCGGGGACGCGTGTGAAACACCTTCGGCTCTGGCAACCCTCCGGACGCGTCGAAGTCCCGCACGAAACATACGGCCTTGATCTCGGCGTAAGGCAACACGACCACGCTCCCGGACCGGGTCAGCACTTCGACGCCCCCCGCCGTCAGATAGGTTCGCGGATTCACGAATCCGAGGACCGGATCCCGTTCGAAGCGCCGCACGACCACCTTTTTGCTGGTGGAGCCGCTCAAATCTCGCGCCCTTGTGTGGAACTTCCTTCCGATATTTTCGCGAGTATTGTATCATTGGCACGATGCTGAACGGGGAGCGGGTCAGGGCGGAGATCCACGCTTTCCTCAACCACTGCCGCATCGAAAAAGGCCTCTCGGAGAACTCCCTGGCGGCTTATGCCCGGGACTTGGCCCGGTTTGCTCAGACGGCAGCCTCAAGCGGCCACCCCGATCCCTTCCAAAGCAGCGTCATCCTCCAGCATGTGGATACGCTTTACACCAGCGGCCTGGCAAGCCGTTCCATCGCCAGGCACCTGGCCACGTTGCGCAACTTCTTTCGCTATCTCCTTGCGGAGGGCAAGATTGACACGGATCCGACAGCTTTCCTCCCCTCCCCCCGGCAAAGCCGGGCCCTGCCGAAATACCTCAGCCCGAGCGAGATCGAGCAACTTGTGCAATCGCCCGACCCATCGAAGCCGACTGGAATCCGCGATCGCGCCATGCTGGAGGTCCTCTACGCCACCGGAGTGCGGGTTTCCGAGTTGTGCCGTACGGAGTTGTCGGATCTCAATCTCGAGCTCGGTGTTTTGCGGGTGTCCGGCAAAGGGGGTAAACAGCGCCTGGTCCCCATCGGCCGCTTCGCCTTGTCGGCTCTGCGCGCATATTTGGAGACGGCCCGCCCCGGGTTGCTGAAAGGCAGGGTCTCCCGGTACCTCTTTGTCACCCGGCGGGGCGGTCCGCTGACGCGACAGGCTTTCTGGAAGTTGCTTGCCCGTTACGGGCGCAAGGCTGGCCTCCGAAGCCGGCTCACGCCCCACGTGATCCGGCATAGTTTCGCGACGCACTTGCTGGAGCGGGGGGCCGATCTGCGAAGCGTGCAAACTCTACTCGGCCATGCGGACATTTCCACCACTCAGGTATACACTCACATGTTGCGGTCCAGACTCCGACAGGCCGTGGACCGCTTTCACCCGCGCGCTCGCTGAACGGCGGCACATCGCGGCGACACCGTCGGAGCCGAAACGATGAGTGACTACATCTTCATGCTGGAAAGCCATCTCAGCGCGGAGCAGAATCGCGTAGTGGCTCAAGTCCAGGCCGCCGCGGCGGAAGCTCGAGTGAACCTGTTCCTCACCGGCGGGGCGATCCGGGACATGCTGGCCGGCCATCGCATCCGGGATCTGGATTTTACCGTAGAAGGCGACGCACTCGCGGTGGCCCGGGCTCTGTTGAGCGACAAAGCCGTCAAGTCTCTCGCTCAAGACTCCGTCCGGCAGGCGGCCGAACTGCTGTTTCCGGGGCAGGTGCGCGCCAGCGTCAGCATGGCTCGCCGCGAAGAGTACGCGCGCCCGGGAGCACAGCCTCGTGTGACTCCGGCCACCATCCACGAGGATCTGCGCGGACGGGACTTCACCTTCAACGCCATCGCGCTTTCCCTCAACCGGGCCTCGCTCGGACTGATGCTTGACCCCAACAACGGCATGGCCGACCTGGAGCACCGCGAAATCCGCGCCGTGCATAACCGGATCTTCCACGACGATCCGGCGCGCCTGTTGCGGCTTGTCCGTTTCCGCGTGCGGCTGGGCTGCACGGTGGAGCCCAAAACCCAGGGACAGTATGAAAACGCCAGGCTGGAGGAGCTGGAAAAGCGCATTCCTGCGCGCCGGCTTTTCGAAGAATTGCGCGAGATCGCCGAGGAACAGAACCCTGCCGAGATTCTCCGCCTTCTCGAGGAAGAGCGGCTCCTCGCGCTGGTCTCCCCGGCGCTCACGGGGGCCAAGCTGAACTTATCGGCCATCGCGCGCTGGCAGAAGGCCCGGGAACTGATCCCGTTCAGCGTCGAGCTGCCAGTAAATCATCTCGCTCTGCTCCTGTATTTTTTGACCGAAAAACTCACGCCAAAGGAACGGGCCGCCCTGATCAAGGCCACGGCCATGCACAAAGCGGAAGTCGAGCTTTGGGAGCGGCTGCCGGCGGAAACCAAGGCGCTGGAGCGGCAGTTGCGGTCGCCCAAACTGCATAAGGCCTCCGAGGTTTACCAGCTCCTCTCGACAGCTCGGGGCGAACACATCTTGTTCCTCTATCTGCGCTCCCAGCACCGCCTGGTGCATGACCGCATCCGTAATTACCTGCAAAAATACTTGCCGGCGGCTCAGGAGGTTACCGAGCGTGACGTGAGCGCGGCGGCCGGAGCAGAGCCGGGATCCGCGAAGTTTCAGAAACGGAAAGAACAGATGATCGCCGAGCGGCTCGACGGCAGAGTCCGCAAACCGAAGCCCGAACCCGAATCCGCGCCTTCCCCCGTTGAAGCGGTCAAGTCCGAATCCCCGGCCGCACGGCGCTCGCGCACCTCCGGGACCGGAAGGGCATAAGACGTCGGTTCAGCGATTGCCCAAATTCAGAATCACAATGCCGAGCAAGATCAGACCGATGCCGATGAACTTGTGGCGCGTGAGAGGTTCCCCGAAAAACAGCCGCGACCAGAACATCGTCCAGACATAGCCGAGGGCCACCATCGGGTACAGCACGCTCAGCTCACCTTGGCGGACCCCGAGAACAAAAAAGAAGGAAGACACGAGAAAGAAACCGACCCCGCAGGCCAGCCGCCAGTTCAGCAGCAAGGTCATCGGGTTGCGGTGCAACCGGCCGGCTCCGGCCTTGAGAAATACGGCCCCGAACGATCCGATAAAGGAAGCTAGCAACACCAAGGCCATGGAGGAGACAGGTGTTTTCACCGTGGCTTGTCCTTGCCCAAGACGGCAACGCCGGTCACGATGATCGACACGCCCGCAATCTTGAAGACGTTAACGGAGTCTTTGAAGAAAACCACCGAGAGGAACGTAACCCAAACGTAAGTGAGCGAAATCACCGGGTAGAGGATCGAAAGTTCGCCGTCTCGCAGGGCCAGCACCAGAAGCACGGTGCTGATCCCATAGAGTCCGTAACCCGTAACGAGCGGGGGATTCGTCAGCATCGCCAGCGGGCTGGCGCTGGCCAACACGTTGGCGCCGGATTTGATCAATACCTGCGCCACAGCGCCGAAAACGGTGCAGAAGAAAACCAATGCTATGGACTGGCGGCGGCTGAACCGGAAAGACTTCCGGACCACCGTAGGCGGAGTTGCTGTACTCACGGCTTCTTCAAACGTTCCCTTATCATAACAGTTTCGCGCCAAGGCTTTTCCCGGGACGCAACCCCGGCACGGGCCCTCAGGTTCTGACTCAGCGGCCGCCATAGCCTCCACCTCCCGGCGTCTCCACGCGCAGCACGTCACCGGCTTCAGCCTGAAACCGGGCTTTCCCGCTGATCGACAACCGTTTGCGGCCTCGCAGCAGGGTGTTGCGCCCTGGCTTGCCTGCGGCGCCTCCCCAAAGCCCATAAGGCCCCCGGTTGCGACGGTCGGAAAGAATCGTTACCTCGCAGCGGGCCAGAAACTCGATCTCGCGAACGATCCCGTCCCCTCCCCGATGCGCGCCGTTACCTCCGGAGCCCCGTCGGACCCGATACGCCCGCACGCGCAGAGGATATTGGTGCTCGAGCGCCTCGACGGGCGTATTCCAACTATTTGTCATGTGGGTGTGAACCGCGTTGTGCCCCGGGCCTGCCGCCGAGCCGCCCATGCCGCCCGCCACCGTTTCATAGTAGGCAAACAGGCGCCCGCGAGAAGGATCCCAACCCCCGACGCTGAGATTGTTCATCGTACCTGAACTTGCTGCCGGGATCCGCCCGGGGAGAGCCTGAGCCAGCGCCCCGAGCAATGCGTCCGTAATCCGCTGCGAGGTTTCTACGTTCCCGGCGCCCATGGCGGCCGGCGGGCGCGCGTTCACCACGGAGCCCTCGGGCGCCAACACGCGGATGGGGCGCATCAAGCCGGCCGTATACGGTACGTCCGGCCCGGCCAGGCACCGGAACACATACATCACGGCAGCAACTGTAACCGCGTAGTTGGCATTGACGGGGCCCTCCACCTGCGGATCGGATCCGGAAAAGTCCACGACCGCAGAATCCCCTTTGATGGTGGCGGCCACGGCAATGCGTACCGGCCTTCCGGATACACCGTCATCGTCGAGGAAATCCTCGAACCGGTAGGTCCCTTGCGGAATCTTTCGGAGAGTCAGGCGCATGACCCGCTCGCTGTAGTCTTGAAGAGCGCTCATCGTGCGCTCGAGCCGCAACACGCCGTAGCGGCGCGCCAGATCCTCCAGTCGGTCCTGACCCCGCCGCAGGGCCATCCACTGGGCTTCCAGATCTCCAGCCCGTTCTTCGGGAGTTCGGACGTTAGCGAGCAGCAGTCGCCACACGTCGGCTTCCCGCGCGCCGTTGCGCACCAGCAGGACCGGCGGGATGCGCAAGCCTTCCTGGTAAATCTCGCGCGCCAGGGGCATGGAGCCGGGACTCATGCCCCCTACATCGGCATGGTGCGCGCGATTGGCGACGTAAAATGCGGGCTTGCCGTCTCGGCCGAAGCAAGCGCCCGCCACCACCGTGATGTCCGGCAAGTGCGTCCCTCCGGCGAAAGGATCATTGAGCACTGCAACGTCGCCCGGCCCCAGTCGGAACACCCGTCTGACCTCTTCGACGGCGAGCGGCATGGCGCCCAGATGCACGGGCATGTGATCTCCCATCGCCACCGCTCGGCCCGCGGCATCGTAGATGGCACACGAGTAATCCCGCCGCTCTTTGATGTTGGCCGAGTAGGAGGTCTTGCGCAGCACCACACCCATCTCTTCCGGGACCGAGACCAGCAGGTGCCGGAACAATTCCAGTTCGATGGGATCGAGGGCACTCACGGTTTCGGTTTGGGCGCGGGGGCCGGCGGCGCCTGCGGCTCAAGCGGCGCCGGCTCGGCTGGAGGCTCCGCGGGCGTCGCCTCCGGAGGACGGCACTCGCCGAGCGCAATCTGGAAGGAGGCTACCGGGCGCCAGCGCTCTCCCTCGTGCTTCTCCACCTGAAAGGCGCTGGTGGCGCGATCAGCCCGGATCCGCCAACCCGATGGCCTCGGCTCGGCCCGGGCCCCCGCAATCGGCCGCGCGCTGACTTCGCGCAACATCCAGCTTTCTCCGCCTGTCAGCGACTCGTATCGTTCATAGCGGCTCTCGGTTTCTCCCGAATGTGTACGGTCAATCCAGAGGTTGCCCCGAGTGCGGGAGTCAAACCAGAACCGCTCCAGAGAAGCGATGCGGCTCTCGTCAAAGACCGGACGCCGGCGCCATGTGACTCCGCCGTCCGTAGTCAGCAAAAGGAACGGATCCCGCGGCAGCGGGTGCACGAGCTGGCCGCCGGCCCAGCCGGTCTCAAAATCCACGAACTGGATTTGCTCCAGGATCGCGCCCGGAATACGCTCGTAGGGCTCCGTCCAGCTTTTGCCGCCGTCGGGGCTGGCCAGCAGCACCGACCACAGGGTAACCGCCGAGGTGTGAATGTTTCCGGTCAGGAAGATTTTGGTTCCCACGCCTTCCACACCCGCCAGCTCGAGATAGACCGGACAGGGGTGCTCCGCGGTGCAGTCGGCGCCGGCCGCCCGCAAGTCTTCTTCGCCGCAATGGTACTCGAGCCGCATGGGCTTGCCCACGTTGACCAGAGCGGCCCGCTCGGGACGCGGAGGCCCCGTGACCTCCTGTCCGGCCACCGCGGCCAGTAACAGCACTGGGACAATCGCCCGCATCCCGCTGGATGCGATTCTAGCAACCGGCCCGGCGCCGGGCGAGCCCCGCGGGATCGGGCCTCGTTTAGTCGGGAGGCTTCTTGCGGCGCAGCCAAGGCAGCTTGCGCCACCAGCCGCGAAACGTTGCCAGCACGGCCAGCACCCCTCCCATCAGGATCTGAAACGTCAGGCTGCCCGCTGCCGGGTCGAGATAGCACCACATCAAGGTCGCTCTCTCCATAACTCTACGATCGGGACGCCTCTCGGTCGGCCGTCCCTTTCAAACAGAAACACGAGACTTGTTTCGCTTGCCGCTTTCCGCCCGTGCAGTATTTCGCTGAGGATCTGCAAAAGGCTTGCTTTGCGGCCATCGCTCCCGGGAGCCAGACCGGGCTTCCGGATCGCCAGCAGGGCCGAGAAGCGAGCGAGCAAGTCTTCCAAGGGCGGTGAGGCCCGGTAATCATAGCGTTCCGGGTCCGCCGACCCGCCATACTGGTCTGGCCGCCGGAGCCGCAGGCGCGGGCCGTGGTCACCTGCAACGACTACGGTCATCCGGTCCAGCGCGCCGCTTCGGGCCAGGCGCGAGAACAGCTCGTCCAGACGCGACTGCACATATTCGATCTGCTCCGCATACCGGGCGTAACGGTCGCGATAGGCCTCGCGATCGGCGGGCTCGTATTTCTGGTCGTTCCGCCACTGCCCGATCCGCCGAATCTCTCCGTTCCGTCGTTGCAGGTACGGAGCGTGCGAAGCAAGCAGGTGCGCGAACACCAGGGTGCGCTCCGGCGCGTGTTCTAAGCGGCTTGCAAGCCATGCAGGCCAGTCGAGCGGAACAGCCAGCGGGGCCAGAGCACGGGCGCCGAAACGGAAACCCGGGAAGAATCCCTTCCAGGATGCCCGAAGCTCGTCGGAAGCCTGGTAGGCTCCCACCAGCACGGCGAACTTCTCCGTCCACGGCAGGGGCGCCTCGGAGAAAGACCCCAGCTCGGTGGAATACTCGATCACCTCCGAGGGCGCGCTAGTCCGCGCGAAGCTGATGCGGCGATCCTGAAATACCAGGATCCGGTACCCACGCTTGCGGTGGCTTTCAAAGAACGGGCGTGCCTCGAGATGCGTCACGCCAAAAAAGTCGGGAAGCTCATTGTTGCTGAACTCCCCGCGGCGAGCGAGCAGGCGGCCGTTCAGCAGGCTGGGCACCGAGCTCACGGTGCTGGCATAGTTGCTGAACGCGTTCGGAAAGAGCCGGAAGCCGTGGCGCAAAAAGGTCCTCTCAACGGCTCCTGCGGCGCGCCGACATGCAGGGATATCCTGTGGCAACCCGGCCGGACCGCAGTGTTCGTCCAGCACGAGAAACAGCACGTGGTCGAGAGGCTGGCGCGGGGGACTTGCGGCCCGGACGGCGGGCAAGGGCGGCCGCCCCAGCGCCAGCACGCAGTGAGCTACAAACATCCCGCCGGCAAACGCCACAACCAGCGTGAAGAAGCGCTCCCGGAGCGCCAAAGCCAGGCCGCCGGCCAGCAAAGCCAGGCCCACCAACACGGCCGGCCGCGAAAACCCAGCGACCGGCGACAGCGTGCGCCGCAAGGGCTCGGCGCTGATGACACATCCGCACAGAAGGACCACAGCGTAGAAGACGCGCCCGCGTCCCGCCCACGCCAGCAGCGCAGCGCTCAGCAACAGCAACGCCACAGCCGCCATGGCTTCCGGACGCCAGACCGGATAGCGATGCGAAACCAGAAATCCCAGAAACGGCAGCAGGATCACAGTCGCGACAATGAGGAGCCGTCGCGAAAAGATGGAAACGTTCATCTGGCCGATGCCGAAAACAGCATGAGGCGGCGCTCCGTGGCCGGCACCCACACCTCCCGCGCCAGCCGGAACTGCGTCCGAAAAGCCGAAAGGAATGCTTCGCGGTTGTACTCTTCCCGAGCGGCTCCCAGGCGTTTGAGCACGGGCGCTGCCGCAGCATCCGAAGGCGGAACGAACTCGACCAGAATCCAGCGGCCCAGTTTTGCGAAAAATTCCGCCAGCAGGCCAAACGGAATCCCTTGGTTGAGGCACAGTTCCAGCACCGAAGAGATCGCCAGCACCAGATCCGCCCGCGTCCGCTCCAGCAGGCTTTGGCGTTCTGTGAGGGCGAAGCCGAGCGCCGGAGTAGGATTGCGGAGATCCACCACCAAAGGCAGGAGCCTCCCGCTGCCGGCGGCCCGCTCTTCCAGGTACACGGATTCGATCAGCCGCGGGTCGGCATCGTAAAAGATCACATGCGCTCCGTAGCGTGCAGCCTGGCGCGCGTAGGGCAAGGTGGGACCGCCGAAGGCCACCACGGTTTGCGGCTCCACCTCCACCAATACGGAATGCACTACCTCCCGCTTGACTGCGGCGGCGGCCGGAGTTTCCAAGTCCTCCCGCACGGGGGCCGGGCGTTTGGGAGGTGTCAGGCGCTCCACCGCGCGCCGGAGCGAGCCCGCGAGCACCATCTTGGTTCCCGGCCGGAACCGTCGGGGTCTCTGGACTCTCCCGCGTAAACTCTGCCGAGCCCGGGCGTGCAGGTAGATATGAAGGAAAGCGCCGGGGCGAAGGCGCGTTCGCCACGCCAGGCTCCTCCACACCGCGTCCAGGTCAAATCCGTCGGGGCGAACTTTCAAGTGCTGCGGCGCTTCCGGAAATCGGAGACTCGCCAACAACGGAGCAAGAAACTGGCGGCAGAACTGCTCGTAAGCAATCCAGGGGCCGCCATCGTCTGGTTCGAAGGAAAGCGTGTCGATGAACTGCGGGCGCGTCAGCCGGAACTGCACGTTAAACGGGGAAGCGTCCTTCAGCGACATACCCCGTCTCAGAGCGCGCTGCTGGATTTCCAGTGTGAGGAGTGCGGCATCTTTCAACTGCGAGAAGCACCATTCGTAAGGGTAAGATACGAATTCCAGCTGCTCGGGAACCAAGACCTTCCAGAAGCCAGGATCGCGCGAATCTTCTTCGCGGTGCGAAATCAGCAGCCCCTCGCCCACAAGCTCCTCATAGAGGCCGGAAGCTTTGAGCGTCTCGTAGTCGAGTCTGCCTTTGTGGGTGACGACGCGCTTGTAAAACCCCGCATCCCGCACCATGTAGCCGGCGGGGTCCCGGAACGATCCGGGCACGGGAACCGGATGCCAGCCTCCGGCGGCGCGGACTTCGCCTCCTGCCCCTTGCATGGCCCACCAACCTGGACACCCATAAAGACGGCAATCGTATGGCTGGGATTACAGGGCGCGTCGTTTTTTGGGCGTTAACCAGGTCCGCTAACCGGCTCCGCCGGACCCGCCTGCTCCTGCCCCT
>JAIMAR010000111.1 GCA_023511855.1 Bryobacteraceae bacterium
TTCCGCGGCTGGCCGCTCCGGACGCGGAGCTTCTGAAAGCGGCCGCGCCCCGCCTCGACGAACACATATCCTCCGTCGTTGCCCTGGACGAGGGCGGCCGGCGGGATGGCGGGCACCTGCTTGAGGCCGTGGGTGTGGCGGATGCGGCCGAACATGCCCGGGCGGAGCCTCCCGCCGGGATTGGGCAGCTCGGTCTGGACCTTGACCGTGCGGGTGTCGGCATCGAGGGTGTCGGCAATGCGGCGGACCGTTCCTCGCAGGACCTCGCCGGGGTATGCGGCCAGCTCAACCTCCACGTTTTCGCCGATGTGCACCAAGCGGATGAGGTTCTCCGGCACGTTGGAAGTAATCCACACGCGGCTCAGGTCGGCGATAGTCATCAGGCTGGCCGAGGTATCGGTGCGGAACTCTCCGGCGGCGACGGCGATTTCGAAGACCTTGCCGCTGGTGGGCGCGGTCACATTGATCTGGTGTTCGGGGGCGTTCGGCGAAATCCCGAGCAGCTCGAGCCGGTGGCGGGCCTGCTCCTCCTCGGCCTTGGCCTGCTCGACGGCAGCCTGCGCCTGGGCGACTTCGTTTTCGGCGGCCCAGACGTCCCTCTGCGCGGCGGCCCGGTTCTCAAACAGATCCCGGATCCGTCCCAGGTCTCTTCCGGCTTTGGCCAGAGCGGACTGGGCCCGCCTCAACTCGGCTTGGGCCTGGCGGTAGGCGGCGACGGCGGCGGAGATTTCCGGGCTTTCGATGATCAACAACGGCTGGCCCTCTTCCACCGCGTCGCCGAGGCGGACCAGCACTTGGCGGACGCGGCCGGGGACAGGCATAAAGACATGGGAGACGCGGTTGGGGTCGACCTCGACTTTGCCCGGGGCTTCGAACTCGTCCCAAGGGGCCATTTGAAGGACGACCGGGGCCGTCCGGATCTGCCCCAGCTTCAAGGAGTCCGCCTCCAGGACGACTTGCCCGGAATCGGCATGAGAAGGGGAGGCGGCTTGGGAAGACGGAGCGGAGCGCTCGCGGGAGCCGCAGCCTGCCAGGCAACTGAAGACAACCATTAGAACTACCGTCATTCGCGTTCTCACGGGAGCACCTCCTTTCCGCTGACGGCCTCGAGAAGATAGAGGCTGCGAGCGTGTTCGGCGCGGGCCTCATTCAAGACTTGGCGGGTTTCATGAAAGGCCCTTTGGGCGTCCAACAGTTCGAGCAGCGTCGCCTCGCCGCGGCTGTAGGAGTATTCGATCACATCGCGGACCTGACGGGCCTCTTCGAGCATCTGCTTTTCCAAGGTATGGAGAAGATCACGGGACGTGCGCCAGTCTTCGTAGGCGCGTTGCACTTCAGCCCAAATGCTGGTTTCCAGGGCGCGCAGGCGGGCTTCGGTTTGACGCAGCTCTTGGCGGGCCCGCTCGATCTCGCCCTGGTTGCGGTTGAAGACGGGCAACTCCGCGCTGAAGAAAAAGCCCAGCATGTTTCCCTTGGCGATGACCCCATGCTGACGGCGGTACTCGCTGCCCACCACAAAATCGACTTTAGCCTGGGATTCCTGGAGGCGAAGTTCGGCGCCGGCGCGCTGAAGGTCACGGCGGAGCGCCTCCAGGTCGGGCCGCGATTTCAGAGCTTGGGCGGCCAGATCGGGCAGAGGCGGAACGTCGAGATCGCGGCGGAGTTCGCCCGCAATGTCGGGCAGAGGCGCGGCCGGCCCACGGCCCAGCAACGGCGCAAGCCGCATCCGGGCCAGACGCACGGCCAGCTCGGCGCGCCGCACGGTGTTGGAGGCGTCCATCGCCGCCACCCGGGAGCGCATGAGTTCGACCTCCGGAATGTCGCCGGCGCGCAAGCGGGCGGCGTTGATTTCGACAATCCGGCTGGCGGAGGCCAGATTCTCCCGGGCCAGCTCCAGGTTGGCCTTGGCAAGCAAGACGTCGATGGCGGCGTTCTGGACCTCCAGCACGACCTGCCGGGCGGCTTCCCGGAATTGCATCTCGACGGCCAAGCGCGTGGTCTGGGCCACTTCGATGCGACGGGCGCGTTTGCCGCCCCGCTCCAGGGTAAAGTCGGTGCGGACCGAGTACTCCTGCGGTCCGGCGCCGTTGATTTCATTGAATCCGGTGCCGAGCAGGTCCAGATGGTCCGCATCGATGCTCACCACCGGGTTGGGCCGCAGCCGTGCGGTCAGGATACGGGCTTCGGCCACCGAGATATTGGCCCGTTCGGCCACCAAGCTGAGGTTGTTGCGCAGGGCTTCGGCGACCGCTTGTTCGACGCTGAGCGTCTCTTGCTGCGCCCGCGCGCCGGTGGCGCCCGAGAATATAGTCAACAGGCAAAGGCCGGCCGCGGTGGGCCGTGGCGCTTTCCGCTGCAATCTCATGGATCTGGGACCTCCACAGCGCCCCCAACGAGGGCGCCCTTCCACAATTGTTAAATGAGGAATAGGTTGGAAAATTCAGATGGAAGGAGGGGCGCGGAAACCGTGCTGGCGCACGCGCTCGAAACCGCGGACTGGCACTCTCTCGGTAGGCGGGCAAGCCAAAACCGATGCGGGTGGCTCAGCAACGACAGGCGCGTTCGCTTCCAGTCCGCTGCTTTGCTCAAACTGGAGGAAGGCGCAGGCCTTTCTTCCTTGCACCGTGTGCTGATGCCAGGGGCTCCAAAGGTAAAGGCTCAGCGTGAGCAAGACGCAGATGACCACCACGCCCAATACCACTTTCCCGGCGCCGCTGAGTCTCATAAGCCAACAAAATCCTATTGTCCTAACGGCAACAGGTCTCCCTCAAATATAAACGATTGCACCTAACCCGGCCAGGCTTGGAGGGGCCCATACAACATCCCCACGGCCAGCGCGGCCAAGGCCAGGAATGTCCCAAACGGAAGTTCGTAGGTGGCCATGCTCTTCCGCGTGGCTTTGATGTAAATTAAACCGACGACGCTGCCGGCGATCGAGCCGAGCACCAGAGTCTGAAGAGCGCCCTGCAAACCAAGGAAGGCCCCGACCGCCGCCAGCATTTTTACATCGCCCATGCCCAAGCCGTCTCTGTGGCGGACGGCGTAGTAGAGCCGGCCCACCGTCCAGAGCAACAAGCTGCCCACGGCCGCGCCCAGCAGCGCTTCCCCAAAAGAGATCCACCGCGCGGGCCAGGCGCCGGCGGCGAACAACTGTATGAAGCCGAAGGGCATGGGCGTCCAGAGGGCTAAGAGCAAGCCGGCCAAAGCGCCGCCGAGGGTGAACTCGTCGGGCAGGATGCGCTGCTCCAGGTCGGAGAACAGAAGGCCGATCATCAGTGCGCCAAACAGCGACCATTTCAAGGCGGGCAGCGAGACGCCGAGCCTGGCGACGGAGAGGACAAAGACCGCGGCCGTAGCCAGTTCCACCAGCGGATAGCGCACCGGGATGCGCGCGCCGCAGCGCCGGCATTTTCCCAGAAGCAGAGCGTAGCTCAGGAGCGGGATATTGTCGTACCAGGCGATGGGGGCTTCGCAGGCAGGGCAGTAGGAGCGCGGCCGCACCACCGAAAGGTCTCTCGGCAGGCGGTGGATGCAGACGTTGAGGAAGCTGCCTGCCAATAAACCCAGGAGCAGAGCGGGTATGATCTCGATCACGGCAACACTTGACGGTAGACATCGAGCGTACCACGGACCAGGGCCTCGACGGAGAACCGTTCGTGAACCATGCGGCGGCCTTCAGCGCCCATCTGTTCCCGCAGCGGCGGATCCTCCCAGAGGCGACGCATGGCGGCGGCAATGGCTTGGGGATCGTTGCGGGTGAGCAGCCCGGTCACTCCCTCCTGGACGACCTCGGGCAAGCCGCCCACCCGGCTGGCGATGACCGGGACGCCGGCGCCCATGGCGGCCAGCACCGCCGAGCCGAGCCCTTCCGAATGGGTGATGTAGACAAACAGGGAGGCCGAGTGCAGGTCTCTGAGAAGCTCGGAGGTGAAGCGGACTTCGAGTCCGGCGATTTCGGCCGCCTTCCGCACCAGGCCGGAGCCTTTGGCGGGATCGTCGGTGGCAGGGGCGAGGATGGCGCCGCCGCTTGAGGCAGGCAGAGGCGGAACACCGTCGTAGACCACGTCGATCTTTTGGGGAGGGATACCGCCATCGATCAGCACGCCGCGCACGAAATGGGACACCGCCAAATAGCGGGCGGCGCGGCGGTACTTCCAGCGCGACAGCAAGCCGCGGCGCAACGGAAAGGCGACCCGCCGGGAGACGACGAGCGGGGCGCGGCAAACCAGGGCGGCGAGGGTGTGAGCCGCGGCGTCGTGGGCGTGGACAAGGTCGGCTTGCCGGGAAAGCCGCGCAACGGCCGTCCAGTTTATCGGATGGGCGGCGAGACCCTGCTCTCGCGCCCGTTGCAGCAGCGGCGAGCCAGCCCGAGCCGCAAGCAGGGATTCCACGCCGGTCTCACGCAGACCGCAGGCCAGGTAGAGGGCCTGCCACTGACCGCCGCGCATCTGGCGGCCGGCATCGATGTGCAGAACTCGCATTTCAGCTCATGTTGCGGGCTTTGGAGTACTTCAGGAAGTTGTAGAACGCGCTCATGTAGGCGATGGTAAGGCCTTCCCAGCCGTCCAGGAATCCCGCTTGGAAGATGTAGGTCCGCAAGAAGGTCCAAGGCGGATCCAGGACCAGATCTTGCCAGCGGACCTTTCGGCCCAGCGTGACCATCTCTTCGGCGGCCAGGGTCGTGTAACGGTCCATGGTGCGCAGGTGCTCACTCAGCGTGTCGCACGTGTAGTGCAGGAGATTGCCTTTGAGGTGGCCGATCTTGCCTTCGACGCGGACCGATTCGTGGACGAAGTCACCGATCCAGCGCGCCTTGCGGCGGTCATACAGGCGGACTTTGCGGTCCGGGTACCATCCCGAGTGCAGGATCCAGCGGCCCAAATACCGCGCCAGGCGGGGCATGGTATAGCCGTCAAACTGGGGACCGGTCTTTTTGATCTGCCAGATTTCCGCTTCGAGCGCTTCGCTGAGGGCCTCATCGGCGTCAATGGACAGGATCCAGTCGTGTGAGGCCTCCGAGGCGGCGTAGTTCTTTTGCCCGGCGAATCCGCGCCATTGCGATTCCAGAACGCGCGCCCCGAGCTTTTCGGCCGCCTCACGGGTGCGGTCGTTGGAGCCGCAGTCGACGACCACGATCTCATCGCAGCATCGGAGGCTTTCAAGGGCCCGGACGATGTTCTTCTGCTCGTTCAAGGTGATGATCGTGGCCGAGATCTTCATGGCCTAATCCCCCCACCTCGTCTCGATGGGCGCCACCATGAAACAAAGCAGGAACAGGCCGAGCGCCAAGATGGCCAGTCTCTTGCGGGCCTGGTCCAGCTCACTGAAATCATAGACCAGCGGGTGGCGGGAACCCAACAGCAGCAGAATGGCGGCCCAAACGAGCCAAGGCGGATAGATCAGCCCCAGCGGCAGCAGCAGAACTAGAAAGAGACGGGACAACAGTCGGTGGCGCGCCGGAAACACGGCGTAAAGAATGTGGCCGCCGTCAAGCTGTCCAATGGGAAGGAGGTTCAGAGCAGTGGCGAAAACCCCGACCCACGCCGCCTGAGCGACCGGGTGCAACGCGATGTCTCCGGGACTGGCGCCGGGGATGAGCAAGCCCTGCAAGATGCGAAAAAACAAAGGCGTCCCGAATTGCAGATCCGCCTGCGCCGAGATGCCGGGCACAACTTTGGAGCACCAAATTCCATACACCGCCGCCGGTAGGACCACGGCGAAGCCCGCCAAGGGCCCGGCAATGCCGACATCAAAGAGGACGCGGCGGTAGTAGATGGGCGACCGGATCCGGATGAAAGCGCCCAGGGTGCCGATGACGCTGGGAAAGGGAATGAAGTAAGGGAGGGTGGCGTCCAGGCCGTAGCGCCGGCAGGTGAGATAGTGCCCCATCTCGTGCGCAAGCAAGATGGCGAGCAGGGTGCAGGAGTAGGCCAACCCGGCCAGCCAAGCCTCCGGACGGCTGAGCAGCCGGTGGTAGGCGGCGATGTCCTCGGCGAGGTAGATGGCGGGGCGGTTGGCGTCGAAGTTTTCGGCCAAGCGGGCTCCGATGACGGTTGTGGTAAGCAACGTCAACAGAAACAGCAGCAGATGGAGCCAGAAGCGTTGCGGCGAGTGTGGCACAGAACTACAAGGACTGCAATTCCTTGCCCGGCTTGAAGCGGACCGCCTTTCCCGGCGGAATGGCGACTTCAGCGCCGGTGCGCGGATTGCGTCCGATGCCCGTCTTGCGGGGCCGGACGTTGAAGATGCCGAAGCCGCGAAGTTCGATCCGCTCACCCTGGGCCAAAGCTTTCTTCATGCTCTCAAAGACGGTTTCAACGGCCATCTCCGCCTTGGTCTTGGTGATCCCGGTGCGGTTGACGACTTCATTGATGATGTCGAGTTTGATCAAGGCTTCCTCCTGTCTCCGGTCCGTGGTGTGCGGGAACAACCCTAATGATATGAATCGGTTCGGATGATTGTCAAGCACCGGTCCGGGCGAGGCGCAGGCTTGTTACTCTGTTAGCCATGCGGATCGCAAGCATCGGCGAGATTCTGTGGGACGTGTTCGGCGAGCAAGAGCGCTTGGGCGGGGCGCCGTTCAACTTCGCCGCTCATGCGGCGCGGCTGGGCCACGAGGTGGTTTTCCTAAGCGCGGTGGGCGAGGACGAACGAGGCCGGGAGGCGATCCGGCTGGCGGGAGAGCTGAATGTGTCCACGGAGTTTCTGCATACGGTGCCGGAGCTTCCCACCGGGCACGTCACCGTGGAGTTGGATGCGGCAGGCGTTCCTAACTTCACCATCCACCGGCCGGCGGCCTACGATCTGTTCCGATTGAGTCCGGAGGAGCTACAGAAGCTGGCGGAGTTTTCGCCGGATGTGGTGGCGTTCGGCACGCTGCAT
This sequence comes from Bryobacteraceae bacterium, assembly GCA_023511855.1. Taxonomy (GTDB): domain Bacteria; phylum Acidobacteriota; class Terriglobia; order Bryobacterales; family Bryobacteraceae; genus JAIMAR01. Next base: position 6,883 of record JAIMAR010000111.1, read on the forward strand.
CAGACCGCGCCGGCGGTGAAGGCCCAGGTGCGCCTGCTGTTGGACGCCTGTCCCAGAGCGCGCCGGTTCTATGACGTCAATCTGCGGCAGGACTCCTACAACGTTTTCCTGCTGGAGGACTTGATGATGGAGGCGAGCGTGGTGAAGCTCAACCGGGAAGAGATGGAGCAGATCAACCGGCTGTTTGGGCTTTCGTTTCCGTCGTTGGAAAAGGCATGCCGGTATTGGTGCGCGCGCTACGGCTGGGAGGCTCTCGCCGTCACCCTGGGAGAAGAAGGCTGCGCGGCGCTGGCGGGCGAGGAGTGGGTGGAGTCGCCCGGCTATCGGGTGAAGGTGGTGGACACGGTGGGCTCCGGCGACGCCTTCGCCGCCGCGTTCGTGCACGGCTTGGCCGCAGGGTGGCCGCTGGCCGAGGTGGCGGATTTCGCCAACCGGGTCGGGGCGGTGGTCGCAGCGAAGGCGGGCGCCGTGCCCGATTGGACCTTGGAGGAGTGTCAGGCGCTGAAGCGTTCCTAAACCTGCGGCTGGTCCGGCCAGCCGGGCGGAGCGGAGTCGCGATCCAGAAACAGGTCGGCGTCCGGATGCGTGCGCAGGATGGAAGCCGGGCATTCGGTGGAGACCGGTCCCAGCAAGGCGGCGGTCACGGCCTCGCGCTTGCGGATGCCGGGGACGACGGCGAAGATTCTCGGAATTCGCAGGATCGCCGGCAAGGTGAGCGTGAGAGCAAACCTGGGCACCTCTTCGATCCGGGCGAAGAGGCCGTCGTGCACCTGCTGGCGCCGGCAGATCTCATCCAATTCAACGAGCTTCACATCGAGCGGATCGTGGAAGTCCGCCACCGGCGGGTCGTTGAAGGCCAGATGGCCGTTTTCGCCGATGCCCACGAGCGCAATGTCCGGAGGGTTGGCGTTCAGCAGGGAGGCGTAGCGCGCGCACTCGGCGGCTGGGTCGGACGCGTCTCCGCGCAAGTCGTGAAATGCGGCCAGCGGGACGCGACTGGTGAGGTGTTCCCGAAGGAAGCGCCGGAAGGACTGCCGATGATCCTCGGCAAGGCCGGTGTACTCGTCCAGATGGAAAGCGGTCACACGGCGCCAGTCGATGCCCGGCTGATGCACAAGCTCCCGCAGGGTCTCGATCTGTGAGGGCGCGGAGGCGAAAACGGCTACCGCGCGGCCGCGCTCCTGAATCAGGCGGCGGAGGCAGGCGGCAACGTGTTCTGCCGCGGCGCGGCCCAGCTCCTCGCGGTTCGGATAAATGTGGACGCGCATGTCAGCCTTCCGCGCCCGAGCGGGGCATAGGCCGCCTCAGCGCAGAGCGTCGAGGTCGGCGGCCTCGCCGAACTTGAATCCTCTTGCGCCCGGTTCGATGTTCCGAAGCAGCCCGGTGAGCACGGAGCCAGGACCGACTTCGATGAAGCGGTCGACGCCTTGAGCGATCAGGTAGCGGATGGTGTCCACCCAGCGCACCGGGTTCGGCACTTGATGGTAGAGACCTTGCCGAGCTTCCGCGCCGGTGCGAATCTCTCGGGCTTGCCAGTTGTTGACCAGCGGCACGCGCAGATCTTCAAACCGAACGGCGTCGAGATCCGCCTTCAGGCGCTCCTGCGCGGGCTTCATCAACGGGCAATGAAATGGGGCGCTGACGGGCAGCGGGATGGCGCGCTTGGCCCCGGCCGCTTTGGCCAGCTCGACCGCCCGGGCCACGGCGCCGGCGTGGCCGGCGATGACGACCTGATCCGGCGAGTTCAGATTCGCGGCCGTCACGACCTCGCCCTGAGCCGCCTGCTGGAGAATTTCCTCCAGGCGGTCCGCTGGGAGCTTGAGGATGGCCGCCATGGCCCCCGTGCCGACCGGGACGGCTTCTTGCATATAGCGGCCGCGGTTGCGCACGAGGCGGAGGGCGTCGGCGAAGCGCAGGCTCCCGGCAGCGACCAGCGCGGAGTATTCGCCGAGGCTGTGCCCGGCGACGTAATCGGGGTGGATGCCGTGCTCGGCCAGCACCGCCGAGGCAGCGGTGGAGACGGCCAGGATCGCCGGCTGAGTGTTTTCGGTCAGCTTCAAAGCCTCTTCCGGTCCTTCGAAGCAGAGCGTGGAAAGACTGAAACCGAGCGCCTGGTCCGCTTCGTCCAATATGCGGCGAGCTGAGGGGAATGCAGCGGCAAGGGTCTTTCCCATGCCGGCGAACTGGGATCCCTGACCTGGAAACAGGAATGCGGTTTTGCTCATAGGGGCGACTGTGTAAAACATCCAGGTTAGCAAGGACGGATTGAAAATTCCTCGATCCCGGAAGGCCCTCAGCGCGTCCTATGCAGTGAGGACACCCGATGGCATGGGAGGGAACGGCTATGAAGAAGAAAGCGGAAGCGAACCGAGCCTTGCGCGGCTCCGTGTATTGCCTGATCTGCACCCACACGGTGGAGGCAGACTTGATGCCGAACGGCAGGAGGCTGTTCGTGCGCCCCGGGCAGAAGTGCCCGCGCTGCAACTCCTCGCTGGATGCGGCTTATGTACTAGTACAACCCCAGGCCGCATGATTCCCGCGGCTGCGCACACCGGGCGAGTTTTGGTTTATATTAAAGGCAGGGAGTTAGATGAAGCGTAAACCAACCACAACGGGCGACAGCGTGGTGCCCAAGGAGATGCTGGAACGCGCCCGGCAAGAGGCCATCTCCGGACGCCCGCGCTCCGGCTCGAAGTGCGTGGTTTGCGGATCTCCCGTAGCTCCTTTCTCTTCCGAGGATCTCTGCTGGGTCTGCCGCCGCCTGAAGATCAGCGCATGGCGGGAGGTGGATCAGCAGATGCCCGCGCAAGAGTAGCAAAGCGGAAGTCCCACAAGCCCTGGGGCGGCCCTCCTTCAATTTCCCAGCTCAACTCCTCAGCGGACCTCTGCGCGCCGATGACCCATGCGCCGAGGGCGACTGCGGGGGGATAAGGAAACCGCACCACCCGGACAGGACCCGGGTTCTTCCGCGCAAATTCGATCAGAGCCTCGGTGGGGCGAGCACGTTCCAGGTATTGGCTCCGCTTACGGGTCCATAAGTATCCGATATTCAGCGCCAGCACGAGGGCGGAAGCCACGGCTACAGCTTTCCGCCGGGCGCGGTAACGATCCCAAAGCGAGACGAAGGCCGCCGCGAGGATCCAACTCAGCCCGATGCTGGCCAGGTAGGTCTGGCGGCTCGGAATCCGGGGCATGTAGAGCAGAAAGCAATAAGGCGCGAGCGCGATCGAAATCCAGGCGGCGGCGAAACCCAGGCGCGGGATCTGGCGCCGCTCCCGCAGCAACAGCAACACGATGATAGCCAGCAGGCCGTACGGCCAGAGCAGCCGCCCAAAGCTATTGAGCCAGGTCTCGACAAACGGAGCGCGCAGCGAAAAACTGCCGTCGCCGAGCCTCGGGTAGCGGCCCGGGCCAAGGAACATCCAGCCGTACCATGCCGCGGCCAGCACCAGGAATGGCGGAAGCCCACGAAGGCCGCGCGGCCGCCAGGCCGGCTCCGCCGCCAGGGGAAGGAGCAGAAGCGGAATCATCATCAACGCCGATTCCTTGGAGGCCAGCGCCAGCAGGAAGCACAGCAAAGCCGCGGTGTGCAACCCGGGGCGGGGTTCGGAGTTCTTAAGCCAGGAGATCCAGGCCAGGAGCCCCGCCAGCAAGAAGATGGCCAGGAAGAGCTCGTAGGCGGCCGAGTACCACATGACCGCCTCCTGGTGGCCTTCTTGCACAGCGAAGAAGGCGGCCGCGGGCGCCGAGATTCGCTTACCGATCCATTCCCAGTTGCCGAGCGCGTAGATCAGCCAAGTGACGGTGACGTGCAGGAGGATGCTGAGGGCGTAGAAGGCCGGAGGCCAGGGACCGAACAGCCGGTCGATCCAATAGGTGGGAAACAGGAGCACGGGGCGGAAAAAATGGACCGGGTCGGCGCTCAGGGCCTTCCAGCCGGAAACCGGGGCGTAGGATCGGGCTTTCCAGAGATTGTCGTAGTCATCGGCGATGAAGGGCTGGCCGGCCAGCAGGGGCCAATAGGGGAGCACGGCCAGAAACGCGAGCGCCGCTAAGATCAGAGCCGTCTCGGACCGGACAGCAGAACCTCTTTGAGGCGCGGATGGCGAGGTTCCGGCGCTGGTCATTTTCAGGCGCGGGCGGGGTCGATCTTTTCGGTATCCACGCCCAACTTCTCGATTGCGCGGCGGGCTCGGGAGGGGTCCATCTCTCCGCGGCGGGCCAAGGCGGCGAGCGCAGCCGCTGCGATGGACTCGGCATTCACTTCAAAGTGCCGCCGCAAGTGCTCGCGGTTGTCGCTGCGGCCGAAACCATCTGTGCCGAGGGAGTTCAATCGGCCGGGAAGCCAGGGCGCGATTTGATCGGCCACGATCTTCATGTAGTCGGTGGCGGCGACGATGGGACCGGCGGCGTCTCCGAGCGCTTGCAGCAGATAGGGCGTTCGGGGCGGCTGATCCGGGTGAAGCCGGTTCCAGCGTTCCACTTCCAGCGCCTCGCGGCGCAGTTCATTGTAGCTGGTGACGCTCCAGACGTCGGCCGGCAAGCCGAACTGCTCGGCCAGGATCGTCTGAGCGCGCAAAGCTTCATTGAGGATGGAGCCGCTCCCGAACAGTTGAACCCTCGCCGGTCCCTGAGCAGCGCTCCGGAACCGGTAGATGCCTTTCAAGATCCCCTCCCGGGTCCCTTCGGGCATGGGCGGCTGGGCGTAATTCTCGTTGCCCACGGTCAGGTAGTAAAAGAGGTTCTCCTGCTCCTGGTACATGCGCCGGATGCCGTCCTGGATGATCACCGCAATCTCGTAGGCGTAAGCGGGATCATAGGCTGCGCAAGTGGGGATGGTGCTGGCCAGAACGTGGCTGTGACCGTCCTGGTGCTGCAAACCTTCGCCGGCAAGCGTCGTTCGGCCCGCAGTAGCGCCCACCATGAAGCCCCTGCCGCGGGAGTCGCCGAAGGCCCAGATCAAATCGCCCACCCGCTGGAAGCCGAACATCGAGTAGTAAATGAAGAACGGGATCATGGGCACGCCGTAGTTGGCGTAGGCGGTGCCGGCGGCGGTGAAGGAGGCCATGGATCCGGCTTCGGTGATCCCCTCCTCCAGGATTTGCCCGTCTTTGGCCTCCTTGTAGTAGAGGAACATCTCCTTGTCGACGGGTTCGTAGAGCTGGCCCTGGCTGGCGTAGATGCCGACCTGGCGGAACAGGGACTCCATGCCGAAGGTTCGGGCTTCGTCCGGGATGATCGGCACGATGAGTTTGCCGAGGTCCGGATCCCGGAGCAACGCGCGCAAGATGCTGACGAAACCGGCCGTGGTCATCGCGGCGCGGCCTTTGGAACCGGCCAGCGCGTCGGCGAACAGCTCAAGCGGCGGCGCCTTGATCTCGATCCGCTTCACCTTTCGCGCAGGCAGGTACCCGCCGAGCTCTTTGCGCCGCTGGTGCAGGTACTGGATCTCCGGACTGTCGTCCGGAGGGCGATAGAAGGAAACGGTGTGCACCGCTTCTTCCGGAATCGGGATGTCGAAGCGCTGGCGGAAGTACTCGAGCTCCTTCTCGTTGAGTTTCTTCTGCTGGTGGGTGATGTTGCGGCCTTCGCCGGCCTCGCCGAGCCCGTAGCCCTTGATCGTAAAAGCGAGCACCACCGAGGGGCCGTCTTTATATTCGACGGCCCGCTTATAGGCGTTGTAGACCTTTTGCGGGTCGTGCCCGCCGCGGCGCAGCCGCTCGAGCTGCTCGTCGGTCATGTCGGCCACCAGCTCGAGCAGCTCCGGGTACTTGCCAAAGAACTCCTTGCGCACGTAGGCGC
>JAIMAR010000112.1 GCA_023511855.1 Bryobacteraceae bacterium
TGCACACGCAGGGAATGAGCGTCGAGGAGGCGGCGCGGCTCTTTATGGAAAAGGGGTTTTGCGAGCGCGCGGTGGCCCTGGAAGAAGCCCGCCGCGGAACTTATGATCCGACATACCTTGTTTATAGCCTTGGAAAACTAATGATATATAAGTTGCGCGACGACTTACGGCAGACGCAAGGATCATCTTACTCTCTTGAGAACTTCCATACGGCGTTCCTCCGCCAGGGCGGCTTGCCGCTTCCCCTGCTGCGCAAGATCCTGATGCCTGGACAGAACCTGCCTCTGTTGTAGATTGGAATATGGATTCTTATGGAAAAGCGAAGACTTGGCGATAGCGATTTGATGATCACCCCCATCGGCGTGGGGGCCTGGGCCATGGGCGGAGGAGGATGGCAGTTCGCCTGGGGACCCCAGGACGACAAGGACTCGATCGAGGCCATCCATGCCGCCCTGGATAAGGGCATCAACTGGATCGATACCGCGGCCGTCTACGGCCTGGGACACTCCGAGGAGGTCGTCGCCCGGGCGCTCGAAGGCCGCTCCAACCGGCCCTACATCTTCACCAAATGCGAGCGGGTCTGGGATGAGAACGGCAAAATCGGCGGGTGCCTGAAGCGGGATTCGATCCGCCGCGAAGTCGAAGCCAGCCTGCGGCGCTTGAAGGTGGACGTGATCGACCTCTATCAGATCCACTGGCCTCAGCCGGACGAGGACATTGAAGAAGGCTGGGAGACGATGGCCGAGTTGAAGAAGGAAGGCAAGGTTCGCTGGATCGGTGTCTCCAACTTCAACGTGGCGCAGATGGAGCGGGCCCGAAAGATCGCCCCCATCACCTCACTTCAGCCTCCTTACTCGATCATCTCGCCGGAGATCGAACAGGAGATTCTGCCTTACTGCCAGCAGCACGGGATTGGCGTCATCGTGTACTCGCCGATGAAATCCGGACTGCTGAGCGGCAAAATGACGCGCGAGAGGATCGCCGCCTTCCCCAAGGACGATTTCCGGGGCAACACGCCGCACTTCAAGGAGCCGCTGTTGACGCGCAACCTGATGCTGGCCGAGCTGCTGCGCCAGATCGGCGCCCGGCACGGCCGCACCACTGGAGAAGTGGCCATCGCCTGGACGCTACGCCATCCGGCGGTGACCGCGGCCATCGTCGGCGTGCGCACCGCAGCCCATGTGGACGGCATCATCGGCGCGGCCACCTTCCGCTTGAGCCAGGAGGAAGTCGACGAAATCGCCCGCTTCATGGCGGAGCATCCCGTGCAAGTCTGACGCGTCCGGACCGCCTCCGCAAGCGGCGCGCAGCGCGCGGCGGCTATGATGAAAACATGACCACGGATTCCTCTATTGGACAGGAGTGTTCCCTCACCGAGCAGGTGATGGCGCTCGAACAGCAATACTTGCTTCAGAATTACAGCCGTTACCCCCTGGTCGTTCGCCGTGGAAAAGGCTGCTACGTATATGATGCCGCCGGCAAGCGTTACCTGGACTTGATCGCCGGCATCGGCGTCAACGCCTTGGGCCACGCCCATCCGCGCATTCTCCGCGTGTTGCGCGAACAGGCGGCGCTCATGATTCATTGCTCGAATCTGTATTACCACGAGTATCAGGGGAAATTGGCCCGCAAGCTGTCGGAGGCGAGCGGCCTGGCCCGCAGCTTCTTCTGCAACTCCGGTACCGAAGCCATGGAAGCGGCGCTCAAAATGGCCCGCGCGCATGGCCGCCGCATCAGCCCGGAGAAATACGAAATCATCTCGCTCGACAATTCTTTCCATGGCCGCACGCTGGGCGCACTTTCCATTACGGGACAGGCCAAGTACCGTCAGGACTTTGAGCCGCTTCTGCCCGGAGTGCGCTTCGTCGAGCGCAACAACGTTCCAGCTCTCGAAGAAGCCTTCAACGAGCGCACCTGCGCCGTGGTGCTCGAATGGATTCAGGGCGAGGGCGGAATCTACCCCCTTACCGCCGAATACGCCCGCCGCGCCCGCGAGCTGGCCGATCAGTACAACGCCCTGCTGGTCTTCGACGAAATCCAGTGCGGCGTGGGCCGGCCCGGCAAGTATTTCGCCTATCAGCTTGCCGAACCGCCCGTGCTGCCGGACGTCGTCGTGGCGGCCAAGCCCCTGGCCTGCGGCCTGCCCCTGGGCGCCGTCATCGCCAATGAGAAGGCAGCCTCGGCCATTGGACCGGGCATGCACGGCACGACCTTCGGCGGCGGTCCGCTGGCTTGCCGGGTGGCGCTGGAGTTCTTCGAGATTCTCGACGACCTGCTGCTCCACATCCATCACGTCGGCGGCTGCTTCCGCCACGAACTGGCCGAGCTGGCGCGCCACTTCTCCTTCGTCAAGGAAGTTCGAGGCTACGGGCTAATGATCGGCATGGAGCTCGACATACCGGGCAAGCAAATTGTGCTGGACGGCATGGCCCAGGGCCTGCTGTTCAACTGCACCCACGACACGGTGCTGCGCTTTTTGCCGCCTTACATCATCACCGAGCCCGAAATCGACCGCGCGGTCCGGATTCTCAAGAACTTGCTGAAGAAAGTCTAATTCCAGCGCGGGGCGCTCACCTGCGCCCCCGCTTCCCTGCCCTGGCTGTTCCGGCGCGAACCCTCCCGCCCCTCTCCAGCCCAAGTTGTCTTATGCTGACCTCTGCCCCCCGAAGGCATGGCGCTTCCGGTGGATTATGATAAGTTCGAAGTGCGAACAAAAGATCCGATTGTGAGGTTCTATGCCCTACGACGCGACGGTCATGCGCGACTGGCAGATCTCGGAAGCAGCCGAGCAGAATATGCCAACGCCGGAGGAGTGGCGCCACCGGCTGGGTCTGGAGAAAGACGAAGTCATCCCGATGGGAAGGCTGGCGAAGCTGGACTTCCTGAAGATCATCGAGCGTCTCAAACACCGCCCCGACGGCTACTACGTTGAGGTGACGGCCATCACGCCGACGCCGCTTGGCGAAGGCAAGAGCACAACCTCGCTGGGTTTGATCGAGGGTCTCGGCAAGCGCGGCCAGAACGTGGGCGGCTGTCTGAGGCAGCCCTCCGGAGGCCCCACCATGAACATCAAGGGGACGGCGGCGGGCGGAGGCAATGCGCTGCTCATCCCTATGACCGAGTTCTCGATGGGCCTCACGGGCGACATGAACGACGTCATGAACGCCCACAATCTGGCCATGGTGGCGCTCACCGCCCGCATGCAGCACGAGCGCAACTACAACGATGAGCAGCTCCAGCGCCTCACCCGCATGCGGCGGCTGGACATCGATCCCTGCCGCGTGGAGATGGGCTGGGTGATCGACTTTTGCGCCCAGGCGCTGCGCAACATCATCATCGGAATCGGAGGCCGGCTGGACGGCTACATGATGCAATCTAAATTCGGCATCGCGCCCAGCTCGGAGCTGATGGCCATTCTGGCGATCGTCAACGACCTTGCCGACCTCCGCAAGCGCCTCGGCGAAATCACCGTCGCCTTCGACAAGCAGGGCCGCCCCATCACCACCGAAGACCTGGAGGTGGCCGGCGCCATGTGCGCCTGGATGCGCAACGCCATCAACCCCACCCTCTGCTCCACCGCCGAGTACCAGCCCTGCATGGTGCACGCCGGTCCGTTCGCCAACATCGCTGTGGGGCAGTCCTCCATCATCGGCGACCGGGTCGGTCTAAAGCTCTTCGACTACCACGTCACCGAAAGCGGCTTCGCCGCCGACATCGGCTTTGAGAAGTTCTGGAATGTGAAGTGCCGCCTGAGCGGCCTGCGCCCGCATGTCTCGGTGCTGACCACCACGATCCGGGCGCTCAAAATGCACGGCGGCGGACCCAAGACCGCCCCGGGCCTTCCCCTTCCGGAAGAGTACACCCGCGAGAATCTGCATCTGGTGGAGCGAGGCCTGCCAAACCTGCTCCACCACATCGGCGTCATCCGCAAGTCCGGCATCAACCCCGTCGTATGCATCAACCAGTTCCTCACCGACACGGCTGAGGAAATGGCCTTGGTGCGCCGCGCGGCCGAACAGGCGGGCGCCCGCTGCGCCGTCAGCAACCACTGGGCGCTCGGCGGCGAAGGCGCGCTCGAGCTGGCCGACGCCGTCATGGACGCCTGCCGCCGGCCTGGCGAGCTGCGGTTTCTCTATCCGCTCGAGATGAAACTCCGGGACCGGGTGGAGCTGATCGCCAAAGAGGTCTACGGCGCGGACGGCGTGGCCTGGACGCCGGAGGCCGAGGCGAAGTCCAAGATGCTGGAGTCCGACCCGCGCTATGATGAGTACGCCACGATGATGGTGAAGACCCACTTGAGCCTCAGCCACGACCCGGAATTGAAGGGAGTGCCGCAAGGGTGGATCCTCCCCATCCGGGACGTGCTGATCTACTCGGGCGCGAAGTTCCTGTGCCCTGTGGCGGGAACCATCAGCCTGATGCCGGGTACGAGCTCCAACCCGGGATTCCGGCGGGTGGACGTAGATGTCAAGACCGGCAAAGTCACCGGGCTATTCTGATGAGGCAGCGCGATGAACCTGAATGACTGTCTCCTGTTTCAAGCCCTCAGTGAGGCGACGCGGAACTCGCTCGCCGCCCTGGCCCACGAGGAGAGTCATCCCAAAGGCGGGTTCTTGTTCCGGGCGGGCGATCCCGCGAAGAACTTTTATATCCTGGCCGAAGGCCGCGTGCGCCTGAGCATCGGAGGCGCGGGCCACATTTCCTCGATCGTCAGCGGCTTCGGCGAAATGCTGGGCTGGTCGAGCATGGCCGGACAGCCCACTTACACCGCCTCCGCCGAGTGCCTGCTGCCGGTGACGGTCTGGCGGTTTGACGCCGCCGAGCTGGCGCGTCTTCTGGAGTCAGCCCCCGCCGACGGCCTTCTTTTCTATAAGCGCCTGGCCGAGCTGATCGGTAAACGCCTGGCGGCCAGCTATGGGGCCACGCTTTCCGTCCACGGGGAGCGCGAGCACAAGTATTGGGGTTGACGGCCCGCACTCCACGGCCTTCAGGACGGAGTCATACTGGTAGTTGCGATGTCCGCATTGGCCGAAGTCCTGGCTTCTCACGTGCGGGAAGGGGAGCTTTGGGAACCCATCGATGAGAAGCGCATCCGCTGTTTCGCCTGCGGCCACCGCTGCCCCATCTTTGAAGGCCAGCCCGGCGTCTGCAAGGTGCGCTTCAACCAGGGCGGCAAACTGTACGTGCCCTGGGGTTACGTGGCCGGCCTCCACAACGATCCCATCGAGAAAAAGCCCTTCTTCCACGTGCTCCCCGGCTCACTGGCGCTCAGCTTCGGCATGTTAGGCTGCGACCTGCATTGCTCCTACTGCCAGAACTGGGTCACCTCGCAGGCCCTGCGCGACCCCCGCGCCCGGGCGCCCATCACGGAAATTAGCCCCGCTCGGCTGGTGGAGTGCGCCCTGAGGGCCGGCTCGCAGGTTGTGGTGAGCACTTACAATGAGCCGCTCATCACCGCCGAATGGGCCGTCGCCGTCTTCCGCGAGGCCAAGCAGGCCGGCTTGCTTACCGGCTTCGTTTCCAACGGCAACGCCACGCCGGAGGTTTTGAGCTACCTGAAGCCCTATCTCGATCTCTACAAGGTCGACCTGAAGAGCTTCGACGACCGCCACTATCGCGAGCTCGGCGGAAGGCTCCAACCCATTCTGGACAGCATCCGCCTCATCCACCAGATGGGTTTCTGGCTGGAGGTGGTCACTCTGGTCGTGCCCGGCTTCAACGACTCCGACCAGGAGCTCACCCAGATCGCCGAGTTCCTGGCCGGCATCTCCCCCGACATTCCCTGGCACGTCACCGCCTTCCATAGGGATTACAAAATGCTGGAGCCGGACGATACGCCCCCGGAGACCTTGCGGCGCGCCGCAACGCTGGGCCGACAGGCGGGGTTGCGGTATGTCTACGCAGGCAATTTGCCGGGGCGAACGGGCAATCTTGAGGACACGCTCTGCCCTGGCTGCGGAGAGACGCTTGTGGCGCGCTACGGCTATCGGATCCTGCGCTGCAAGATTGGCGCCGACGGCCGCTGCCCGCGCTGCTCAAGGGAAATTCCCGGACGCTGGACTGCGGTTCGGCAAACCTCCCCCGCCTAGGCTCTGTCATAATGGGCCTTGAAGTTGAATCATCCACCTAAGGAGGAATTGCATTCATGGCCCGCTTCACAAGACTTAAAGTCTACAGCACCATGCACGAAACCGGCGTGGTGCCTGTCTTTTATCATCCGGACGTCAACGTAGCGAAACAAGTCGCGGCGGCCTGCGTCGAAGGCGGCTGCCCCATTTTGGAGTTCACCAACCGCGGCGACCACGCCTGGGAGGTTTTCACCGAGCTGGAGCGCTATTGCGCCAAGGAGCTCCCGCAACTGGTGCTGGGCGTCGGATCGATCGTGGATCCCTACACGGCCGCGCTGTATATCAATTGCGGAGCGAACTTCGTGGTCGGGCCGCTGCTCAATCCCGAGGTCGCGCGCGTTTGCAACCGCCGCAAGATTCCTTACTCTCCCGGCTGCGGCAGCGCCTCGGAAATCTCCCAAGCCGAGGAGCTCGGCTGCGAGATCGTCAAGGTGTTTCCGGGCGCGGAGGTCGGCGGACCGAAATTCGTCAAATCGGTCCTCGGGCCCTGTCCCTGGGTCTCGATCATGCCCACCGGCGGCGTCGAGCCTACAGAAGCCTCGCTGCGCGCCTGGTTCGAGGCCGGCGTGGTTTGCGTCGGCATGGGATCCAATCTCATCACCAAGGATCTGCTGAAAGCGGGCGACTACAAAGGCTTGGCCGCCAAGATCCGGGAAACCATCGAATTGGTCAAGAAGATCCGAGGAGGCAAGTAACCATGCTCAACATCAAACCCAAAGAACAGTGCATGTGGGACGCCGCGTCGCTCGGCGAGATCATGCTGCGGCTCGATCCGGGCGACGTGCGGATCCGGACGGCGCGCAGCTTCCGGGTATGGGAAGGCGGAGGCGAGTACAATGTCACCCGCGGGCTGCGCCGCTGCTTCGGCCTGCGAACCACCGTGGTCACCGCCATCGTCGACAACGAGATCGGCCGCTTGCTCGAAGATCTGATGCTTCAGGGCGGCGTCGATCTGTCGCACGTTAAGTGGGTGCCGTTCGACGGCATCGGCCGCGCCGCCCGCGTCGGGCTGAACTTCACGGAGCGTGGCTTCGGCGTCCGCGCCGCCGTGGGCTGCTCCGACCGCGCCTACTCGGCCGCTTCGCAGCTCAAACCCGGCGACATCGACTGGAAGCAGCTCTTCGAAGTGGAAGGCGTGCGCTGGTTCCACTGCGGCGGCATCTTCGCGGCCTTATCGGCCACCACCGCCGACCTGGTCATCGAAGCCATGGAAGCAGCCAAGAAGGCGGGCACGGTCACTTCCTACGACCTCAACTTCCGCCCCTCTTTGTGGAAGTCCCAGGGAGGGACCGCCCGCGCCGTCGAGGTCAACCGCAAGATCGCTTCGCTTGTGGACGTCATGATCGGCAACGAAGAGGATTTCACCGCCGCCCTCGGTTTCGAAGTGCCCGGCCTCGATGAACACATCTCCGAGCTCGATCCGGCCAACTTCAAGAAGATGATCAACGAGGTGGTGAAAACCTACCCCAACTTCAAGGCCGTGGCCACCACGCTGCGCAACGCCAAGACCGCTTCCATCAACGACTGGGGCGCCATCCTCTGGACCGACGGCCAGTTCTACGAAGCCCGCCTCCGCGAGAACCTGGAAATCTACGACCGCGTCGGCGGCGGCGACAGCTTCGCCAGCGGCCTCATCTACGGCTTCCTGGCCGGCAAAAGCCCGCAGGAGTGCGTCGAATACGGCGCGGCTCACGGCGCGCTGGCCATGACTACCCCCGGCGACACCAGCATGGCCTCGTTGAAAGAAGTCGAGGCCATCATCAAGGGCAAGGGCGCCCGCGTCGTGCGCTGAGGAATCCGGACTCTCCGGTTTTGGGAAAGCCCGCTCTCCCGGAGGGCGGGCTTTCCCATTCCCGCAGCATAGGTGGCCTTTGCATCTATTGCGCTATGCTAAGATCCGGACGGCAGAGCGCATGGCCGTATCAAGGAGGTGATGGCTTTGCCCAGAAGAAAATGCCGGCGCCACGGAGGAGACTATCCTTGCACGTGCGCCATGGGGAACCTCTACCGTTTCGTCGAACCTGTGGTGTTGCTGCTGCTCAAGAAGAAGGGCCGTTCCTACGGATACGATCTGGCGGCCCAACTTGGCCAGTACGCGCTCACCGACGCAGAAATCGAAAAAGCAGCTCTCTACCGCACCTTGCGGCAGCTTGAGGCCAACGGCAACGTGGTCTCCCACTGGGAGACGGACAAAAACGGTCCCGCGCGGCGCGTCTACCAGCTTACGCCCGACGGTGAGCGACACTTGGAGGAATGGGCGGTGGTCCTGGAGCACGTTTCCAAGGCCATGAGCCGCTTTGTGAAGGAGGCGCGAAGGCAATCCGGCTCCCGCGGGAGCTGAACCCAAGCCAAAGGCCTGTGCGGCTCGGGTGCGCATGTCTTCAGAGTTGCGCCACCCGGCGTAATGCGAAACTGGCCCCCAGCCCGGCAACGGGCCGAGGCTGCCGCACCAGGGAGAAGACGCTGCGCCAAGGGTCTTTACAGAGACCCGTACTTGGCGTAGGCCTCGGTTACGGAAACGCCGCGGCGTAGCTCCGCCCGCATGCCGCTTTCGCGCTCGAAAATGTCCTCGGCCGCTACCAGCACGTCCAGGGTGATCTCTTGAGGCACAATCACTACCCCGTCGATATCGCCAAAAACGAAGTCGCCCGGACGGATGATCGTGTTGCCAATCCGAATGACCACTTGACAATCCATGATGTCCCAGCGCCCTACCGAACTGGCCGAAGACTTGAACTTGGCAAAGACCGGATAGTTCATCGCGTTGATGAAGTCCACGTCGCGCACGCCGCCGTCTACCACCGCGCCCGTACAGCCCCGCTGGTAAACCGCCGTCGACATGATCTCCCCCCAGTGCGCGCAGTCCAAACTGCCTCCGGTGGCCCAGACCGACACCGTTCCCGGAGTTATGCCGTCCAGAATCTTCAGCCGGGTCGGTGTGTCGTCGTGCGAGGGGTCGGCGCACGGATAGCCCTGCCCCGTAAAAGCGATTCCCGCCACCCGGTTCGCTCTGGTGAACGGAGTGATGTAGTACGGTAAAGCCTGATTCCGGTACCCGTTCTTGTCCAGGATGTCGGAAATAGCGCCCGTGTACAGTTTCAAAAAGCGAGCGGCGACTTCGGCCACGTTCTCTTGCGTCACTTGGTTGGATGCCACCTTTTTTCTCCTCGTTGCGGACCTGCGAATCTGCGCCGCGGTTCAAAGGGCCCGGCGCGAAGTTCGAAGCTAACACACGCCGGCTCTCGGTTGCAAGTTACATCTATATTGAATGTGCGTTGTTCCCCGCGCCCATGCCCCTGCGCCCGCCCCGGTGCAGCCCCTCCGGCAGCCGGTCCGGGCGCAAGGGCCGGCAGGCAGAACCAGCGCTGAGAATGTTCCGGCGCGCCGGGCCGGCTCCCCCGTGAGCCTCCCGGTCCAAGTCCGCCACCGCGCCCCGTTTCGCCCCGGGGCTTGCTTTGCCTCAAACCCAATAAGATGTTAGGCTGAAAGATCTTACAGAATAATGAGAACCGTCGACCTGATCCAACGCAAGCGCGATGGCGAGGAGCTCGCCCCCGAGGAAATCGTCCACCTGATCGAAGGCTTCACCTCAGGCCAAATTCCCGATTACCAGATGGCGGCCTTCCTGATGGCCGTCTATTTCAACGGCATGACGGACCGGGAAGTCTCGGCGCTGACCGATTGCATGGTCCGCTCCGGCGACACGATCGACCTATCCGACATCCCGGGTGTGAAGGTGGACAAGCACTCCGCCGGCGGTGTGGGCGACAAGACCAGCTTGATTGCTGCGCCCATCGCAGCGGCGGCCGGCGTGGTCGTGCCCATGATCTCCGGGCGCGCCCTCGGGCATACCGGCGGCACGCTGGACAAGTTGGAGGCCATCCCCAATTTTCGCACGGACCTTACTGTGGAGGAGGCCCGCGCCCAGCTCCGCCAGCACGGCCTGTGCTTCATGGGCCAGACCGCGGAGATCGCTCCCGCCGACGGCAAGCTGTACTCCTTACGCGATGCCACGGCCACGGTCGAGTCCATCCCCCTGATCGCTTCCTCGATCATGTCCAAGAAGCTGGCCGCAGGGCTCGATGCGCTGGTGCTCGACGTCAAGGTCGGCTCGGGCGCGTTCATGAAGAAGCAGGTCGACGCCCGCCGGCTGGCGCAGATGATGGTCGGCATTGGGCGGCGCATGGATAAGCGGGTGCAAGCCCTGATCACCGACATGAACCAGCCTCTGGGCTATGCCGTCGGCAACGCCGTGGAGGTGATGGAGGCTGCACAGACACTGCAAAACGTCGGTCCGACCGACCTCACCCGGCTTTGCCTCGAACTGGCGGCCCGCATGATCTACCTCGGGAAAGTTGCCGCCAGCATGGAGGAGGCGCGCGACATTGCCCAGCGCCGGCTTCTGGACGGCTCTGGCTACCGCAAGCTCAAGGACGTCATCGCCGCTCAGGGCGGAAATCCGCAGGTATTGGACCGCTTCGAGTTGCTGCCCAACGCCCGCGGCGTCCGCGAGATTACCTGCCCGCGTTCCGGGTTCGTCAGCGCCATCGACGCCGAGGATATCGGGCGCGCCTGCGCGGCGATGGGCGCTGGCCGCGATCAGCAGACCGACCGCGTCGATCCCGCCGTCGGCATCATCCTTGAAATCAAGGTCGGTGAACGCGTGGAGGCAGGATCGGTCTTGTGCCGCTTGTATTACACCAGCGAGGAGAACCTCGAGGAAGCCTCGCAGGTGGTCGAGGGCGCCTTCCGCATCTCGGCCCAGCCTCCCGAAGAGCGCGACATCATCCTTGAGGTGGTCGGCTAAACCTCTCTTATGGCCCGCTTCACAGGCTTGCTCGGGCTGGCCGCGATCCTCGCCGTAGCGTGGCTGTTTTCCGTGCGCCGCAGGGCGATCCGGCCCAGCTTGCTGATGTGGGGCCTCGGGCTGCAATTCCTGTTTGCCTTCCTGGTGCTCAAGACCCCGGCCGGCCGCGCCTTCGAGCTGGCCACACAAGCCGTCAACGCCCTGTTGCAATATGCCGAGAAAGGAAGCCAGTTCGTCTTCGGGACCCTTGGCGCCAAGGACGGCTCCCTCGGCGTGATCTTTGCCTTCCAGGTCCTCCCCATCGTCATCTTCATCGCTTCCCTGTTTTCGGTGCTGTACTACCTGGGAATCATGCAGGTTTTCGTGCGCGGCATGGCCCGGCTGATGCAGCGGGTCATGGGCGCCAGCGGCGCCGAATCCACCAACGTCGCCGCCAGCATCTTCATGGGGCAGACCGAGGCTCCCCTCACCATCCGCCCCTTCCTGCCCGGCCTGACTCAGTCCGAGCTGTTCACGGTCATGACCAGTGGCATGGCTCATGTCTCGGGCGCGGTGATGGCGGCTTATGTGGTGATCGCGCACGTGGAGATCAAGCATCTGCTTACGGCCGTCATCATGACCGCCCCCGCCACGATTCTGCTGGCCAAGATGCTGATGCCTGAGATCGAACGGCCCGCCACGCTGGGCAAGGTGGACATCCACATCGAACGCCCCGGCGTGAATCTCATCGACGCCGCGGCGCGCGGCGCGGGTGAGGGGCTTCACCTGGCGCTCAACATCGGCGCCATGCTGATCGCCTTCATTGCGCTGATCGCCCTGGCCAACGGCCTCCTCGGCTGGCTGCACGGCCTGCCCGGCATGAGCTGGCTGCCGCCGTCGCTCGAGCGCATCTTCGGCGCGGTCTTTGCTCCGGTCGCCTGGCTGCTCGGCGTGAGCTGGAAAGATGCGCAGACGGTCGGCAACCTGCTGGGAACCCGGCTGGTGCTGAACGAATTCGTGGCCTTCACGCAGCTTGGGCCGCTGAAGCCCCAGTTGGATCCTCGCTCATTCACGATCGCCACTTACGCTTTGTGCGGCTTTGCCAATTTCAGCTCCATCGCGATTCAAATCGGCGGCATCGGAGCGCTGGCCCCCAACCGTAAATCCGATCTGGCGCGCCTGGGACTCAAGGCTGTGGCTGCCGGGACAATGGCCAACTTCATGTCCGCCTGCATCGCCGGAATCCTTCTCTGACGTTCTTCCGACTTCCAGCCCTGCGCCTGCGCAGATTCGCACTTGTCTCCCTACTCAACCCAACCGCGTCCGCCCTCGTGGAGCACGCAGTCTTGCGTGCCACACCGGCAGTCCTGCCGGTGGTCGGCCTCTGACCTTCCTCCTCGCCCTCTGTGGAGCAGCTTCGGCCAGACGTTCCCGTCTTCCAGCGGAACCTTGTGGGGCAGGCTTTCTAGCCTGCGGCCGACATTCGTGGGGCAGCCTTTTTGTGAGGCAGAGATTCTTGTTTGCGGCCGAGTTTGTGCGGCAGGCCTCTAGGCCTGGGCCGACTCTTGTGGGGCAGGCTTTCCAGCCTGCGGCCGGCATTCCTGCCGGCCTCGGCCCCCTTTACCCACCGCCCTCCGTTCCGCGAAATCTTGCGCTCTGTAGATGCTGCCCCGGCGTCTCCGCGCCCTCTCTTCCCATCTCCGTGTTTCTCTGT
>JAIMAR010000113.1 GCA_023511855.1 Bryobacteraceae bacterium
TGTTGGACAACCTGCTGCGTTGGGGGTTCGAAGGGCCGGTCTACGCCATCAATCCTGCCACTTCCCACGTCGGGCCGTTCCCCGAATCGCAGGCTGCGGCGGAGATCCACAAGGCGGGCCAGCGCGGCAGCCAGGCTGCAAAGATTCTTTTCTCCAACATGGGGGTTGGCGCGGGCGTCTATTTGCTGGGCGTTTTTCAGCTATTCGCGGCCAGCAAGGAGTTCTTCATCCATATCGGGCAGCTTGGCCGGAGCGCGGTGCGGCTGGGCAGCACGCCGGAGGCGAACGCGCTCGGCACGGGCGGCATCACGACGGTATCCTCGCCGGGAATCAGTCCCGCGTACTTGGGCGTCGGCTACATCATTGGGCCGCGGCTGGCGGCGTTGAACTTTTCCGGCGGCGTAGTGGCCTGGGGCCTGCTGGTCCCGATGTTGATCTATTTCCTGGGGCCGCAACTTGCGGCGACGCTTCCGGCGGGAGCCGCGGAGGAATCCTGGGGCGGGCTGGCGGTTGCCGTCTGGAGGTTCATCGTTCGGCCGATCGCGGTGGGAGGCATGTTGGTGGGAGCCGGCTACACCTTGTTCCGCATGCGCAGCAGCCTGGCGGCAGGGCTGGCTCGGGCCATTTCGGACCTAAAGAAGGCGGGAGCTCAGAAGCAGGCCGTCAGCCGGGCCGACCGTGACTTGGGAGCCAAGCCTGTATTCCTGGGGCTGGGAGCGACGCTGTTGTGCATGATCGCGCTGTATTCCTACTTCGCGGGGACGATTTCGGGCGGGGCGGTTGCGGCCATCGTCATGCTGATCCTGGGGTTCTTCTTTGCGGCGGTCTCGGGGAACCTGGTGGGCATGATTGGTTCCTCGAACAATCCGGTTTCGGGGCTCACGCTGTCGACTCTGATCGTCGCGGCGCTACTGATGGTCGCCATCGGCGTCTCAGGCATTAGTGGGGTGGCGGCGGTGCTGGGAGTGGCCGCGGTGGTCTGCGTGTCAAGCGCCGTGGCGGGCGAGATGCTACAAGACCTCAAAGTCGGCCACATTCTCGGCGGCACGCCGCGCAGCATGCAGATCGGCGATCTATTGGGCGTGCTAGTGGCCAGCGCGCTGCTGTACTTCCCCTTGCTGGTGCTCCACCAGGGGAACATCAATGCGGGTGGAACGGGATTCGGCGACAAGGAACTGTCGGCGCCGCAGGCGGGGCTGATGGCCTCGCTGGCGCAGGGGATCGTCGGCGGGGATATGCCCTGGCCGCTGGTGGTGGTTGGGATCTTCATGGGCTTCGCGCTGATTATGGTGCAGGTGCGCAGCCCCATGCTGTTCGCGGTCGGCATGTATCTGCCGTTGGAGACGACCTTTGCGATTTTCATCGGTGGCATCATCCGCTGGGTGACGGACTCGGCGACGCGGAAAGGCAGCTACAACGAGGCGCAGAAGGCGCGCATCGAGAACGCAGGCGTGCTAACGGCGGCGGGCCTGATCGCGGGCGAAGCGCTGGCCGGGTTGCTGGTGGCGACGTTCCGCTTCTTTGAGTGGCCGTTGCCCGTGATCTTCGCAAGCCCGTCGATCCTCGCGGGCTTCCTCGTACTGGTGGGCTTGGCCATCATCATGATAAGGGTGCCGCTGGCCAACGCGGGCCATCCGGATGAACCGGCGCCGCCCACGGCGATCATGTAGCCGCATGCGGGCGCGTTGCCTTGGCGTTGGCCTGCTGTGCGCGGCGCTGGCGTTTACCTGGCAGGCGCTGGCTGTACGGTACATCTACGGCGGCAACTGGACGGGCCTGTTTTGCATCGGGGGCCTCCAGAGGCTGCCGACGGAATTGCTCGGCGAGAGGCTCTACACGTTTCCGGACAGCTACGGCTACGACGGGCAGTTCTATCACTACATCGCGCACGATCCGCTGGGCCGGTCCAGGTTGCCGGAGTACATCGATGCTCCCCGGATGCGCTACGGCCGGATCCTGATCCCAGCCATGGCGTGGCTTCTGGCGGCGGGGCACCCTGGTTGGATCGACGGGGCGTATTTTGCAGTTGTTCTGCTGTTCATCCTGATGGGCGGCGCCTGTGCGGCGTGCTTCGCCGAGCGTCATGGGAAGAGTGCGCTGTGGGGGCTGCTGTTTCTGTTAACGCCAGCGGCGCTGGTATCGATGGACCGCATGACGATCGATATCAGCTTGGCCGCCATTTGCGCGGCCGCGGCGGCGTTCTTCCCGATGCGGCGGCGTTGGGGCGAGTGGCTACTGGTTGCCGCGGCGCCTTTAGCGCGCGAGACGGGGTTGGCGCTCACGGCCGCTTATTTGTTCTGGTCCGTTCTGCGGCGGGACTGGCGCCGGGTGTGGGGCGGGGCGCTTAGCGTCTTGCCTTTTGCGGCTTGGAGCTTGTATCTCAACGCCCGTTTGGGCTCGATGGGCTTCCACTCACGCGAAGCCGCGCCGTTTCGGGAATTGGCCGGCGTAGTGCTTCAGCCGTACGCCTATCCCTGGTCGCCGGCGGTGAACGCTGTGGTGATCGGCGCCGACTGGCTGGCGCTGGCGGGCGCGTTGCTTGCGGTTGTTCTAGCGTTCCGAGGCTCGCTTGGCGGTCTACGCAGTTTACTGGATAGCGCCATCCTCTGGTTCGGGTTGTTGGGCTTGGCGCTGGCGGCGGTGGGACACCGTGATATTTGGATTCACCTGTACGGCTACGGGCGGGTGTTTTCCCCGTTGCTGCTGTTGTTGGCGCTGCGGGCCGTGAAAGAGGGCACGAAGGTCGGCTTTGCGCCGTTGCTTTCGACTCTGCTCACTTGCGGTTTGCATTTCGCCAGCAACGCCTACCGAATCCTGCGCGGGCTGATCGGACCATGAAACGGCTCCCCTTGTTCACCGCCCTCGCTGCCGTCCCCGCTTGCCTGGCCTGGCAGGCGATTACGGTGCATTTCAACTTCGGCGGCAACTGGACCGCGCTGTTTTGCACCGGGGCGGAACTCCGTCAACCCCCCGAGCTTGCGCACGAACGGATCTATTTGTTTCCCAACAGCACGGGTTACGACGGACAGTATTATCACTATCAGGCTCACGATCCTTTTTTGCAGAGAGGCCTCGCGGCTTATATCGACTCCCCCCGCTTGCGATACCGTCGCATGCTGGTTCCGACGGCTGCTTGGTTGCTGGCTTTTGGGCAGGACCGTTGGATCGATCCGGCATTTATCGCGGTCATTCTGGCCTTTGTGTTTCTCGGGACTTTGTGGTCGGCGCGGCTGGCGGTTGAGCTAGGCCGCCATCCAGCGTGGGGGTTTCTGTTTTTGATCGTTCCGGCCACGCTCATCAGCTTGAACCGCATGACGGTGGATATCGCTTTGGCGGCTCTGGCAGTAGGCTTTGTGTGGCATAGCCGGAGGGGCATCTCGGCGCCGGTGTTGTTGATTCTGGCTCTCGCAGCGCTTGCGCGGGAGACGGGAGTGCTCCTCGCGGCCGGCTATAGCCTATACTGGCTCGCCGAGCGGCGGCTGAGGGCTGCGGCGCTCTCGGCCGTGGCTTTGCTGCCTCTCGTGCCCTGGTACCTCTTCGTGGAGAGGAACACCAGTCCCGCAGCGAACCTGGGCGCAAGTGAAGCCGCAAAGTTGCGGTCGCCGCTGGTATGGTTTGAACTTCGCGAGTACGAGTGGGGCACGCTGGTCAAGTTCACCCTGCATGGGCTGGACTATGCAATTCTGGCGGGTGTTCTGCTTGCCTTGGCCCTTGCAGTAGTGGTGGTGATTCGAGGGCCTCGCAAGCCTGAGGCCTATGCCGGCCTGCGCTACGCGATCGCCGCCGCGGCTTTCTTCTGTACATTCGGTCCGGGCGACCCGTTCGCCCTTCCGCGTGTGGTCTCACCGTTGCTGGTGCTGGTAACGCTGCGAGGCTCGGGGCCGGCTCTGGCGCCGCTGCTGCTCGTGACCCCCCGGGTTCTCGTGCATTCCTGGCCGGAGCTGGCCGGCGTGGTTCGGGCGCTGTTTTGAGCGGCGGAGCCCCGCGTGTTTGAGGAGGGGCAAAGCAGAGGCGGCGCGCCGTCAGAGAATCAACATGCAGTCGCCGTACGAGTAGAAGCGGTAGCCGGCCTCGACGGCGTGACGGTAGGCGTCGAGGACAAACTCCTTGCCGGCGAAAGCGCAGACCAGGATGAGCAGCGTGCTCTTCGGCAGGTGGAAGTTGGTGAGCAGCGCGCCGGTGGCGCGGAATTCGAATCCGGGGTAGATGAACAGATCCGTCTCGCCCTGGGCGGCGCACAGCTCACCGCTGCGCGCAACGGTTTCCAGCGTGCGGACGGCGGTCGTCCCGACGGCCACCAGGCGGGAAGCGGCGCGCATCTTGCGAGCTTCCTCTTCGGTCACCCGGAAGAACTCCGGATGCATTTGGTGCCGCTCGACGGTTTCGGTGTGGATGGGCTGGAAGGTTCCCAGACCAACGTGCAGCGTCACCCAGGCGATTTCCGCTCCAGCGTCGCGGCATTGGGCCAAGACTTCTGGCGTGAAATGCAAGCCCGCGGTGGGCGCGGCTACAGATCCTGTCTCACGGGCGAAAACGGTTTGGTATCGCTCGCGGTCCTCGGGCCTGTCGGGACGGCGGATATAGGGGGGCAAGGGCACGTGCCCCACAGTTTCGAGGCGCTGGTACAAGTCACCTTCGCAAAGGAACCGCACGGTGCGCTCTCCGTAGCTGCCACGGGCGAGGACCTCGGCTTCCAGGTCGGGCGCAAAGACCACTCGCTCGCCCACGTGCATCTTGCGACCCGGATGCACCAGCGCCTGCCAGGTCTTGTGATCCTCGCTTAAGGGCCGTAGCAGGAATACTTCCACTTGCCCACTCAAGTATTCGTGGCGACGAGGATTGCGCTTGCCGATTGGAAGGGCTCGCACGCCGCGGCGCCGTCCATAGAGGCGCGAGGGGAAGACGCGGGTGTCGTTAAGCACCAGGCAGTCACCTGCTTTCAGGAATTGGGGCAGCTCACGAAACCAGCGGTCTTCCCAACGCCGCTCGCGGCGGTGGAGCACGAGCATGCGGCTGGCGGCACGGTCCGTCAGCGGCTCCTGCGCGATCCGGTCCGGCGGCAAGGCATAATCAAATTCAGAAAGCAGCATGGGCTCGGAAGCTCAGAATAACAGTTCCCGGATCCTCGGCATCGAGAGTTCCTGCGACGAAACCGCGGCCGCGGTGGTGGAAGACGGCGAGCGGGTGCTGTCCAGCGTAGTTGCCTCACAGCTCGACACTCACGGGAGATACGGCGGGGTGGTGCCGGAGCTCGCCTCGCGCGAGCACTTAAGAGCCATTGTGCCCGTCGTGAGAGAAGCTCTGGAGCGCGCCGGCTGCGCGCACCGGGAACTGGCGGCCATCGCCGTCACCTCGGGTCCGGGTCTGGTTGGCTCGCTGCTAGTGGGCATGACCTACGCCAAAGCACTGTGCTTCGCCTGGCGGCTCCCGCTGATCGCCGTGAATCACATCGAAGGCCATATCCACGCGGTGCGGATGGAAGCAGCCCAACGCGGGGAGCCGGTTGAGTATCCGGCGCTGGCGCTGGTGGCTAGCGGAGGCCACACGCACTTGTTCGAGGTTCGGGAGGGGCTGACATACCGGCTGCTGGGCAAGACCCGCGACGACGCCGCCGGAGAGGCCTACGATAAGGTGGCCAAGCTGCTCGGGTTCGGTTACCCGGGAGGGCCGGTGATCGACGCCCTGGCGCCGTATGGGAATCCGGACGCCGTCCCGTTCACTCTGGCGCGGATGAAGGGCAACGCGCTGGATTTCAGCTTCAGCGGCCTTAAGACGGCGGTGCTCCGCTGGGTCCGCGAGAGGGACCTGGAGTTTGAAATTCAAGCCCGGCGCAAACTTATCAGGAGCCATCCGCGTCCAACAGCGGACCAGTGGCTGGCCGTAACGCCGCAGACCACACTGGACCTGCTGGCGTCGTTTCAGCACACGGTGATTCAGGAGCTGCTGAGGCGTGCGGCCGCCAGCGCCTCGCAGATTGGGGCGCGATCGATCCTTGTCGGGGGCGGGGTGGCCTGCAATCAAGGCCTACGGAAGGCGGCGGCTCAGATGCGGCTCGGCGTGCCTGTATTGTTCGCCACACCGGCGCTTTCCACCGACAACGCCGCGATGATCGCGGCCGCGGCCTTTCCGAAACTGGTCCGCAAAGAGTTCAGCGATTTCACGTTGCGGGCCAGCGCGGGCCTCAAGCTCGCTTGAGGCCGCATGCTGCGGTGATACGATAAAATGAATGAGTTCGAAATCCCCGACTGAGCCGCACCTGGAACCGATTCCCGGCGTTCGCCATCTCATTGCCGTTGGATCCGGCAAAGGCGGCGTGGGCAAGACCACGGTGGCGGTCAATTTGGCCATCTCGATCTCCCGCCTTGGGCACAAGGTGGGGCTTCTGGACGCCGACGTCTACGGGCCCAATGTGCCGCTAATGATGGGCATCCAGGACATGCCGCTGGTGCGGCGGCAGAAGATCGTTCCGCTGGAGCAATACGGTTTGCGGCTCATGTCCATGGGCTTTCTGAACCCGGGCGACCGGCCGGTCATCTGGCGCGGCCCCATGCTGCACAATGTCATTCAACAGTTCATCCGGAACGTGGAGTGGGGCGAGCTGGATCATCTGGTGATCGACCTGCCGCCCGGCACGGGCGACGTGCAGCTTTCGCTGGTCCAGACGGTTCCCTTGAGCGGGGCGATCGTGGTAACAACACCGTCCGACGTGTCGCTGGAAGACGCCCGCAAGGCGGTACAGATGTTCCGCCAGGTTCGCGTGCCCGTGCTGGGGATCGTCGAAAACATGAGTTACCTGGAGTGCCCGCACTGTCACCAGCGCGTGGACGTGTTCAGCAGCGGGGGAGGCAAGCGGACGGCGTTCGAGATGGGCGTGCCTTTTCTGGGCGAACTGCCGCTGGATCCGGAAGTGCGCGCCGGCGGCGACAGCGGACATCCCATCGCGTTGCAGCCGGGAAAAGACGGCGGCTACACGCAGTTGGCGCAGGCGGTGCTGGCGCGGCTGGCCGAGGCCGATGAAGCGCGCGCGCCCAGCATCGAGATTTCCGACTAGCCCTGTCCGCTGAGAACCGGCTCGGGACGCCGAAACAGAGCGGCTTTGAGGTAGTCGCGGTTCATGCGGGCGATCACTTCGAGCCGGATCGACTTGGGGCAGGCCGCCTCGCAAGCGCCCACGTTGCTGCAAGCTCCGAACAGCTCCTCCTGCATCGCAGCCACCATCTTGCGCGCCCGGGCGTCCCGCTCCGGCTGGCCCTGGGGGAGGAGGCCAAGGTGCGCGATCTTGGCGCCCACAAACAGCGACGCCGAGGCGTTGGGACAAGCGGCGACGCAGGCGCCGCAGCCAATGCACGCGGCGGCGTCCATGGCCTGCTCTGCCTTGTCCTTCGGAACCGGGATTGCGTTGCCATCCGGCGCGCTGCCCGTGGGGGCGGTGATGTAGCCGCCCGCGGCTATGATGCGGTCGAAGGCGCTGCGGTCCACCACCAGATCTTTCACCACGGGGAAGGCGCGGGCCCGCCAGGGTTCCACGTAGAGTTCATCGCCGTCCTGGAAGTGCCGCATGTGGAGCTGGCATACGGTGGTGGCGGGAAGCGGTCCGTGGGCCATGCCGTTGATCATGAACCCGCAGGAGCCGCAGATGCCCTCGCGGCAGTCGTGGTCGAAGGCGATGGGCTCTTCCCCGCGCGCCACGAGGTCTTCATTGAGAACGTCCAGCATCTCCAGGAACGACATGTGCGGGTTGACCTTGTCGACCTCATAGCGCACCATTCGTCCGGGCTGGTCCGGTCCCGCCTGCCGCCAAATGTGCAACACGATCCGCATTACTTGTAGCTCCGTTGCGAGGGATGTACGTAATGAAACTCCAGCGGTTCGGCGTGGCGCAGCGGCGCGCGGCCTTCGCCCATCCACTCCCAAACCGCCACATGGCAGTAATCCGCGTCATTGCGCAGCGCCTCGCCATCCGGAGTCTGGTGCTCTTCGCGGAAGTGACACCCGCAGGATTCGTCCCGCGCCAGCGCATCGAGGCAGATCAACTCCGCCAGCTCCATGAAGTCCGCGACCCGGCCGGCGCGTTCCAGAGACTGATTCAGCTCGCGGTGGCCTCCGAGCACGTTTACGTTCCGCCAGAACTCCTCCCGGATTTCCGGAATCTTGGCGAGCGCATGGCGCAATCCGGCGGCGTTCCTGGACATGCCGCAATGGTCCCAAAGAAGCTTGCCCAGTTCGCGGTGGAACGAGTCCACTGTGCGCTTGCCCTTAACGTTGAGCAGCCGCCGGGTGATCTCTTCCACGTTCTCCCGCGCCTGGCGGCATGCGGGGTGATCGGGGTCCACCTTTTCGAGCTTGTGGTTGGCCAAGTAGTCGCCGACCGTGTAGGGGAGGATGAAGTAGCCGTCGGCCAAACCCTGCATGAGGGCGCTGGCGCCCAAGCGGTTTGCGCCGTGGTCGCTGAAGTTGGCTTCGCCCGCCACGAACAGCCCCGGAATCGTGCTCATCAGGTGGTAGTCCACCCAAAGGCCGCCCATGGTGTAGTGGATGGCGGGATAGATGCGCATCGGGACCTGGTAGGGGTCTTCACCGGTGATGCGCTCATACATTTCAAACAAGTTGCCGTAGCGCTCGGCGATGGTCTTCCGCCCCAGCCGCTGAATGGCGTCGGAGAAATCCAAATAGACACCGAGTCCCGTCTCGCCGACGCCGCGTCCTTCGTCACAGACTTGCTTGGCTGCGCGCGAGGCCACGTCCCGCGGGACCAGGTTGCCGTAGGCCGGATAGCGGCGCTCGAGGTAGTAGTCGCGTTCTTCTTCGGGGATCTGCGAGGGCGGGCGCTTGTCTCCGGGCTTCCTGGGGACCCAGATGCGGCCGTCGTTGCGCAGCGATTCGCTCATGAGGGTGAGCTTGGATTGGTACTCGCCGGTGACGGGGATGCAGGTCGGGTGGATCTGAGTAAAGCAAGGATTTGCGAATCCCGCGCCGCGCTTGAAGGCGCGCCAGATGGCGGTGCAGTTCGAACCCTTGGCATTCGTCGAGAGGTAGTAGACGTTTCCGTAGCCGCCGGTGGCCAGGATCACGGCGTCGCCGAGATGGACTTCGAATCTGCCGTCGAGCAGGCCCCGGGTTACGATGCCCCGGGCGCGGCCGTCCACCACGATCAGATCCAGCATCTCGGTGCGCGGATGCAGGCGCACCTGTCCGGCGGACACTTGGCGCATGAGGGCTTGGTAAGCACCCAGAAGCAACTGCTGTCCGGTCTGTCCGCGGGCGTAAAACGTGCGGGAGACCTGGGCCCCGCCGAAGGAGCGGTTGGCGAGGGTTCCGCCGTACTCTCGGGCGAAGGGCACTCCCTGAGCCACGCACTGGTCGATGATGTTCAGGCTGAGTTCAGCCAGCCGGTATACGTTGGCTTCGCGGGCACGGAAGTCGCCGCCTTTGACGGTGTCATAAAACAGGCGCATCACGCTGTCGCCATCGTTCTGATAGTTCTTGGCGGCGTTGATGCCGCCCTGAGCAGCGATGCTGTGCGCCCGCCGCGGGCTGTCGTGAAAGCAGAAGGATTCGACCTGGTAGCCCAGCTCGGCTAAGGATGCGGCCGCCGAAGCCCCCGCCAAGCCCGTGCCCACCACTAGGATCCGGTACTTGCGCTTGTTGGCTGGGTTTACCAGCTTCATCTCGAACTTGCATCTCTCCCAAGCGCTCTCGATCGGACCGGCGGGAATTCGCGCGTCCAGCTTCATCAGCAATCTCCTTACTGTCCCACTAGGCCTGCCAGCACGGCCGCGGGCACCGCGATGAACCCCGCCGCCACGCCGATCGCCAGTAGGGCGGAGAAGCGTTTGAGAAAGGGGGTGTAGCGGGGATGGCTCACTCCTACCGACTGAAACATGCTCCAGATGCCGTGGTACAGGTGGAAGCTCAGCGCGACCATGGCCGCAATGTAGACTGCCGAGACAGCCGGGATGCTGAAGCCAGCCACCAGGTTCCCGTAGACGTCGCCTTTGTCAAAGGGCAGCCCTGCTTTGCCGAGGGTCAGATGCAAGATGTGGTAGACGACGTAAAGGCCAATCAGCGGGCCGGTCAGGATCATGGTCCGTGAAGCATAGCCGGCGGGAATGTGCGCTTCCTTGACGTAGCGCTGCGGACGGGCCTTGCGTTTCAGGAGCCACAGCGACAGCCCCGTGTAGATGTGCACAAGCACGGATGCGAGCAGCACCGACCGGGCTGCCCAAAGCAATGCCGGACGGCTGTGCAAGAATTCGGCGTAAGCGTTGATCTGTTCCCGGCCTAAGAAAACCTGGAGGTTGCCCAGCATGTGGGCGATGACGTAGGAAGTCAGGATCAGGCCGGTTGCGGCCATGACAGCTTTCTTGCCGACGGAAGAGTGATAGATGCGGACGCCTGTTTCCGGTCCGCTTTCCACTGCGGCGGATCCCATGTTTGCCCCTTGAGTGCCAAAAAAGGTCCATTTTAGCCGATGCCGCAGCTCGGCGCGAAGTTGCAGATTGGCGAAGCCCTAGTCCTTGGGAGTGAACGGCATGAGCCGCGAGGCTTCCCTGCGCAGGCTCCGTCCGGTTGCGGCTGGAGCGCGGCTGGAGGACGAAGGCCGCTGCCGAACGGACCGGGACGTTTTGTATCCCAACACAGAAAAAGCCCGGCGGGACTGCGCCCGCCGGGCCGGATTACGCAACGGCTGCTGAAACCCATCTGGGGTGACAGCCGCAGACAGAGTGCTCTAGAAGATGTACCGTGCGCCAAGAATCATGCCCCGGCCGCCGACGTTGGTAAAGCCGAGGTTCATGAAGGTGGACAGTACCGTGCTCGAGCTGACCGTATTCGAGGGGACCTGGTTGAAATTGCGGTGATTAAAGGCGTTGAAAACCTCCCATCGCAACTGGAGCAAGTGGTTCCGCTCCGCCCAGGTCTTGGTGTCCTTAATCAACGCGAAGTCGAAGTTCACCGTGCGCCCGACCCTCTCGGTGTTGGCGCCCAGGTTGCCGATGATGCCCGAATTGGTCGGGTTGGCGATGAACCGAGGGTTGGTGATCGTGGGGTTGGTGCCGGTTCTAGGTTCGCCCGACGGATTGTAGCTGGCGCGTTGAGACAGATGGATGGTGCTGATCTGTCCGGTCAAGATCCCCAAGGCGTTAAAGCTGTTCAAGATCGTGTACGGCGTACCCTTGTTGATCGTGGTGACGCCGGCGATCGCGTAGCCATCCGCCAGTCGTCCGACCAAGCCGCGGCCGTCACGAACCCGCGGGAATTGGTAGATGTAGTTGGCCACGAAACGGTGCGGCTGGTCGAAGGCGGAACGCCCGCGGTCCAGCTTGATATTGAACGGGTAAGCGGGCAAGGTCCGGTTAGCCTGTCCGCCCAGGATGTCATCCGAATCGTTGATGAACGCGCTCCAGGTGTAGTTGGCCTGGAATTGGAGCCCTTGGCGGAAGCGCTTCTCGGCCGTGATCTGCAAAGAGTGATAGACGGACTGAGCGTAGCCGTCGCCGACCAGGATGGAACCGCGAGTGGGGTCCCTCCGGTAAGAGGTGATCACCCCGGCGGCGTTTGTGATTGGCTTCAGTGACGGCAAAATGCCGGCATAGACGCTGGGGTTGGCGTTGACCGCGGCTGCCTGGAAGCCGATATTGTGCTCGACTTCGCGGACCAGCTTCACGCCGCGGGTGCCCACATAGAACATCCGGAACGCGTAATCTTCGCGGAACTGCCGCTCAAAGCCCAGCGAGAACTGCTGGCCGTAAGGCTGGGAGATCCGCTTGTCCGGCGAGAACAAGCGCACTGGCAGCAGGTTGGGATCGCCTTTGTAATCCCCCGGTTTCGGCGGAGAGGGGAAGTTCTTCGGATCCCAGAGCTTCATTCCGCTCAGACCGGAAAGAGTGACCGTGACGCCCCGCGGGTAGTTGCGGGCGTTGTTCAGCAAGATGTTCTGGAATACTTGGTCGTAGGAGATGGCGTAACCACCGCGAATGGCGAGCTTGCCGTTGCCCGTGATCTTCCCCCACAAGCCATCCGTGCCCCTGGGCGACCAAGCGAAACCAAAGCGAGGGGCCCAGTTGTTGATGTCGGGTTTGGCGTTGGAGAAGTAACCGAACGGAGCGCCGGTGTACTCGTAGCGGATGCCCAGATTGAGGGTGATCGTGCTGGTGGCCCGCCAATCGTCGCCCAAGAAGCCGGCGAACTCGGTGGTGCGTGCAGGCGTCAGTCCGGTTCCCGCGTACTGCGTGAAGTCCGCGTTGCGGTCAAACAGGAAGTCGGCCATGCTGGGGTAGGTCACCACCCCCATGGTCGATGGCGCGAAGAACGAATTCAATTGATAACGCAAGAGGTTGGCGCCCCACCGGATGGTGTGCCGGCTGCGGGTCCAGGTCCAGGCGTTGTTGAATTCGTAAAGGTTGTCGGTCCGGAACTGCGGGAAATTCTGGTTGCCGATCGTAGGCAAGGTGCTGCCCGAAATGGAGAGCTGCGGCGGCAGATTCTCGGGGAAGTGGAACGACCGGCGCCCGTAGACGGCCCGCGCTTCGCTGAGCAGCGTCGGGCTGACAACGTGCACGTGGTTAATCGTCCC
>JAIMAR010000114.1 GCA_023511855.1 Bryobacteraceae bacterium
TAGACGGGCATGCCGGCCTGGCGTCCCTTGATGTCCCACAGGGCCATGTCCACGCCGCTGATGGCGTTGTTCAGCACCGGGCCGTTGCGCCAGTAGGAGCTGTTGTAGCAGGCCTGCCAGATGTCGTCGATGCGGTCTGCGGCCCAGCCCAGAAGGAACGGCTTGAGGTACCTCTCAACGGCGGGCACCACCAGGTCCGCGCGCTGCGTAAAGGTGGCGCAGCCGTAACCGTACAGGCCGTCTTGATCGGTGATCACCTTCACCACGCAGAGCCGCAAGCCGGCCGGAGCCGTGGCGATCACCTGGATGTCTTTGATCTTGGGCGAGGGCATCCCACGGGTGGCGCGCTCGGCCTGAGCCTGTGCAGCGGCTTGGCGGGCGGTGACCGCGCCCGCGAACGCGCCCGCGGCCAGGCTTTGGATCAGGGTCCTTCTTTTCATCTCCGAACCTCCTATCGATCAATGGCGTTGCTCGAAAGCTACTCCAGCCATCTTAGCGATGAGCGGGGCTGGGCGCACGCCCGCCGCACGGAGGCATACCTGTGCAGCCAAGGATGGTTCGTCTCCAGCGCCGGCAATCCCAGGGCGGCATGTTCAAAGAGGATCGAGAATCGGGGTGGAGCCACCCGTCGGACTTGAACCGACGACCTGCGGTTTACGAAACCGCTGCTCTACCGACTGAGCTAGGGTGGCTCGGCTTCCGCATCCCCATTTTACAACATGCGCTCTACGGCTTGACGCAGTTCCGTATTGAATGAATCGGCCGTCTTGCCCGCAGCCTGGAGGGGCTCCCCGAAGCTCACGCGGACCGGATGCAGGCGAATGCGGTTCGTCCCCCGGGGCCAGACTTCCCAAGCACCCTGTATCGCGACCGGCACCGCCGGTATGCCCAGTTCAGTGGCCACGATCGCAGGGCCCTTCCGGAAGACCTTGAGCTTGCCGTCGATCGACCGCTCCCCTTCCGGAAAAACGCACAGTATAAATCCTCGCCGCAGCCCCTCGGCGGCCAGCCGCAACGAGGAATACACCGCCTGGTCCTGGCTGACGGTGATGACCTTCAACAGATATGCCGCCAGCTCCATGAACCGGCCCCGGAACAGCGCAGCGTCACCTAAGAAAAACACGCGCCGCGAAACGCGCCACGGCAGCACGCACATCACCACGAAGACGTCGATGAAGCTGACGTGGTTTGGGCATAGCATGAACGGTGGCTCCGGCAAATTCGCCAAGCCTTGCCAACGCAGCCGGAGCAGCAGCCTTGCCGCCGCCCGGACCAGCAGGGCCAGAGCGTAGCGGAACGCTTCGCGGAAAGGTCCCGCGCAAAGCAGCCTCCGGGCCTGAAGCTCCTCGGCCGGATTCAGCGGGGCTCTTAGGATAGCGCTCCAGTTCACCCGCCCCTTGTCCGGAGTCGCAGCAGAGGATCCCGCAGACTCCTCGACGGCCGACACTAGTTCCGCCACCGTGTGAATGCGCGCCGCAACCTCAGGCGGCAGCGGGCAGCCTGTCGCCTGTTCGATCGAACTGAGCAGCTCGACCCGCTCCAGCGAACTCAAGCCCAGGTCTAGTTCCAGGTTCATCGAAGGGTGGATGGCGGCAGCGTCTTTGAGGCCCCGAATCAGGCGGAAAACCAACTGCTCCGCGGCATTCCGCGGTTGGTAGTCTTCCAGGGCGGCTGGCGCCGGCGAGCGCCCTTCGCGCACCTGACGCGTGATCTCAAAACGCTTCAGCTTCCGCGTAGTCGTCCGCGGCAGCGGCTCCTGCCGGATCTCCAGGCTCAGGACCCGCTGGTAGCCCGGCAGCTTTTGCGACAGCGATTCCATTTCCCAGCGAATCGCGTCATAGGCATTGACGATGCCCTTCTGTTTGAGCGCATCGAAGTCCGGGACCACGACGGCGTGCAGCCGTTCCCCGCCTTCGTCAGGGATGCCGACGACGCAAATCTCCTTGATGTTCGGACAGCCGGCCTGATAGAAGCGTTCGACCTCTTCGGGGTGCACATTCTTGCCGGAGCTCAGCACGATGACGTCCTTGTTGCGCCCGGTGATGCGCAGGTAGCCGTAGCGGTCGATGCGGCCCAGATCGCCCGTATGCAACCAGCCCTCCCGGAGAGCCTCGGCCGTGGCTTCCGGATTGCGATAGTAGCCGCGCATGACGTTCTCGCCCCGGATCAGCAGCTCTCCGCAGCCGGTTTCGTCCGGCTGATGAATGCGGATCTCGACGTGCGGCAGAGGGACGCCCACCGTGCCGACGGCGCGGCCCTTGGGCAGCGCCAGCGTCGCCAGCGCCGCGGTCTCGGTCATCCCGAAGGCCTGCACGATGGAAAAGCCCATGTCCCGCAGCGATTCGGCCACCTGCGGGTCGAAGCGCGCGCCGCCTACGCCGAACAGCCGCATGCGCGGCCCGAAGGGCCGGTGAATGGCCGGAAAGAAGATGCGCCCCGGATTGAATCCCAACCGAAGATTGCAGAAGCGCGACAAAGCCAGCAGCCTCCGGAACAGAAAGCGTTTCAGCGCCGGCTGGCTCTGCACCTGCTGGAGGATGCGCCGGTGCATCAGGTAGTAGAACTGGGGGACGCAAACGAACAGCGAAATCCCCTCGTCGCGGAACGCCTGAAGCACGGCTTGGGCCTCCAGAGTGGCCAGGAACGTCACTCGCGCGCCCAAATACAGCGGAATGATGAAGTTGATCACCAGCGCCAGCACGTGATTGAGAGGCAGCACGTTAAGGAAGTGCTCCTCGGAGGTGGGCCCCACCATACTGATGCCTGCGGCCACGTTCTGATACACATTCCGGCCGGTCAGGATGGCTCCCTTGGGCGCGCCGGTGGTGCCGCTGGTGTAAAGAATCATCAACTCCTCGTCAGGGGAACGCGCCACCAGCGGCAGGAGTCCATCTTCCCGGACCTCCTCTACGCGGCGCAGAACTACGCGCGGCAGCGGGGAGGGCAGCAGCGCCTCGGCCTGTTCGAGCTTGGGCAGGAGGTGCTCGGAGACCAGCATCCACTTGCATTCGGAATGAGCGATCAGAGAGGCGAGCGTCTCTGAATCGTGGAGCGGATCCAGCGGGACGATGACCGCCCCGGCGCTCTGCGCTCCCAGGAACGCCAGCCCCCACAACGGGTGAGTTTCGATCAGGATTCCGGTGTGATCGCCGGGACGCAAACCCTCGGTCGCCAGGCGCAAACCGATGGCTGCCGCGCGCCGCCTTACCTGTTCATAAGTGAAGGTTTCCTTGTGGGCGCCGTCCAGATACTGGAAAGCAATGCGGTCCGGCGTCCGCGAGGCGTTCGCGTTGAAACGTGCAAAGAAGTCCAGGCTCATTCGGCCGCATCCTCCATGGCTCTCTGCTCGTTGATCCATTGCATGAGCGCCAGCCCGGCCAGAAAGAAGGGCAAAATCGACAGCACCGCCAGGCGCTGACTGCCGCTGTAATGGGACACCGAACCGAACAACAGAGGTCCAAACATGGAAGCGAACTTTCCGCTCAACACGTAGAATCCAAAGAACTCCGACCGGCGCGCAGCCGGAGAGATCTGAGACATGAACGAGCGTCCCACCGCTTGCGTGCCCCCTGTGCCCAAAGCCGCCCCACAAGCCATCGCCCAGAACATCGGCTTGCCCGTGGAGCTTGCTGCTGCAACTACCACCCCAATCCACAGCACAAGGGTGAAAACGAGGGTCCGCTTTGCACCGACGCGGTCCGCCAGATAGCCGGCGAGCAAAGAACCGGGCAGGGCGACGACGTTCAGCAGCAAGAACAGCATCACCATCTCCCGGTTGGAGAAACCGATAGTTGTGGTCGCGTAAATGCCGGCAAAGGTGATCACGGTCGTGATGCCGTCGGTGAACAGCAGAGAAGCCACAATGAACTTGGCCGTCTCGCGGTAGGAGCGGACATGAGTCAGCGTCCCGCGCACGCGCTGGAAACCGGCCGACGCGTAGGGCCGCCAGCCTCGCAACGCGCCCTGCGGAGTGGACTCGCGAAGCCACAGGAACGCGGGCAGCGAGAACAAAAGGAACCACGCCGCCACCAGAAGAAAGGAACTCTGGTAGGCGGCGATGCCGGCCGCCCGATCCAAAGATTGATCCAGCCAGGGCTTGGCGGCCAGCAGGCAAAGCAAGCCGCCCACGTAGCCGATCCCCCAAGCCCACCCGGACACCCGGCCGACGGTCTCCGGAGTAGACACCTCCGGCAGGAACGAGTTGTAAAAGACATAGCCCGCCTCAAAGGCGGCCGTTCCGAGAACAAAGGCGGCCATGGCGAGCGTGACGTCGCCCGGCCCCACCCGGTACAGCGCCAGCGTCGCCCCCACCGACACGAGCGTACTCAGGATAAGGAATCTCTTGCGCATCCCCGAGTAATCCGCCACGGCCCCCAGCACGGGTGAGGCGAGCGCCACCAGCAGCATCGCCAGAAAATTCGCGAGCCCCCAGAGTTGGTCGGCGCGGTTGTCGGGAGCATTCACCACCACCTGCCGGAAATACACGGCGAAGGCCACGGTGATGATCAGCGTGGTATAGGCCGAATTGGCGAAATCATACAGGCACCAGGCTAGGGTGGCGCGCTTCGAGTTCATCTCCGGGCCGGGGCTCATGCCTGCCTCACCGTAGCTCTTTCTGCCCAGCGGGTGCTGATGCCGTCAATTTAGCATGCCGGTCCGCGGAAATGGTCGTATCCGCCTGGCTTGAGGGCCGCCCGGCCGAGGCGCACCGCGCCGGGTCTCCCCTCCTTCATCACGCCGATGCGGGTCAGGCGTACGCCCCGGTGCGCCGCAGGCAACGCTGTGCCTGCCGGAATGGTGAACAGCAGCTCATAGTCTTCGCCGCCGTGCAGGGCTTCCTCCAAGGTGGCCCCGGGATAGAGCGGCGGCTCGCTTTGGAGAGCCGCAGACAAGCCCGAAGCCAGCGCCATCCGGTGCAGATCGAGCGAGAGCCCGTCGCTGAGGTCCATGGCGGCGGTCGCGCCGAGCTTTTCCCGCAGATAGCGGCCCAAGGCTACGCGAGGCTCAGGGTACAGATGCCGCTTCCAGGCGCGGCCCCGGCCGGTCCGCAGCCCACAAGCCGAGCCGCCCAGT
The DNA here is from genome assembly GCA_023511855.1 of Bryobacteraceae bacterium. GTDB lineage: Bacteria > Acidobacteriota > Terriglobia > Bryobacterales > Bryobacteraceae > JAIMAR01. Next base: position 5,074 of record JAIMAR010000114.1, read on the forward strand.
TGGCCGGAGATGCAAATCTGATCTCCAGGCCGGGCGCTGTCCCGCCGCAAAGCCTCGCCGCGCGGGACCTCGCCGCAAACGATGATGTCGCAGACCACTTGGGGGCTCCGCGCCAGGTCGCCGCCGGCCAGGATTACGCCGAAACGGTTCGCCAGAGCGGCCAAACCTCGTAGGAAACCCTCCAGCCAGCGGCGCCCGGTCCAGGGAGCTAGCGCCAGCGAGAGAAAACAGAAACGGGGCGTGCCGCCCATGGCGGCGATGTCGCTGAGCCCGCGGGCCAGCACACGATGGCCGACGGCCCGGGCAGGGTGGGTCTGCGGCCGGAAGTGCACGCCTTCCAGGACCAGATCCGTCGTGATAAGCCAGTCGGAGCGGCTGCTGCGGGGGCGGAAGATGGCGCAGTCGTCGCCGGGGCCCAGCACAAGGCCGGATCTGCGCAGAAAGGGCACCCGCCGCGCGATCTGTTCTAGCACCTCCTGCTCGGTCACCGTGAGACCAGAGTACGATTCCCGCGGACGCAGGCGCAATCTGCTCTCAGCGGAAGCGCGCTGGCTTGGGCGCGAGAAGGCAGAGGCGCCGCGACGGCGCGGCGGCGCCGGCTCGGCGCAGTTTCTCAGAGCCGGAAATAAGAGACCGCCTCGCGCAGCCGGACGACCTCCTGGGCGTTTTGTTGCATGGTCCTGTCGATGGCCGAGATTGCGGCGGTAGCCCCACGCATGGCTTCGCGCTGCTCGCTGGACCCCCTGGAAATGCGGCTCACCAGCTCGCTGATCTGATCGACCCGCCGGGCCATGTCCTGAATGGCGGCGCCGGAGCTGCCCGCCAGCTCGCGCCCGGCCTCGGCTTTCGCGACGGAATCCTCGATGAGGGCCGCGATCTCCTTGGCCGCCTCCGCACTGCGCTGGGCCAGTTGGCGCACCTCAGCCGCCACCACCGCGAACCCTTTGCCTTCCTCGCCGGCGTGGGCAGCTTCGACGGCGGCATTCAGCGCCAGCAGGTTCGTCTGGAGAGCAATTTCATCCATGACATGGATGATCTGGGCGATTTTCTTGCTGCTGTCGTCGATTTCCGAGACCGCTTGAACCATTTTGGCGACCGCCTGGCTGCCCGTAGCCGCGCTCGACTGAGCCTCGGTGAACTCCGAGGCGGCCTGCGCGGCCAGCGAAGCGTTGCTTTCGGCCGCCTCCGCAATCTGCTTCATGACCACCGCCGTCTCCTCAACCGTCAACGTGCCGGAGCCGCGGCCCGCGGCGGAAATGGAGCGGTGCGTTCCAGCAGCCGCCGACGACAGGCGGGCCACCGCCTCACCTACTCGGTTCGTAGCCGCCTGGACCTCGCTCAGCACCTTGCGCAGCCGGGCGGTGAAGCTATTGAAGGCCGCCGCCAGCTCGCCCACTTCGTCCCGGGAGTTAATCTCTAAATGCTGATTCAAATAGCCCGCCTCCAGCTGCTGGAAGCTGGCGACAATCTGCTTGACCGGGCGAGTCACCGTATTGGCCACCAACCAGCCGATGACGATGCCCATGGCGCTGGCTAGCAAGGCTAAGCTGATTAACCAGACCCGCGCGCGGCTGCTGCGGTTCACCGATTCCCGATACTCCCGCTCGCTTTCCTGGCGGCGCGATTCCACAAACTGCTCCAGATCCCGCCAGACGGCCTGGAAGGACTGCAAACCGGTGCTATTGGAGAGCTGAAACGCCTGCTCAGCTTGATCGGAGCGCAGCTTTTGCGCGATCTCGGCGTTCACTGCCGTAAAACTTTGGAAACGCGAGGAGATCTGCTGGATGAGCTGGCGGTCTCTGGCCTCGTTGGTGGCCGTGCTGATCCGGTTTAGCAAACTCGCAAACGCGGTCTGCGCCCGCTGCATGGACTGCAAGTTGTTCTCCCGCTGTTCGGGCGTATAGGAGACCAAGGCGTTCTTCTGACCGCTGAAGGCATTCAAGAGCTCGATTTCCGCCTGCTTTAAGTCATTGATGCCGGTCACGTGCCGCTGGAACACTTTAGCCAGAGCGGCGCTCTCGGTGGAGACGCTGACTACGCCCAAGATTCCCACCAGCAGGGTGATCACGGCGGTCGCGGCAAAACCGCCCATCATTTTGACCGCGAGTTTTTGGTCCTTGAAAAGACGTTTCATACGATTTTCCGGCCTGGCTGTTGCGTCAGCCAGCGAGCAGCCATCTGATCGGCAGGTTTGGGAGCAAGGTTTAGCCAGGCCGAAATCTCGAAGCCGACTGGAGGGCCTCACACCCGCCTCAAACTCCCCGCATAGCAACCGATGAGGCTCAATGAGAACACGACTGCCAAGAAAGAGAGGAACTGGGCAACAACATGAAAACGAGCACACTACTGGCGATACTGTCACTGGCGGTCTTCGGGTTCGCTGCCCGCTCCGAGGCCCAGGTGCGTCTTTCCGACGCTCAGGCCAAGCAGGCCGCCGTGGTGAAAGTCGTTCCCGAGTACCCCGCCATGGCCAGGCAGATGCGGCTAAGCGGCCGGGTCGAGCTGGAAGCCACCATCGACACCGAAGGCAATGTGGAAAAGGTTCAGGTTGTTAGCGGAAACCCGCTGTTGAGCAGCGCGGCCGTGACGGCCCTCAAGAAGTGGAAGTTCAATCCGGTGATGGAGGAGGGCAAGCCCGTCCGGGCTACGGCCAGCGTGGTGTTTGATTTCAAACTTTAGCGCCGGAGTTGGCGGAGCCCGCACCGGCAATGAGGGTGGCCTGCTTCAGCTTCTCCAGCTCCAGGCGGGCTGAAGCGGCCCAGTGGCTGGAAGGGTCCAGTTTCAAATAGATCTTCCAGTGCCGCATCGCCCGCATGAGCTGCCCCGAGCTCTGGTACAGCAGGGCGAGATTGTAGTGTGCGTCGGGGAACGATGGATCCAGCCGGACCGCGGTCAGGTAATGAAACAGGGCCTGCCCGCGGTCCCCTTTCTCATCGTAGAGATTCGCTAAGTTGAAGTGGGCCAGTGGATAATCCGGCTCTGCTTCCACTGCGCGCCGATAATACCTCTCGGCCGTCTCCAACATATGCATGTGGAAGTAAATCGTTCCCAAGTTCACTAAGGATGCGGCGGAGCTTGGATCCGCCTCCACCGCTTTCTCGTAAGTGCGGATTACTTCCACTACAGGCGCACCCCGCTGCTCCATCTCAACGGCCTTCTCAAACCAAGCGGCCGATTCCGCCTTCCTCGCCTGGGCCTCGCCGTCGGCCGGCGCCTTCCGCGAGGAAGGGAAATGCAGCAGTTTCCGCAGTTCCTCCTGCCCAAAGTCCAGCAACAACTGGCCCGAGTCCGCCTCCATCTTCTTTTCCCCGACCTGCACCACGACGCGCTTGCCCTGCGCCAGAATCCGGTAGGTGCGCAACGGATCGGTAAGCTCGCCGAGCCGGCGCCTTAAGGCGGAGAGGGCCTCCCGGATGCGCTCGGCCGGCACCCCGTCCCGCCGCAGCCGGCTCAAAGTGCGCAGGACCACCAGATCGGCGATCGTATAGCTTTCCGAAGGCTGCACGAACCCTTGGCGTTCCCAACTCCGGAGCTGGCGTTCGGTGACGCCGAGCAGCCGTCGCACTTCCGCGCGGGTGTACTGTTGCCGGGCCGCCTCAGATGCCACGCGAGAGATTGTAACATGCAGCGGCGGCCGCTCCGCCGCTGGAGGGCTTTCCACGAGCAGCTGCCCGCAGGCTCTTGTATAATAGAGATGGAGTGTCGAGCGCCGCAGTGGGCGAAAGCCCACTTTTTTGTTGCGGGGATCGCCAGGCAGACCGTGAAGGAAGAGACCATTCACAAAGTGCGCCAAATCGCCGAGCGGGTCGCGCAACCCGAAGGGCTGGAGATCGTCGAAGTCGAGTTCTCCGGCAGCGGGCGCAACCGCGTGCTGCGCATCTTTATCGACAAGCCGGGCGGCGTGTCCCACTCCGACTGCGAGTTCATTTCCCAACAGGTGGGAACGATCCTGGACGTTGAAGACGCCGTGCCGGGAGGGAGTTATACCCTGGAGGTGAGCTCGCCCGGCCTGGAGCGCAAGCTGAGCCGGCCTGAGGACTTCGTGCGCTTCCAGGGCCGGAAGGTCAAGATCCTGCTGCGTGAACCCGTCGAGAACCGCCGTCATTGGGAAGGAGTGCTGGCGGGCTTCGGCGAAGGCAACTTGACGCTGGAGGCCGAAGGCGGGCGCACCGTTCGTTTCACCCTGCAACAGGTCCAGAGGGCAAATCTGAAGTTCGAGTGGTAATCCCCGGATAAAACGGAAAGAGGTGAGGTTGTGGGAACGATCTATCAGTCCATCGAGCTGCTGAGCAAAGAGAAAGGCATCGATCCTCAGATCGTGTTGGACGCGGTCAAGGACGCCATGCTGGCGGCGGCTCGCAAACATTTCCGCACCGAGGAGCCGCTGGTGGCCGACTTGGATCCGCGCACCGGCGCCATCCTGGTCTACGGCATCCGCAAGGTCGTCGAAACCGTAACCGACCCTCAAACGGAGATCAGCCTCGCGCAGGCTCAAAAGATCGACCCGGCGGCCCAAATCGGCAGCGAAGTCCGCATCCCCAAACCCACCGACGTATTGGGGCGCATCTCGGCCCAGACCGCCAAGCAGGTCATCCTCCAGAAGGTCCGGGAAGCGGAGCGCGAGACCGTGTATCAGGAGTACTCGGGCCGGGTGGGAGAGTTGGTTCAGTGCACGGTCAAGCGTTTCGAAGGCGGCGACATTATCGTGGATCTGGGCAAAACCGAAGCGCGGCTGCCCAAAAAAGAACAATCAAAGTTGGAGAGCTTCAGCATCGGCGAGCGGATCCGCGTGGTCATTAAGAGCGTCGAGAAGACCGGCAAGAATGCCGGCCTGATCGTCTCGCGGGCCGCGCCGGAGCTGGTGATGCGCCTGTTCGAGCAGGAGGTCCCCGAGATCTACGATGGCACCGTGGTCATCAAGTCCTGCGCCCGGGAGGCGGGCGAACGCACCAAGATCGCCGTGCAGAGCCGCGACAAGGATGTCGACTGCGTGGGCGCTTGCGTCGGCATGAAGGGCATGCGCGTGCAGTCCATCATCCGCGAGCTGCGCGGCGAAAAGATCGACATCATCGAGTACTCCGACGACCCGGTCGTGTTCGCCACCCATGCGCTCAGCCCGGCCAAGATCTCCAAGGTCACGGTGATCGACCCGGTCGAGCGCCACATGGAAGTCATCGTCGACGACAGTCAGCTTTCGCTGGCCATCGGCAAGCGCGGCCAGAATGTGCGCCTCTGCGCCAAGCTGATGAACTGGCGCGTCGACATCAAGAGCGAGGAAGAGAAACGCCAGGAGGTCGAATCGGCCATGGCCGCCCTTGTGGTGCCCGGCGCTCCGGTCTCGGTCCTGATGGAGCACGGCCTCACCGAAAGCCTGCTCTCTAAACTCACCGAGGCGGGCATCGGCACCGTGGAGAAACTGGGCTCCATGACCCCCGAGCAGTTGGAAGAGATCCCGGGCATCGGCCCCAAAATGGTGGAAAGAATCCAGATCGCGGTAAACAACTACTACCGCCAGTTTGAGGAAGCGCTGGAGGGGGCGGAAGAACCATCCGCCGGTGCCCCGGAGGTTTTGGAGGCCGGTGCAGCCCCGCCTTTGGAGGCGGAACAAGTGGACGGCGGTGAGCCCGTGGCAGCCGAAATCCCGGCTGGACCCGAGCCCACGGCTGAGCCGTGGGAGCAGCAGCCGCCCGAACCGCCGGCCGTGCAGGCGCAAGCGGAACCTGCGGAGAATTCGACGATGAGTTCGAATGCCGAACCGATAGAATCTGATACGATAAAGGACTCAGATTGAAATTGGCGGGTGAAGTTGCGCAACCACGGGCAACGGGTGGTCTATGTAAAAACGAAAGGGAAAAAGACGAGCTGCCTCGTTAACTGAGGAGCAAGCACTTAGGGCAGTCAAATTTATGGCGAAGATCCGAATCAACGAGTTGGCCCGGGAGCTGGAGGTGAAGCCGGCCCGGCTGCTGGAATTGCTGCCCGAGTTCGGCATCACGGAGAAGAAGACCCACTCCAGCTCGCTCGACGAGGACGTGGCCAACAAGTTGCGCCGCCATTTCGGGCTATTGCCACCTGAGGAGCCGGCCCCGGCTGCGGAGCCGCAGCCGGCCGAAGGGCCGCCTGAAACGGCCGCCCCGAAGCCCGCGGAAGCGGAAGCGGCCAAGCCTGCCGAAGAGCCCGCGCCGGCGCCAGCGGCCGGCGAACCGGCTCCTGCTCCTCCTACGGCCGCTCCTCCTAAGGAGGAATTCCCCGCGATTCGGATCGCCCCGCAGAAGTTGCGTCCGCCTTTGGCTGGCGCCCGGCCCCCTGTGGAGTCCGCAGCCACGCCGTCTGCGGCTCCTCTGCCGCCCCCGACGCCCGCGCCTCCCGCGCCTGCCGCGCCGCCTGCGGCTGCGCCCTCCGCGGCAGCTCCCCCTGCGGCGATTCCGGCCAAACCAGTCCCGGCGGCGCCGAAACCTGGGCAGATCCTTTCCGGCCCCCGCCAGCCTTTGTCCACGGTAGTGTTGCCGGCGACGAAGAAGCCTTCCGTCGCCGAGCCTGTCCGGCCTGCAACGGTGGCCCCTCCCCCGGCTCCGGCCCAGCCTGCTCCGCGCCCGCTCTCACGCTCGGCTTTGGCCGGGCAGCCCGCGGATCGGCCAGTGGTTCCCCCCAGCCCTGAGGTGCTCGCTAGGCTCACCCAGCCGAAAGCGATGCCCGGTCAACCTCAGCCGCGTCCTGGCCGGCCCGCTACCACGCCGGTTCCTGGACAGCCGATTTATCGCGGGCCGATCCGTCCCGGACAGCCCTTGCGCACCCCTGTGCCTGGCGCTCGTCCGGCCCGCGGGCGCGCGCTGCACCCAACCGCCGCCGGGCGTGCGGAAGCCGCGGTTGCGCCCATCCCCGAGCAAACCCGTCGGCCTGGCGAGCGTAAACCCGGAGCTCGGGCCACCGACCGCGACCGGCTACTCGAGAGGGAAGAGAAAGACATTCGTCCTTCCTTCCGGCGTGAGGCCGAAACCCCGGTCGCAGTCAACAAGCAGATCACCGTCGCTGAGGGCATCACGGTCAAAGAACTCTCCGAGAAACTCGGTCTCAAAGCGAGCCTGGTCATCAAGAAGCTGTTCGAAAGAAAGATCTTCGCCACCATTAACCAGACTCTGGACGTGAAGTTGGCCGTCGAAATCGCCAAGGCCTTCGGAGCAGAAGCCAGTACGATGAGCTTCGAGGAGGAGGCGGTGCAGGTGGTGCAGGAAGCTGAGGCCGACCGCGACCTGGCTCCCCGTCCTCCGGTGGTCACCGTCATGGGCCATGTGGACCACGGCAAGACCTCGCTGCTCGACGCCATCCGCCAAAGCAATGTGGCGGACCGCGAGGCGGGCGGCATCACGCAGCACATCGGAGCTTACTGCGTCGAGGTAAACGGCCGCCAGATTACCTTTATCGACACCCCCGGCCATGAAGCCTTCACTTCATGGCCGGGGGTGTCGATAAAGGTAATCT
>JAIMAR010000115.1 GCA_023511855.1 Bryobacteraceae bacterium
CGGTCCCTGAAGCCGGCCGCCGGGGGTGAGCAGGCGGGGGAGGCCTCCCAACTTAAACAAAACAAAGAGGCAACCGATAACAGCAACCAGCTCAACAAGGAGTCAAAAAGCAGCAAGAACAGCTCAGAAGACCCAACCAACCGCAATTGAAACCACCAACTTGCGTCCCCCTCACGCTTGCACTATGCCCAATAGTGGCCCGCGTCTGCACACTTCCGTCCGCAGCACGCTCCTACTTGGGAGCGGGCGCCGCGGAGACAGATCCTCGCTCCTTCAACGCGGACTGAATGAGAAAACTGGAAAGGGGAATCTTACTTCTGCTCGGCCAGCGACCGGTCAGCGAGCTCGCCGAACAGCGGCAGCTTGTAGCGGACTCCTTCGTTGACCTTGATGAGCATGAGGATCCAGCAGGCGAACAGCGCCAATTTCAACAGACCGCTGATCGCCATCCCGGGTGCAAACCACAGGATCCTGGGTCCGCCGGCGATGTGCGGCAGCACGGTCAGCGGAGCGATGACCCAATCTACCAGCAGCCAGGCCACGAAGAGATAGATGCCTTGGAAGGCGTGGAAACGGACGTCGAGGTCAGTGCGGAAGCGCTTGGAAGCCAGCACGATGATGGCCGGAATCCAGCCGACCAGCGGGATGTAGCACAGCAGCGAAGCGGTGCGCGGGCTGATGCCGCCGCTGGGCCCAGTGGCCGCCGCCACCGGCTGGCGTGCGCCGCAGACAGCGCAGTACAGGTCCGTGTCGGCTGTCCGGCTCCCGCACTGGCAACAGAACGGCATCTTGCTCCCGCTTTTTCCTACGTTAAGCGCATTCGGCTTGTTCCCTCAACTCCTGCCCCGCCGGCCAAAGTGCTAGAATACCGCCGAAGAAAACCCCCAAGCGAGGCTGCCTCATGATTAAAGATACACAGAAAACGCGTATTCATAGAAGTTCGGCATCGCGGAGCCGCAGGATGGGAGCTTTGACCGCGGCGCTCATGCTCGCGGTCGCCGCCTGGGTCGGTTGGGCGCAGCTCGGCGAGGAAGGCACCCCCATGCTGCCCGGATTGCCCTATCGCGTCCACGACGCCAAGCGTCCACACCCCCGCGTGGTCATTCCCGGCACCGAGAGCAGCCAGGAACGCCCCGGCCGGCCACCTTCCGACGCCATCGTGCTGTTCGATGGCAAAGACCTTTCCAAATGGGTGAACCGCCGCCGGGGGCAGGTCAGCGAGGCTAAATGGAAAGTCGAAAACGGTTACATGGAGGTCGTCGCCGGCACGGGGGACCTGCTCACCAAGGAGAAATTCGGTACCGGCCAATATCACATTGAATGGGCTTCGCCAACCGTCATCACCGGTAACAGCCAGGGACGCGGCAACAGCGGCGTTCTCATCATGGAGCGCTACGAAATTCAGGTGCTCGATTGCTACAAAAACCCCACCTACGCCGACGGCCACGCGGGCGCCATTTACGGCCAGTGGCCGCCTTTGGTCAACGCTTGCCGGGAACCGGGCCAGTGGCAAACTTACGACATCATTTTCGAGGCTCCCGTCTTCGATGGCGACAAAGTCGTGAAGCCCGTGTACTTTACGGTCTTGCACAACGGCGTCGTCATTCACAACCACCAAGCCTCCATGGGACCGATGGTGTTCCGGCAGGTGGCCAGCTACAAGCCCCACGAGCCGCTGGCCTCGCTAATGTTGCAAGATCACAACAATCCGGTGCGATTTCGCAACATCTGGTATCGGCCTTTAGGGGAATACGATAAACCCTAGATAGTTGAAGTAGTCTCTGCCTACGCCAACCAGTTCTGCGCCAAGGTCAATCGCTCCTTTACGCGCACGCCGTTCGGGCACTGGACGGCGCAAGCCCCGCAATCCTGGCAGCGAACGCGGCGCGCCGCCTCCGGAAGCGTCAGGAAGCTCGCGCGGGCCATGGGGAACTGACCGTAGCCGTCGGCGTAGCTGAGGATGCGGAGCATGTCGCCCACCGGCAAACCTTGGGGGCACTGGCCGGTGCAGGCGCCGCACATCCGGCAGTACAACGGCCGGATGTAGTCGAGCTGGGCGGCGAGCAGTTTCCGGTCGGTCTCGGTGAAGGGCTGGTTTACAGCGGTGATGTCCTCCTCGACCTGCTCGTCGTTGGCCATGCCGATTACGGCGCTGCCCACGTTCGGGTTGCGGAGGACCCACTTCATGGCGGCGATCATCGCGCCCGGCTTTTTGAGCTGTTCGGTGAGCCCCCTGGGGTTGTCGGTGTAGAGTCGGTCCCCGCGCTGGATGCGGGCGAAGCCGCCGGCCATCACCTTCATCGCGGCGATTCCGATGCCTGCCTTATGGGCCGCCTCCAGGGTCTTCTCCATTTCCATCTCGGGCGGCATGCTGAAGTTGTAGGCGGTCAGGATGACGTCGGTTTGGCCCATCTTGATGAGATAGGGGATCATCTGGCTCATCGTAAAGTGCATGCTGACGCCGGCGAAGCGGATTTTGCCCTGCTGTTTGGCGATCCTCTGCGCCTCGAACAGCTCGTCGGGAAGTTCGGCAGGGGTATTGCAGCCGTGCAGATGCCAGATGTCGAGGTAGTCGGTGCCCAGTTCCCTGAGGCTCGTTTCCAGATCGCGCAGTGCGGCGTCTTTGGTCTTGGCGGTGGTTTTGCTTTCGAGCACAAGCTGCTGTCGCTTGCCCCGGATGACGTTGCCGATCATGCGCTCATGATTGCCGTTGAGGTACACGCGCGCCGAGTCGATGAAGTTGATGCCCATATCGATGGCGCGAGCGGCGACGCTGGGATCGGTCGCTGCCGTTCCCCCGAAGCCTATCCGGGTGACGCGCAGGCCGGTCTTGCCGAGCGTGGCGTAAGGAAGGCCCGCTTGCTGAGCGGCCGATGGCTGCTTTGCCGCGGCCAGAGCCGCGGGCACGGCGCAGCCCGCCGCCAAAAAGTCTCGACGCGAAGATTGGTATGCCATAAACCGGATGAATGCCTCCTGATAGGACTGGCCTGTGCTCAGTATAGACCGCGGCAGGGAGACTCCGTTGTAAAATTCAAGCTGCCGCTCAGCGGCCCATGCCGAGGTAGCGGAAACCGGCCCGCTCCAAGGCCTCGCGGTCCAGGTAGTTGCGGCAATCGAGGATGAGCGGCACGGCCAGGCGCTGCTTGAGCGCGTCCCAGTCCGCATCCCGGTACTGCGGCCATTCGGTGACGAGCACCAGCGCGTCAGCGCCGTCGGCCAGGCTCATCAGATCGTCGCAAAAGCTGAGGTGGCTGTCGGCGCACTCGCGCCGGGCGCGGGGCAGCGCCACCGGGTCATGGGCCCGGACGCGGGCGCCGCGCTCGGCCAGCCGCTGGGCGATCTCGAGCGCGGGGGCGTCCCGCAGATCGTCGGTATTGGGCTTGAAGGCCAAGCCCAGCAGTCCGATGGTTCGGCCTTTGAGGATCTTGAGTTCGGACTGAAGTTTCTCCACGGCCCGCTCGCGCTGACGGCGGTTCACCTCGCGGGCCGCCTCCACGGTGGGCAAGCTCAGGCCGTATTCGCGGGCGGTGGCAATCAGCGCCGCCGTGTCTTTGGCAAAGCAGGATCCGCCCCAGCCCACGCCCGCCTGAAGGAAGCGCACGCCGATGCGGGCGTCCAGCCCGATGCCCTTGGCGATCTGGACGATGTCGCCGCCGACTTTTTCGGAAAGCTGGGCAATGTCATTAATAAAGCTGATCTTGAGCGCCAAAAACGCATTGGCGGCGTACTTGATCAGCTCTGAGCTGGCCAGATTGGTCGTCAGCCACGGCACGACCTCCAGGCCCTCGGGGCGCGGTAAGAAGGCCGGAGCGGCGAAGGTCTGCTCCAGGATCGGCCGGTAAAGCCGGCGCAGGATTTCCAGGGCTTGCGCGTCGTCGGATCCGGCCACGATACGGTCGGGGTAGAGCGAATCGTGCAACGCAGTGCCTTCCCGCAGAAATTCAGGATTGCTCGCGACGGCGAACCGGGCCTGGCCTTGATTGCGGCCGCCCGCGGAGGCCGCGTCGCGGATCAGCATGCCTACCCAGTTGCCGCTGCCGATGGGAACAGTCGATTTGTTGACCACCACGGTGAAGCCTGGGCCCAAGTGGCGGCCGATCTGGGTCGCCGCTGATTCCAGATAGGCGAGGTTGGGGTTGCCGTCCGGCAGCGGAGGGGTGCCTACGGCGATGAAGACGACCTCGGCATCCCGAACGCACTCGTAGCTCGTGGTGAAAGTCAGCCGCTCGCGGGCCAGGGCCGTCAGTTCCTCCAGCCAGGGCTCATAAATGGGAAACTCCCCGCGTCGAAGCAGCTCGATTTTGGACTCGTCCACATCCAGGCAAACTACCTCGTGGCCGATATAAGCCAGGGAGACCGCTGTCGAGATGCCCACATATCCGGCGCCAACAATGACCACTCGCATAAGCTCCTATGTTAATCGATCCTCTGGCCGGAGCTTCCATGGAAAGCTGCGTGAGCCGCTAGGATGCTGGACGGGGAGGCCAGTTCAAGCAGGCGTAAACCGCACAAATGCGCCGCAAGACTCTCAGGCTGACGCTGTTGGCTGCATGCGCACTCCCATCGGAGGCGGCGGTGGCGTTGCCGGTGGGCGGGCCAGCAGCTGGCTGCGGCCGCCGGCGGGGAATCGTCCCCGGATGGCCCCCAGGCTGCGGGCCGTGCTCCTGAAGCGGCTCCGTAGGGTACATCCGGTCGCAGGGCGTTTCGCGGCAGCTCGAAGTCGAGCCGCTTTCGCAACCCTGCCCGAAATAACCGCGGAAGCGCTACTTCCACAATCCGCGTATAATACCCGTAGCTCTCAAAATCGACTAGCCAGCTAGCGCCCTGCGATGAAAGTCTTGCTCGCCGACGATCATCCCCTTTCCCTCGACGGTCTCAAAGATCTGCTCGAGGCAAACGGGTATGAGGTTGAAGGGCTCGCCCACGACGGTCTTGAGGCGGTGGAAAAGGCGAGAGACTTGCACCCGGACGTGCTCCTGATGGATATTCGCATGCCGCGGCTCGATGGGCTGGCGGCTCTGCGCGTGATCAAGGCGGAACTGCCCGAAATCCAAGTCATTATGCTGACGGTTTCGGAAGCGGACGATGACCTGTTCGAAGCCATCAAGAGCGGCGCCTCGGGTTATCTGCTCAAGAGCCAAAGCGCCGAGGAATTGCTAACCCTGATGCGCGGGGTGGAGCGCGGGGAAGCGGCGTTTTCGCCGGGACTGGCCGCCCGGATCTTGCAGGAGTTCGGACGCCAGGCAAGCGCGCTCGAAGAGAAGCACCGGACCGCCGCCCTTTCCGAGCGCGAGCGGGAGGTGCTGACGCTCGTCGCACAGGGCCTGAAGTACAAAGAAGTGGCGGCGAAGCTGTTCCTCAGCGAGCGCACCGTCAAGTACCACATGGGCCGGATTCTCGAACGCCTGCACCTGAAAAACCGCGCCCAAGTGATCGAGTACGCGCGCCGCACTGGGTTGGCCGGCTAGGCGCTGCCACCGCTCAAAAAGTACAGGCCGCACCCTGTACTTTTCGCCAAAAAGTGGAACTGTACTTTTCCTGAACTTAAACTGTACCTTCCTCAGACCAATTCCTCCTTATACTCGATAGCGTCATGCTCACGGTGGCGCTCTACGGAAACTCGCTGGTGCTTGCCAGCATCGGAGCGCGCATCGAGCGGCGCACAGGGTTGCATCTAGTGTCTATCGACGCGACGCTGCCGGACGCCGTGGACCGGCTGAAGGCGCTCAAGCCCGACGTCGTCTTGGTGGATCTGGGTACCGCTCAGCCCGACCCCGTCATGGCGCTCTGGAAGGCCCGGCCGCAACTGATGTTGATCGGCGTGGACCTTGACGCGGACCGGATGCTGATTCTCTCCGGCCGGCCCGCGTGCGCCCTGACGGCCGAAGGGCTCATCGAGAAATTGACGCCTCACGCGAAAGGACAATCGCCATGCACGTTATGAACAACCACGCCGCGCGGCTTGCGGTGGCCGCCAGCGCGGTCTTGCTTTCCCTCGCCGCTTCTGCGCCACCAGCGCAGGCAGAGGCTTACACGTATACCATCCTGCATAATCTTGGCGGCCCCGTAGGGTCTTTCCCAATGGGAAGTCCGATCATGGACCCTGAGGGCAACCTCTATGGAGCGACGACCAGGGGCGGTGCTCTCGGGTGGGGGACCGTGTTCAGGCTGGATCCGTCCGGCAATGTCACCGTGCTGCGTACTTTCGGGGATCCCGTACCATTGGCATCGCCCAAGGGTCTGCTGATGGACGCTTCGGGCAACCTCTACGGGACGGCCGCTGCGGGTGGGCCCAACAACCTCGGAGGCGTATTCCGGTTGGCTCCATCCGGCGCTTTCAGCCTCCTGGCGAAGGACGTGTGCGCACGGGCGGCTTTGATCATGGACGGCTCGGGACTCCTCTACGGCACAGATGTTGGTTGCCGGGATTCGGGAGGGAGCGTGTTCAAGCTGGACCCTTCCACCGAGGCTTTCACTATATTGCATCAGTTCGCAGGTGGGCCAGGTGATGGAAGAAGGCCAGCGGGGAGTCTGCTTATGGATGCCGCGGGCAACCTGTACGGCACGACCGCTTACGGGGGCCAATTCGACGCAGGGACCGTGTTCAAACTGGAGCCCACCGGCAACTTCACCTTGCTGCATTCCTTCGAGGGCGCAACCGATGGGTCATCCCCAGAGTCGGATCTGGTCATGGACTCGGCGGGCAACCTCTACGGCACTGCCTTTGGTGGCGGTTCTTTCGGGGGAGGGACCGTGTTCAGGCTGGACAACTCCGGCAACAACTTCACCGTGCTGCGCCATTTGGCCGACAATGACGGCGTCTACCCACTGGCGGGCCTGGTGATAGACTCCGGGGGAAACCTCTATGGCACCACGAATTACGGCGGCGCCGGGGGCGCCGGCACGGTGTTCAAACTGGATCCTTCCGGTGACTGGACCGTTCTGCATAGCTTTAATGGGGACGATGGGGCGGGCCCAAGGGCAGGACTGCTCCTGGATGCCTCAGGGAATCTCTACGGCACAACATCCCAAGGCGGATCTCGCAGCGGCGGAACCCTGTTCAAGCTCTCCAGGCTGACCTTTACCGGCGCTCCCGCCAGCGCGGACTATGGGTCGCAGTTCACCGTTTCCGCCACCACCGACGTCAATACGACGGTGCTCTTCAGCGCCTCCGGGGCCTGCTCCATCAGCGGCACGACGGTGACCATGACCAGCGGCGCCGGGACCTGCGAGCTGACCGCGGACTGGTTAGCCGACAGCAACCACACAGCCGCCAAGGCCACCCAATCCACCCTCGCCGCGCCGGCTGCCATGACCGTAACGGCCAACAACCAGTCGAGGCCGTAGGGAGCAGCCAATCCAACGCTGACGGTCTCGGCGGACGGGTTGGTCCTGGGCGACACGGTAGCGGCGGCGTTCAGTTCCCTGCCCGAATGCGCCACCGCGGCGGGCGCCGCGAGCACGGTGGGCAGCTACGCCATAGCCTGCACGGGCGGAGTGGCTCCGAATTACACCATCACGAACTATTATCCAGGCACGCTGACGGTGACGCCTGCCCTAACCACAGTGGCGGTCACGGCGTTCAAACCGGACGCCTCGGACAACTCGCCACAGTACAGCGACCCGGTGGCGCTCACCGCAAGCATCTCGAACTGGGGCCTCGGCGGGCGCGTTCCTGCGACCTCGGCCACCTTCTGGATCGGAACTCAGGCGCTGGAGGGAGCTGCGAACCTGGGCGCCTGCACTCTGACGAACGGCGCATGCTCCATTACCGTGCCCCTGCTCGATCCGCTGGTGAACGGCATGCCGGCGCAGCCGCCCAGCGGAAACTTCGCCTCGGGATCGCACACCGTGTACGCCGTCTTCGGCGGGACCATGGATACAGCCAATTTCACGTTCACGAACCCCGTATCGACGGCCTTAAGGATCGACAATGAGATCGCGGCAGCCACCTATACAGGGACGCTGTACGCCTCCACCTCATCGGCCGGCTCGACAACCGCCACCGTGATCCTGGCAGCGACCGTAAGGGACCCTTCCGCTTTGCCCGCCAGCGATACCAGTTATGACCCGCACCCTGGCGATATCCGGAACGCCAGAGTGGGGTTCCTCGATACCGACAGCGGAGAGCTCATTGCGTCCCCGCCTGTCGGCCTGGTAAACGCGTTGGATCCGAAGACGGGCGCGGCCACGCACAAGTGGTCCTTGACAATCCCAAGCTGCGCCACCCCGCCCTGCTCGACGAGCTTCACGATTATGACGATGGTCCCGCGGGACAGGTTGGGCTATTACCTTTCTATGCCGGAATACACAATCGTGGAGGTTGTGCAGCCTGGGAGTAACTCGATTTCGGGCGCCGGCTACCTTGTGCTCCGGTCGCCGGCGGGCCTGATCGCGCCCGGCGTGGGCAGCAAGGCGAACTTCGGGTTCAACGTTAAGTTCAACAAGCCCGGCACCAAGCTGCAAGGGCACATCAATACCATCATTCGCAGCAATGGGCGCGCCTATCAGATCAAGGGCAACTCAATGAGCTCGCTGGCAGTGAAGGCATCGGCTTCGCCCGCCACGGCAACGTTCAGCGGGAAAGCAAGCATCCAGGACATCACGGACCCGAAAAAGCCGATCCCAGTCGACGGCAACGCGACCTTGGAGGTGGCTATAACCGACAACGGGAACCCGAAGACCAACACCATCGGCATCACCGTTTGGAGTAAGAATGGCGGGCTTTGGTTCGCGAGCAATTGGAACGGCGCCCGAACCGTTCAGCAGACTTTGGGCGGCGGCAACCTCGCGATCCACTGAGGCCAGCCCGGTCCGCGGGGCCACGCGGTTCCGTTCCTGCCGAAGCTCGATACTGTCTGCTCGCTGCGCCCGGCGAGGCTTCGCACGGGCCGCAGCTGTTACCGGTCTATAATACTGGATGCTCCGGTATGGGCTGGCCGTTGGATTACACTCCGTATGTCTGGCCGGCGGTCGTTTCGACGGTGATCCAGGTTGTGTTGGCCAGCTATGGATGGCGCCGCCGCTCTGTGCCAGGAGCAGTGCCGTTCGTCGCGTTGATGCTGTGCGGCGCCTCGTGGGCTCTGGGTTCCGCACTCGAAACCGCGTCCGCGAATCTTGCAGACAAGGTTTTCTGGGCCAAGGTGCAGAGCGTCTGGCAGCTTCCAACCGCCACGGGCGGGGTGTGGTTCGCGCTGGAATACGCCGATCTGAGACGTTGGCTGGTCCGGCGCAATTTCGTCCTCGCAGCCGTACCGCCGCTGATGTGGTTGCTGCTGACTCTCACCAACGATCTTCACCATTTTCTTTGGTCCGGTTTCATCCTGGACGGGTCGGTTCGCCTCGTGTACAACGCGGGCGCCTGGATCTTTCTCGGTTACACGTATTGGCTGGCTCTGACGACTGTGCTGGTCTTTGCGTGGCTATTCTGGAAGTCGCCTTTGCACCGCTTCCCGGTGGCTCTTTGCCTGTGTGGGCAAATTGTTGCGCGCGCGGGTTACGGGGCAAAGATGGCCGGCGCAATCTCCGTCACACAGGTGGACCCCCTCTTCCTGGCGTTCAACTTCACTGCGGCCATGTACGCGCTCGCGTTGTTCCGCTTCCGTCTGTTTAACCTCATTCCGATCGGGCGAGGGACGGTGATCGATCAGATGCGGGAAGGAATGCTCGTATTGGACGGCGAGGGGCGGATCATGGACCTGAATCCCGCCGCAGAGGCGCTCCTTGGACTCTCCGCCGCGCGCGCAAGGGGCGCCAACCTTGCGCATTTCCTGCCCGATTACAACCTGGGGGAGCAAACCGAAATCACGCTCGGCAAGGGCGACGCCGCCAGGCATTATGCGCTCCACAACTCGGCACTGAAGGACCGGCGGGGCCGTCGTGTCGGAACGTTGATTCTGCTGGACGACGTGACCGGCCAGAAGCAGGCGCAGACGCAACTGCTGGAACAGCAGCGCGCGCTGGCCACGCTCCGCGAGCGCGAACGCGTGGCGCGGGAGCTCCACGACACCCTGGGCCAGGTGCTGGGGTACATCAAGATGCAAGCTGTGGTGGCAGAGCGATATCTGGAGCGGAACGAGTCACTGCAAGCGAAGCGCCGTGTGTCGCGCCTGGCGGCTGCTGCGCAGGACGCCCAAAACGACGTGCGGGAGTACATCCTCGGAAGCCGCGCCGGAGTTACCACCGCCGGTCCATTGGTTCCCGCGCTGGGCGATTACCTGCGGGAGTTCGGTGAGAACAACGGCATCGCTACGGATCTGAATGTGTCCCCCGAGATGGCCGGTCAAGTCTTCGAACCCATGGCTGGTACCCAGTTGATGCGCATCATTCAGGAAGCGCTCACGAACGTGAGGAAACACGCGCGAGCGAGCAGCGTCCAAGTCCGGATCCGACTCCGCGATGGCCGCGCCGAGGTGACGGTTCAGGACGACGGCTCCGGATTCGACACGGCGGCGGTGCGGCCTGCCGGGGGCCATAGCTTCGGCCTGCAAGTCATGCGGGAACGCGCGCAAGAAGTCGGGGGAACGGTCCAAGTGCAATCGGCGGCAGGCGAAGGCACGCGGGTCGTCATCACAATGCCGCTACGACCAAAAGAACCCGCCTAAATGCGTTGTGAGCCGGTCCGTCCGCAGACGCTGGAAGGTCTTCGGTCCCGATTGCTTCTGTGTTGGAGAATGGGAACTCCGGGCGCCGGAGCGGATTCCGAAACGCGATGGATCCTGAACGTGCCCACAGAGCCGGAGCGGTTTGAGCGCCGCGACCGGGCCGACTATGATCTCGATCGGTTTGAGCGCGAGTTTCTTGAGCGCCTCTATTCGCAAAGGGGCCGCGAGATGCTCAGGGGATGGGAGCAGGGAGCTTCAAAAGGCGCTCCGGGCCCGTTGCGTAAACAGGGGCTGGCGCGCCGGGCCACAAGCTTCCACCGCCGGCAGCTGCGGGAGTTGGCGCGCGCAAGCGAGGACGGCTCCTGTCCCATACGAAAAGAGCCATCTTTGGTCTCGCAAATGTAACACGCCGGCGCGGGCGCGATTGACGGAGGGCGGCCGCTCCGATACACTTGTCGTTTCGGTCGTCTCCCCGAATCGGCGGCATCTGGGATAGGGTGTTGGTCCCGCACGCGAGATCGCGCGGGCAGGCAAGAGGCCCGCCCGGCCGCAAGGAGCGGCTGCTGGAGGAGGTCAACTCAGGTGCTTTTGCACAAGCAACTTTTTACCTCGGAGTCGGTGACCGAGGGTCATCCGGATAAGATGGCGGACCAGATTTCGGACGCCGTATTGGACGCCGTGCTGGCCGAAGATCCGATGGGCCGCGTGGCCTGCGAAGTGCTGGTCACCACGGGGCTGTGCGTGGTGGCCGGCGAGATCACCACCAAGACCTACGTGGACGTGCCCAAAGTGGCGCGGCAGGTCATCCGTGAGATCGGCTATACGGATGCCTCCTATGGCTTCGACGCCGAGACCTGCGGCGTCATCAGCGCGCTCCAGAGCCAGTCGCCGGACATCGCCATGGGCGTGGACACGGGCGGGGCCGGCGATCAGGGCATGATGTTCGGCTACGCCTGCGACGAAACCCCGGAGCTGATGCCGCTGCCCATCATGCTGGCGCACCGGTTGGTGCGCAGGCTCAGTGAAGTGCGCCGCGCCGGCATTCTGAACTACCTGCGTCCGGACGGCAAATCGCAGGTCAGCGTGGCTTACGAAAACGGGCGCCCCGTGCGCATCGACGCGGTTGTGGTCTCCAGCCAGCACAGCGATGCGGTTTCCACCGAGCAGTTGCGCGCCGAGATCAAGCAGCACATCATCGACGCGGTGCTGCCGCCCGATATGGTGGACCGCAATACACGGATTCATATCAACCCCACCGGACGCTTTGTCGTGGGCGGACCGCACGGGGACACCGGGCTGACGGGGCGGAAGATCATCGTCGACACTTACGGAGGCATGGGCCGCCACGGCGGGGGTTGCTTCAGCGGCAAGGATCCCACGAAGGTCGACCGCTCGGCCTGCTATATGGCGCGCTACGTGGCCAAGAACGTGGTGGCCGCGGGGCTGGCCGACCGCTTCGAGGTGCAGCTCGCCTACGCCATAGGGGTCGCGCACCCGGTATCGGTGATGGTGGAGGCCTTCGGGACCGAGAAGGTCCCCATGGAGACCATCCAGGCGCTGATACGGGAGTACTTCGACCTGCGCCCGGCGGCAATCATCAGGGACCTGAAGCTGCGCCGTCCCATATACAGGAAGACGGCAGCCTACGGTCACTTCGGACGCCAGGACAGGGACTTCACCTGGGAGCACACTGACAAGGCGGAGCTCCTGCGCTCGGAGGCGGGCCTGTAGCGGCAGGCCCGAGGCCATTCGGGAGAGCGGTCGATATCCATGGCGGCATCGAGTTCACAAGGCGCGTAGGAGGATACGAGATGGCGGTCCTTCCCATCAGGACCTTCGGAGACCCGGTGCTCAAGGAAAGGTGCGTGGAGGTCGAGCGCATAGATTCCGACGTGGAGAAGCTGGTGAGGGACCTCAAGGACTCCCTCCCCAGGCCGTGAGG
>JAIMAR010000116.1 GCA_023511855.1 Bryobacteraceae bacterium
TGTCCCCCGCAGGGGAGCTTGCCGCACCGGCATTCCTGCCAGCTCACCTAGTGGCCGTCACGAGATTCCGGCTCACCGCCCGCTCGTAGCCGGTGATTTCGATGCTGCCGCCGGGCTGCAACCGCACAATAGTGCAGGTGGCGTCGCCCGCCCTGTCCCCCTCCACGGAAGCCACTTGCGTGTAGTAATGAATCCCGCCGATCTGCTGGTAGCCGCCCGCGTGCACGTGTCCCTGCATCACCAGCCCCACTCTGCCGGACCCTTCCAGGATTTCGCGGACCACCGCCCGGTTGCCTATCGGCGGCGATTCCTTGCTCTCGTCCAGCCGCTGGTGCACAAAGACCACACACGGGCCCTGCGCGTCGGCCAGATCCTTGCGCAGCCACTCAACCTGCTCGGCCGAAACGTTCGTGTCCTTGTAGTCGTAGTTTCCCTTCTCATAGGGAACGCCGTCCCGCCGGAAGTTCGCGTCCAGCACCACAAAGTGGAATCCGCCCCGGTCAAACGAATAGTAGGTCCGCTCCCGCGCAATGCCGGTATTGGAGACCACAGCCTGGAACTGCATCTTGCTGATGCTGTCCACGTCGTGGTTGCCCAGCACGTGATACCGCGCGCCGCCGAAGCTCTGAAAGACGGTCTCGATGGCCCGCAGATATTCGATCGTACGAGCTTCCGAGGGCTGCTCATCCTGGTCCTTGAAATCCCCCAGCTCGATGAGAAAATCCACCCGCTGGGCGTTCATCAAGTCGACGACAGCCCGCAGTTTGCCGATTCCGAGCCGGTAGTAACGCGTCCCCGAAGGCGGGCGGTCCGCATAGTGGACATCCGTTACCACGCCGAACCTGAGCCCTCCCTCCTGCGCGCCCTTGAGGGGCAACCCCGCCAGAGCGGCCGCGGATTGCAGAAAAACTCTTCGTGAGATGCGCCAGCCGGGGGCGCCGTTCGCTGCTTCCATACCCGCCAGCCTACCATGTCCGCTTCGCGGCACAGATGGCCTCGGTTGCCGCTTTGCGGCGCGCTCGGACCCGGCACGCGCTCTCTGAGCCGGGTGGCCTCTACTTCGCCGAAGCCGGCACAGCGAATTGCAGAAGATGATCCTCGAAGGAATAATCGGGGGCGGGGTGGTTGTGATGCCGCTGATACCAGCGATAGGTCTCGGCCAGCCCCGCGGCGAAATCCGTAGGCTTGAAACCGAGCATGCGCTGCGCCTTACTGATGATCTGGGTGATCGGCGGCAGGTCAAAGTACTCGCCGAAGTAAAGCCGGCTGCCGAGGATCTGCCCTCCGGCGCGCTGGATCACTTCGCGCGGCACCCGGACGGTCTGCGCCTTCTTGCCGGCGGCGGCGGCAAACGCCTCCACCGCTTCCGTCTGGGTGATGGGCCGGAGGTTGGCAATATTGAAAGCGTGCCCCACGGCTGCCGGCTCGCTCATCACCTTCAGGCACGCCCAGACAAGATCCTTAACGAAGACGAATTGCATGAGGCGCCGCCCGTCTCCCGGGATGATGATCGGCCGGCGGTCACGGAGCCGGTCCCAGAAGAAGGCCTCGCGGTAGAACGGGTTCTTCGGCCCGTAGACGAAGGGCGGGCGCAGAGTAACCACCGGGAAACCGCAGCGCTGGCGCAGCCGGAACAGCGCCCGCTCGCTCATCGCCTTGTTGCGAACGTAGGCGTCGGGGTGATCATCCGGCGCCAGGGCGTCGCCTTCGTGGTGATTGAGCCCGTCGCCGTAGGCCGCCACGCTGGACATGAAAACGTAGCGCTGGAGGTTGGGTCCGCAGGCCCGCGCGGTCGCTTCGACCTGCTCGGCGGTGGTTCCCCGCTTCCAGTCGTAGACGTTGTCGAAGACCACGTCGAAGGCCCTGCCCGATAACGCCTCACGTAGTTGGGTGGCATTATTGCGGTCCGCGATGATCTCGCCGACCCGTCTGCCCAGGTCATGGCCCGGCCTGCGGTGCAGCACCGTGACGTTATGTCCCTCCTTGAGCAGCGCCGCCACTAAGAAGCGCCCAATGAAGAGGGTTCCGCCGATGACCAGGACTTCCATAGCCCGTTCCGGGGACTGGCACGCCCCGCTAATCGTAATACTCCAGTCCGAGGTGGGTGATGAGGTCCTCGCCGCGCATCCAGCGCAGCGTGTTCTTCAGCTTCATGAGCTGGATGAAGATGTCATGTTCGGGATATAGCCCGGGGGCGGTCATCGGCGCCTTGAAATAGAAAGAGAGCCACTCCTGAATGCCTTTCATTCCGGCCCGTTGCGCCAGATCCAGGAACAGGACCAGATCTAACACCAGCGGAGCGGCGAGGATCGAATCCCGGCACAGGAAGTTGATCTTGATCTGCATGGGATACCCCATCCAGCCGAAGATGTCGATGTTGTCCCAGCCTTCCTTGGCGTCGCCCCTCGGCGGGTAGTAGTTGATGCGGACGACGTGGTAGAAGTCCTTGTACAGCTCCGGGTACAGCTCCGGTTGCAGGATGTACTCCAACACCGAGAGCTTGGTGACTTCCTTCGTCCTGAAGGAAGCAGGATCGTCCAACACCTCTCCGTCGCGGTTGCCCAGAATGTTGGTCGAGTACCAGCCCGTAAGCCCCAACATGCGCGCCTTAAGGCCCGGCGCCACGATGGTCTTCATCAAAGTCTGGCCGGTCTTGAAGTCCTTGCCGCAGATCGGGACCTGGTTGCGGCGGGCCAGCTCCACCAGTGCGGGCACGTCGGTGGTCAGGTTCGGCGCTCCGTTGGCGTGCGGGATGCCCATCTTGAGCGCGGCGTAAGCGTAGATCTGGCTCGGCGCGATGTTAGGGTCGTTCTTTTCCAGCCCGCGCTCGAAGTTCTCGATGGTCTGATGGACTTCGGTGGGTTCGTGATGAACCTCGGTCGACCCGCACCAAATCATGACCAGCCGCGAGGCGCCGGTGGACTTGCGGAACTGCTCGATGTCGTCCATGAGCATCCGCGCCTTGTCCATCTTGGAGCCGCCCTGCTTGACATGCGGGCCGTCCAGGCGGCGCACATAGTCATGGTCAAAGACCGCCTTCATCGGCTTGATCGCCGACAACGGCTCTTTCAGCCTTTCGACGTGCGCCCGATCGAGCACGCCCGCCTTGAGCGCGGCTTCGTAAGCATTATCTTCAAAGATATCCCACCCGCCGATCACCAGATCCTGAGGCTCCGCCAAAGGAACGAAGTCCTTGATCTTCGGGCTGCGGCCCTCGGTGCGCTTGCCGAGCCGGATGGTGCCCATCTGCGTGAGGCTGCCGATCGGCAGCGCCCAGCCGGCCTTCACGGCTTCGACGCCGGCGACGAAGGTGGAGGTCACGGCCCCCATCCCTGGTATAAGAACGCCGAGTTTCCCCTCGGGCGGGGCGATGTTTACGTTATCCTTCGCGGGCAAGATTCCAATTCTCCTTTTCCATCAAGACCTGAACCGATTATCAAGGCGAAATGTTATACTACCATTCTCGTGGCGGATGTGGCGACGACAACCCTGACGGCCATCGTCGTCGACGACGAGAGGCTGGCGTGTGAGGAGCTCTCCTATCTCCTCAAAGAGTTCCCCGACATCGAAGTCGTGGGCACGGGCCGCAATGGCCTGGAAGCCCTCCGCTTGATTGAAAAGCTGGAGCCCGACATCGCCTTCCTCGACGTCCAGATGCCCGGCTTGGACGGCCTAGCCGTGATCCGCAAGGCTAAGGAGATGGGCCTGAATCTGCCGCATTTCGTGCTGGCAACCGCCTACGACCAGTACGCGGTCCAGGCCTTCCGCTTGGAGGCGCTGGACTACCTGCTCAAACCGGTCGAAAAGGACCGCCTTGCGGAGACCATCGCTCGAGTGCGCCGCAGCATTGAGGCCAAACAAACTGCCGCCCCGCCGGCGCCGCCTCCGGCGCGCAGCCTTCCTCAGCGCACCAAGTTGCTGGTGCGCAGCGGAAACCGGAACTTTATCATCGACGCCCAGGACATGGTGTACGCCACCATCGAGGACGGGCTGATTACCATCGTGGCCACCCACTTGGAAGGGCTGTCCAACTACCGCACCCTCGAGGAGCTTCAAAGCAGCCTCGATCCGGAGATCTTCTGGCGCGTGCACCGCTCCTATCTGGTGAACATCAACCGGATCAAGGAAGTGATCCCCTGGTTCAAGTCCAGCTACCAGTTGCGCATGGACGACAAGCGACAGACCGAGATCCCGGTCAGCCGCGTGCAGACCAAACGCCTCCGGTCTTTGCTGAAGCTTTAGCCCGCGGCCCGGACCCGTGACGTCCAGTCTTCAGAAAGCCAACCCAAACCGCCACAAGGTGAACGCGGCCGCCTGGCGCAGATATAGCCACCATTGCCTCCAGCCGCCTTGCGGCACGGCCGGCCGGGGAGACCCATACACCCGGAACCCCTGAGCGGCGAGCATGTACTTGGCGCGGTAGATGTGGTAGCCGTCGCTGACCACGATGCAAGAGCGCAGCCCCATGCGGCGCATGATCTCCGCCGCTGCCGTAACGCTCTGGGCCGTGGTGGCGCCCTCGGGCTCAACGACGATGTCTTCGGCCGGGACGCCCCTGGATATCAAATACGACCGGCCAACGCCTCCCTCCGTGAAGAACGGATCGCCGCCCGCCCCGCCCGTGGTCAGAATTCTGGGAGCCAGACGGCGCTCATACAGGTCAAAGGCGTGGTCCAGGCGGGCGCGATAGACCGGGGAAGGACGGCCCCGGTACTCGGCAGCTCCCAAAACCAGGATGAGATCGGCGGGGGCCGCTTCGTCGCTGACCGACTGGCGGTGGATGCTACGAGCCAAGGAAAATAAATGCGTGGCCCCGGCTGCGGCCAGCAGCAACACAAGGACGATCAGCTTGCGCATGGGTGCGGTATCATTCTAGACGCCCGCGGCTTATCGGCCGCTTGCCAGAGGCGGGCCAGGCACATGATCAGGGCCGAACGGATCAGCAGCGCCCAAAACCTCCTACTCAAAAGGATACGACGGGCGGCACGGACCACAGGGTTGACCGAGGAAGGGTTCCTCGTCGCCGAAGGCTTTCATCTTCTTGAGGAAGTCTTCCGCAGTGGGCGGCCGCTGGAGGCCGTGGTTTGCACCGAGGCAGCTCTGCCGCGTGTGCGCCAGACGGCCGGCCGCCACAGCGGGTTCCGGCTGGTGGTGGTCCCGCCTGCTGTCATGGAGGGATTGGCGGCAACCGAAACCAACCAGGGCGTGATCGCCTTGGCGGCCATCCCGGCGTGGCGGGCGGAGGATCTCTGGGGGCGGCAGCCGCTGGTTCTGGCGCTGGATGGGATTCAAGATCCGGGCAACGCGGGCACGATGTTGCGAACCGCAGAGGCGTTTGGGGCCAGCGGCGTGGCGGCGCTGAAAGGCTCGGTCAGCCCGTTTAATCCCAAGGCGGTCCGCGCCTCGGCCGGCTCCGTGTTCCGGGTCCCGCTGCGGACCGGGCTTACGGCGCAGGGGCTGCTGACCGAGGCCGCCGCCCATGGGGCCAAGGTTTATGCCGCTTCCGCCGAAGGATCTCTGCCCGCCGATGCGGCCGACCTGGTGGGCCCGTGTGTGCTGGTCGTGGGGAGCGAGGGACGCGGCGTCAGCAACGACTTCCGCGGCGCGCCCTCAGTCCGGATTCCAGTGACGGGTGTGGAATCGCTGAATGCGGCCGTGGCGGCGGCGATCCTGCTTTACGAGGCGCGGCGGCAGCGGGGAGGCGTGCCATGAGCCTGTTCGACACGGGGCCTGCGTTGGACAACCCGGTTCCGGCCGCGCCGCTCGCCGACCGGATGCGGCCCCGCACCCTCGAGGAGTTCGTCGGCCAGGAGCACATTCTGGGACCCGGCAAGCCCCTGCGGGTGCGGCTGGAACGCGATGAGCTGGGCTCGATGATTCTATGGGGCCCGCCGGGAACGGGCAAGACCACCTTGGCCCGTCTGGTTGCTGGGATGTCCCGGTGCGATTTCGTGCCCTTTAGCGCGGTGCTCAGCGGGATCAAAGAGATAAAGGAAGTCATGGCGCAGGCCGAGCGCAACCGGCGCACCGGCCGCCGGACGGTGCTCTTCATCGACGAGATCCACCGCTTCAACAAGGCTCAGCAGGACGCCTTCCTGCCTTACGTCGAGCGGGGAGATGTCATCTTGATTGGGGCTACCACCGAGAATCCATCCTTCGAGGTGATTTCGGCCTTGCTCAGCCGCGCCCAGGTCTACGCGCTGCGGGCTCTGACTGTGCCGGAGATCGTGACGCTGCTCAAGCGGGCGTTGAGCGACGCCGAGCGGGGCTTGGGATCTCGACAGATGGAAGCCCCCGAGGAGCTGCTGGAGCAGATCGCGATCTACTCTAATGGCGATGCCCGGATGGCATACAACGTTTTGGAGTCGGCTGTGGCGGCCTCGCCCGGCCGCGAACTCTCCCGGCAGGCGGTTGAAGACGCCATCCAGCGCAGGACGCTGCTCTATGACAAGGCCGGCGAAGAACACTACAACCTCATCTCGGCCTTGCACAAGTCGGTCCGATCGAGCGATCCGGACGCCGCCTTGTATTGGCTGGCGCGGATGCTCGAGGCTGGCGAGGACCGCCTCTACATCGCCCGGCGCCTGATCCGGATGGCCATCGAAGATATCGGGTTGGCCGATCCCCGGGCGCTCGAGCAGGCCGTAGCGGCGATGCAAGCGGTTCATTTTCTGGGCATTCCCGAAGGCGACCAAGCCTTGGCGCAGGCTGCGCTTTACTTGGCGCTGGCGCAGAAGTCAGATGCGGCTTATCAGGCTCTGAACGCCGCACGGGCCCAAGCCGCCGAAGGTTTGGCGGAACCCGTGCCCATGCACCTACGCAATCCGGTAACAAGGCACATGAAGGAATGGGGCTACGGCAAGGGCTATGAGCACGCTCACCAGTTCGAGGACGCCGTGCCTGGAATGCCATGCCTGCCGGAGTCACTCCAGGGAAAGCAGTTTTATCATCCGACCGATCGCGGTTGGGAGAAACGAATCCGTGAGCGGCTGGAGGAGATCCGTGAGTTGAGAAGACTCAAGCAGCCAAGGGACTAGAGTACTGGTAATCATAAGGCCCGGTTTAGAACCATTTTCCCATTGTCGGGTCCGGGCTCGACGTTGGAGCATCTAGTAGAAGAGGCAACTAGATACGAAGGTTCGAGGGAAGATGACACAGACCACGTTCCGAGAGGTATTCACAAGTTGGGGAGGCACGGATCGGCGGCGCACCAGCCGGTTTCCGATTGTCCAGGAGCTGCGCTACCGGTTGCTGGGCGGACGGGGCGCGCCGCAATGGGGCACGGGGAAGACGTTGGACATCAGCAGCAACGGCATTCTGTTCGCTGCCGAGACGCCCTTGCCGCAAGGCAGGCGCGTCGAGCTGGCGGTGAGCTGGCCGGCTCAATTGAACGGGAAATGCCCGTTGAAGCTGGTGGCCCGGGGGAAGGTGGTCCGCTGCCGCGGAAATGACGTGGCGGTGGTGATCGACAAGTACGAGTTCCGAACCCAGGGCCGTGCAGGTTTACTGCCGCAGAACGGCGCGTAGGCGGGGTGGACAGAACGCGGGAATTTCGCTTTCCTTCGGCGGCCCCCAAAAGATCCTATATCGTCTGAATGCTCTTATAAAGAGCGCGTCCGCGTTGGGGAAACGTTGAATGCGTGGCCATTTGGGGCATCCGCGGCTGCGGAGCGGTTTCTTCCCGAGATCGCGTCGCTTTGGTCCCTAAGGCCCATTTCCCTGAAACCACCACCAAGTGTAGGTGGTTACTTGTGCCACATTCCTCGCTCAGGAGCCAAGGGCTGGGGCATATCCGCAACGCGGCGGCGAGGAACAGCAGGACCAAGGCGCAGTAGCCTCTGAAATCGATTCCACACTCGCGCGCACCCAACTTTTTCCTACACTTCCCGAGAACTGGTTTAGAATTCCGCAAAAACTTACGCAAGAAGGGTTGACGGATTCCTGAATCGGCGTTATAATTGCAAGCGCTTGCGGAGGGAGTATCCATGAAACTTCACCAATTCTTGGTGTTCACCGCCCTGGCAGCTTTCGCCGGAGTCCCTGTGCTGCACGGGCAGTTCACGTCACAAATCGAGGGTACGGTGATGGATCCGTCCAGAGCCGTGGTCCCGGGGGCAACTTTGGTTCTTGAGAACGTGGATACCGGGATTCGCACCACCGTGCAGACGAGCGAGGCGGGTTATTACCGTTTCCCGTCGCTGCCAGCGGGGCGTTTCCGGCTAACAGTCAATGCCCAGGGATTCAAGCCTCTTGAAATCAGCGACTTGCAGTTGTCGGTCGGCCAGACGCGCACCGTCAATCTCACTCTGGAGCTGGGAACGGCCGCCACCGCGGTGAGCGTCACGGCGGAAGCCGCCGCAGTGGAGCTCTCGGTGGCTCGGGTCTCTCAAGTGATCGAACAGAAACAACTCACCGAATTGCCGCTGCCCGGCAGGAACTTCCTGGGTCTGGTGGCGCTGGCGCCGGGCGTCGTCGGTTCTACTGGGCAAAACGACGTCTTCGGTTCTGAGCCTCAGATCCAGATGAGCGCCGCAGGGCTACGCGGCGAACAAAACGGCTTCTCGGTGGATGCCGCCTCCGTGACCTCCATGGTGCGCAGGGGCCGCATCAACCTGCAACCCAACGCGGAATCCATTCAGGAGATGCGTGTCGCCGTCAACGACTTCTCCGCCGAGAAGGGCAACGACGCGGGCGCCACTGTAAACGTGCTCACCAAGCAAGGAACCAATGAGCTTCACGGCAGCTTGGCTTGGTTCCATTCCAACAACAAGTTCCAGTCCCGCAGCCTTTTCCAGAATGTCCCCAACGCACTGACGGGCCGCGTGCTGCCGGTCACACGCAAAAACGAGTACATGGGGAGCATCGGAGGGCCGATCATCAAGAACCGGACCTTCTTCTTCGGATCCTTCGACGTCATGCGCCAGGTCACCGCCTCGAATGCCGCCACTCAGGTTGAGACCAGCGAGTTCCGCAACCTCGTCAAGCAGCGGTATCCCAACAACAAATCCGCGTTTTTGCTGGACAAATATCCGGCCGCTTTTGAACCTTACACCAACTTTTTGACCGTCGCCAACATTCTCGGCGTTCCTTGTTCCGGCTCGGCACAGGTGACCACCCCCATCGGCCCGATGCCGTGTGATCTGCGGGTCGTCGGACAAGGCGTTACCCCCATTACCTCGCCCCGGCAAGGCGAACAGTGGAATGTGCGCGGTGATCATATGATCACCGACAAAGACCGCTTTTACGTCAACGTCTTCCGCAATTCCGAAGGTTCCATGGACGGCAGCACAATTCGGCCGGCTTTCCGCATCTTTTTCCCGATCCGGAACTGGTACGGAAGCATCAACGAGACGCACACCTTTTCGCCCAACCTGATCAACGAATTCCGGGCGACCGCAGTACGGGTGCATGGCGAGATCGAATGCGCCGAGTGTCAGATCCCATCCGGCATCTCGATCGCCGGCACGGGAGGAATTAGCGGCTTCGGCAAAGGCGGCCCGGTACCCTTTATCCAAAACAATTACCACTACAGCAATACGCTGAGCTGGATTCGCGGAACCCATACGATCCGGGGAGGCTTCACGCTGTCCAAATTGCAAAGCAACTGGAAACCGACGGCGAGTTATCAACGGCCCAGTTACAGCTTCAACAACATTTGGGACTTTGTCTTGGATGACCCCTTCTCGCAGGGCAACATCGGACTGAATCCCGTCGATGGATCCGTGTACACCCCCGATGTGGCCGAACGGCAGACCACCGTGGGATGGTTTTTCGAGGATGCCTGGAAGTTGCGTTCGAACCTGACCATGACCTACGGCATACGCTGGGAAACCTACGGCAAGGTCGGCCAGGCCACGCTCGGCAACAACGTGCGATGGCGCAGCGGCAACGACTTTACGAGCCGCATCGCCGACGGCAAGAACGAAACGCGGTACAACATCCTGGAAAAGGGCGACTACAACAATTTCGCGCCGCGCCTCAGCTTCGCCTGGGACCCGACCTCAAAAGGAAAGATGTCGATCCGCACCGGGGCCGGCATTTTCTACGACCAGCTTCCCAGTCAATTGTATGGCGGTGCGCACTATACCCCTCCCATCTACATGATCATCACCGCTTCCAAGCAGACCGCACCGCTGTTGCCGCGGTATGATTTCTGCCGTTCCAGCACCAATCCCTATCAGTGCGCGCGGCCTCTCGGTCTGGAGGGAGTCATTGGGCTGGATGAACGCAATGGGTCCACCTTCGCCCGGGCCAATATCGCCTGGATCGACCCCAATCTGAAGAGCTCTTACGTCATGAGCTACTTCTTCGGCATCCAGTACGCACTCGACCCCAACACCACCGTGGAGGTCAACTACATCGGCAATCTGGGACGGAAGCTTTACGCCAAGTACAATGTGAACCGTTACCGGGGTGATTTGATTCAGAACAACGGGGTTTTGCGACGATTGAACCCCAGTTTCGGCGCCATCGACTACGCCCAGTCCAATTTCACTTCTGCGTACAACGGGGGAACCGTCTCGGTCAACCGGAGAATGTCCCGCGGCTTGATGTTTCAAGCTGCCTACACCTTCGGACGGGCAATCGACTACGCCAGCGGGTTCGGTGGTGGTCTTCCCATCATCGATATCTTTGACCTGAAGCTGAACCGCGGGCTTTCCGATTTCCAGCGTGCGCACAAGCTGGCCTTGAGCGCCGTGTGGCAAATCCCAGCTCCGGTGGAAAACCGTTGGCTCAAAGGCGCCGTCGGCGGGTGGCAGTTCAGCATGGCGGGGATTCTGCAATCCGGCGGCCCGTTTACGGTGAACTGTACAGATGTGTTCCGCCCGGTCCGGACCGGCGGGGTCATCACAGGCAACACGGGCTGCGACTGGAACGCCGACGGGACCACCAACGACCGGCCGATGGCTCCGTCGTTCCCCAAAATTCAAGATACATCGAAACGTGCGTATTTGACCGGTGTTTTCACGCGCGCGGATTTCCCTTCACCGGGACTCGGGATGAACGGCTCACTGGGCCGCAACACCTATTTTAATCCTGGCCTGATCAGCGTCGACATGGCCATGATGAAGAACTTCGCCTTGAAGGAGCGCGCCAATCTTCAGTTCCGTGCCGAAGCCTTCAATGCGCCCAACCGGGTGAACCTGGGAGGCGTAGTCGGCAACATGAACAGCGCCAACTTCGGCCGGGTGACCAGCGCTGGCGACGCGCGGAGGTTCCAGCTCGGCTTGCGGTTCACATTCTAGTTTTCCGTTGGTTGTTAGACACTCAACAGCCGTACTCGAAGGAGACGTGCTGCAACCGGAACGGCACAGTGGGCGCCTGATGCAAAGCGGGGAGGGTCTTGTACGGCCCTCCCCGCCAACCGCTCGCGTGATCGGGCCACTTCGCGGGCCGCGCATTTTCCCGGCGCCGCTCCGCAACCCAAAAACCCAAAGGAGGCAAGCAAAATGAGATCGACGGTTCTGCTCTCAGCGCTCTTTTGCGCCTGCGCCGCGGCCGCCCAGCAACCCGAGGCCAGGATCAAGATCGATACGGACCGGGTGGTGAGTGAGGTCCACCCTCATGTGTTCGGAAACTTTGCCGAACATCTCGGCCGCGTGATTTACGGCGGCATCTTTGACGAAGGCAGCCCCCTGTCCGATGAGAACGGCTTTCGCAAGGATGTCATGAAGGCCGTACAGGGCCTCGGTGTTACGATCCTCCGCTGGCCCGGCGGCAACTTCGTCTCCGGCTACAACTGGAGGGACGGCATCGGCCCGCGGGACTTGCGCCCGAAACGCCCCGACTACGCTTGGGGCGGAGTGGAGTCCAACCGCTTTGGAACCGACGAGTTCCTTCTATATTGCGAGCGGGCCGGCGTCGAACCTTTCATCGTCATCAATGCCGGCACCGGCACTGTGGACGAAGCCCGTTTCTGGGTCGAGTACGTCAACGGGGACCGTGATACCTACTGGGCCAATCAACGCCGCAAGAATGGCCGCGAGAAGCCTTGGGGCGTCAAGTACTGGGGCTTGGGAAACGAACTGGATGGTCCCTGGCAGCTCGGCCACAAGAACGCCGAGGATTACGCCAAGTTCGCCCTGGAAGCCGCCAAAGGAATGCGCTGGATGGACCCATCCATTAAGTTAATCGCCGCCGGTTCCAGCAATTTCCGCCCAGGCGCGGATTGGATTGGCTGGAACCGCACGGTCTTGGACAAACTCAAGGAACACATAGACTACATCAGCCTCCACACCTATATCCGCAACGATGACAATAATTTCGAGCGGTTCCTCGGGGCCAGCGCACAGGATATCGACCATTACATTCAGGTCGTCAAAGGTCAAATCAGGGCCGCCCAATCCGGCATGGTTAACCCCCGTCCCATCTACATCGCCTACGACGAGTGGAATGTGTGGTATCTGGTGCGCGGGCCCGGCGC
>JAIMAR010000117.1 GCA_023511855.1 Bryobacteraceae bacterium
GCCGGGAACCAAGCTGGATGTCACGGCCGCGGCCATCGGTGACGCCTCAAACCTCCAAGGCGGACTGCTGCTGCTCACCAGCCTGCGCGGCGCCGACGGCCAGGTCTATGCGGTGGCGCAAGGGCCCGTGGTCACCGGCGGTTTTGTCGCCGGGCGCGGCGGCACCAGTCAAACCGTGAATCATCCCACGGTCGGCCGCGTCCCCAACGGGGCCCTGGTGGAGCGCGCGGCCCCGAGCGTCGCTCCCACGGGACAGATCCGGTTGCAGCTCAAAAGATCCGATTTCACTACTTCGGCTCGAATCGCCGAGGCCGTGAACCGCAAGTTCGCCGCACTGCCCCGTCCTCTGGCCCAGGCGGAGAACTCGGCGGTGATCCGGGTTGAGATTCCACCGGATTGGCGCTCGAATCCGGCCGCCTTCGTGGCCGAGATCGAAAACCTCCCCGTCGAAACGGACCGCCAGGCCCGTGTCGTCATCAACGAGCGCACGGGGACGATTGTCATGGGCAAGGAGGTCCGCATCGCTCCGGTGGCGATTCTGCACGGAAACCTCAGTGTGGAAATCCAGACCAGCTACGCCGTAGCTCAGCCGGCTCCGCTTTCGCAGGGCACAACGGAGGTCGTTCCTCAAGTGGGAGTCGGCGTGAAAGAAGAGAAAACTCGCAATGTGGTCTTGCAGGAGGGCGCTACGGTGGAAGACTTGGTGCGGGCCCTGGCTTCGATCGGGGCCACCGCCCGCGATGTCATCGCGATCTTGCAGAGTCTCCAAAGCGCCGGAGCTCTGGAAGCGGAGCTGGAGGTCCTCTGAGATGGACGCCGGCTTGACTTCCCTGCCGCCTGGCCTCACGCTGGACAGCCCTTTCCCAGACGCGGATTCCGCTCCTGGGCGGATTCAGGAAGCGGCGCGGCAGTTTGAGGCGCTGCTGATCACCCAACTGCTTCGCGCCTCGCGGTCCAGTGGAGGGGAGGGCTGGCTGGGCACGGGAGAAGATCAAGCAGCCAGCTCCGCGATGGAGATGGCGGAGGAGTATTTCGCGCAAGCCTTGGCGTCGCAGGGCGGGCTGGGGCTGGCCCGAATGATCTGCGAAGAACTCTCCCGCGCCGCTCACGCACGCCAGCCGGCGGTCTCCAACTCTCCGGCCGGAACCTCCTCCTGCCAGGGGTTGGCCCATGCGGAGGGCGCCTGCGGTTGAGGCTTGACATGCTCCCAGGCCTCGGCCAACGTATGGAGCAAAGCCAGCACCTCGTTGAGCGGCTCGACCGAGCGGTGGTAGTTGGCCTCCACCAAACGCAATTGCATGTAGTGGTAGAGAGCGGCCAAGCGTTGGCTGAGTTCGCCGCCGGCTTCGAAATCGAGCGAGCGCGCCAGTTCCGCGATGGCCTGCGAAGCGCCGGAGATGGCCCGGCCCCGCGCGGCGACGTCTCCCGATTCGAGATGCCGCTTGGCCTCTGTAGTCCGGTCCATGGCCAGCCGATAGAGTATCCGGATCAGCTCGATGGGATCCGCCGAAAGAACCGTGCTTTCCAGGTACGCGTCATGAGCGCTCGCCACCGTTCCAAAACCTCCAACTGCACTCATCGGCGGCGTGCGCGGTTTCTCACAAAGATCCTTCGTTGCGGCTCTGTTTGGGCGCCAAATCTTCGGCCAGTCGCAGCACGTACTCAGGAGGAATTTGCCGGATGACGTCCCGCGTTTCGCGGTCCACCAGCCGGATGACCGGCCGCTGCGTTTCGCGGTCCACTACGAAGCGCAGCTCGCTGTTGGACCCAAACAGCTCCGCACCGTTGACCGCTTTCACGGCCTGGATCAGCGCCCGGTTCTCCGCGGCGCGCTCGACGTCCGCGGTTTGGACCGGCGCCATCACCGGCCCCGGTTTGTTGACGGGTGTGAATTCCATACGGCACTCCTTGGGGATCGGCGCTGGCCGCCCGCTGGCGCGGGCGCGCGTGGCGGTCTATCCCTCGTCCCTACTTATCGACCCTTGAAGGACGGATTTGAAGTCATGAATGGCATCCGCCGTCAGGCTGCCTTGGCTGCGCTTTGCATGGGAACCTTCGCCGCCCTCGCACAGCAAGACCAGGAGGCGGGCAGGCCGCCCGCGGCCGAAATGCAGCGCTCGGCCGCGCGCCAGCAGCGCGCCTCGGCCGAAGCGGTGCGGGAGTCGGTCTTGCGGCAGTGGGAGGCCGTTCAGGAAATGCTGACGGCGGCCTTCCTCCAGAAGCAGGCGGCGGCCGCGCAGCGAGCTTCCTTCGCGCCTCTGTGGAAGCCTTTGCCGGCGACGGCAGCCGCTGTGGACGCCGCTGACGCCGCGCCTCCCATCCGTCCCAATCCGCCGGAGTTCCCCTGCGACCCGCTGCCGCCCGAAGTTTGGTCGCCGCTGGTGCGCGCCGCCAGCGAACGGGAAGGTCTCGCCGTGGATTTGCTTACAGCCGTCATCCGGCAGGAGTCGGCTTTCCGTCCTTGCGCCGTCTCGCCCAAAGGGGCAATGGGCCTGATGCAGCTTATGCCCGCTACCGCGCAACTGTTGGGCGTGAAGGATCCATTCGACCCGAAAGAGAACGTGGATGCGGGCGCGAGGTTTCTGAAGATGTTGTTGAGCCGCTATGGGGGAAACCTCGCGCTGGCTTTGGGAGCTTACAACGCGGGACCGGGACGCGTGGACGCCGCCGGGGGTGTTCCACCGATCCCCGAAACCCAGGATTACGTCAGCGACATCCTGACTAAGCTTGCCGAACAGTCTGTAGCGGCTGGCCGGTAGGCCGGCGCGGGGAGCTCCGCCTCTAGTAAACAGCGCTGCGAACCGTGACGGCCCTCGACTCGCACCTTGCGGCCCGTCCGGCTGACCCGGTAGGCCATCCGCGCGCCGTGTTCCCGCGCCAGCGATTCCAGCGGCCAGTCCGGAGCGCTCACGGCGTGGATTGCGCCATCGAGGCCGATCAGTATCGCCAGAACTTCGTTGCCGCCCTGAGCCTGTGAGGCGGCTTTGGCCGTCTCCAGCAAGCGTCCTGCGTTGGAAAGGAACTCGTCCACATAAAACTCATCGGCGCCGCCGGCCGGAATTGCTTGCTCGCCGCCCGGATTCAATTTGCGCGGAGGCGGCCTGCCGGCGATTACGCGCTTGTTTTGGAGGGGAGGAAAGACGGCGGCAGGCGGCCCCGGCGAACCTTACGTCTCGCTTCTCCACCGGGCCAGATGCGCCTCTGCGGCCAGCGCTTCCGTTTCCCGGTCCAGCTCCGCCTGCCAGGCGCTCCAGGCCCGAGCCCTCAGTCGCTCCAGCAGACGGCACTGGCGGCGCGCCTCGGTCACTCTCTGGAGTTGAGCTTCGATTAGGCGCTGCTGCTGTTGGCGCCGGTGCTCCGTCTGTTTCTCCTCTCGGTGCAGGGCGGCCAGGTAAGCAGAGTGCGCCGCAAGTTCCTGCCCGTTGAGTTGAGTGCGGCTCAGCAGTTGGCTTTCGGCCAGCGTGCGCTCCGCCGCCAGCCGGGCTTTGTTCCGCTCGATAGCCTCCAGCGCGGCCGAGAGCTGGCGGAGCCGATATTCTTCCAGTTCCAACTGGGTCTTCCGCCAGCTCAGGACTCTTTCGAGGCGGAACTGGAATCTGCGCATCGGAGAATCTCCCAGCCTACGGCAGCGCCGCAGCCAGCCGCTTCAGTCCGCCCAGGGTCTCCTGAATGGGCGACTTCTGGTCCGGCTCCTGCCGCAAAAACTCTAGCAGTTGTCCGCGCAGTTGCAGCACCGCATCGAGCTTTGGGTTAGAGCCGGAGACGTAGGCTCCTAACTGGATCAGATCCTCGGCCTGCTGATAGGCGGCCATCGCTTCGCGCACTTTGTAAGCCGCCTGAGCCTGCTCCCGGGTAGCTACCTGGGAGGTGAGGCGGCTCACCGAGGCCAGGATGTCGATGGCCGGGTAGTGCCCCGCGGCGGCCAACTGCCGGCTCAGAACGATATGTCCGTCCAGGATGGCCCGCACGGCGTCGCTCACCGGCTCGTTGAAGTCATCGCCTTCTACCAGCACGGTGAAGAAACCCGTGATCGAGCCCCGGCGGAAATTGCCGGCCCGCTCGAAGATCTTCGGCAACAAGTTAAAGACTGATGGCGTATAGCCCTTCTGACTGGGCGGCTCTCCGGCCGCCAACCCGATTTCCCGCTGAGCCATCGCCAGCCTCGTCACCGAGTCCATCACCAGCAGCACGTCCGCGCCCTGGTCCCGGAAGTACTCGGCAACAGCCAGCGCCACGAAGCAGGCCCGCACGCGCAGCGGGGCCGGGCGGTCGGAGGTAGCCACGACGACCACCGCGCGCTTGCGCCCCTCTTCGCCCAGCTCGTGGTCCAGAAACGCCCGCACCTCGCGGTTGCGTTCGCCGATGAGGGCGATGACGCTGACGTCGGCAAAGTTGTGGCGGCTCATCGCGCCGAGCAGCGTGCTTTTGCCGACGCCGCTTCCGCCGAAGATGCCCACCCGCTGCCCTTTGCCGATCGGCAGCAGGCTGTCGATGGCGCGGATGCCGGTCACCAGCGGCTCGACAATGTGTTCGCGCTCGAGCGGGTTGGGCGGCGTCCGGTACAGCTCGTAGCTGGCCTCGGCTTCGATCTCGCCGCCGCCGTCCATCGGCAGGCCGAAGCCGTCCAGCACCCGGCCTAGCAGGGACGGCCCCACGTCCACCCGCGCCTCGCCGCTCCGCGCGATGACGGTGTCCCCGGGCTGTAATCCCGCCGTCTCCTCCAGCGGCATGCTCAGCACCAGCCCGTCGCGGAAGCCGATCACCTGGGTCCGGATCCGCCTGCCGCTGGCCGCCTGGATCTCACAGAAATCCCCGATGGCCGCCAGAGGTCCCCGCGAGGCCACCAGCAAGCCCACCATCTCCACCACTTTTCCTGTCCATCGCAGCGGATCCATGCGCTCCAGATCCGCCAGGAAAGGCTTGAGGTCGATGCTAAGTAGGGATCCTGGTCGCGGGCCTCCGGCGCCGGTCATCGTGCACCCCCTGCCCATACCCGGCTTTGTTTGATGGCCGAGATCAGGCTCCTAACACCAGGCATTCGAATCTCCTCAGCCATGGCGCAACCGGTCGGCCAAGCCGCGCTCGATTTCTTGAAGCTGGGTCTCGACGGATGCATCGAGATCGCCGTGCGCCGTCTCCAGAATGACGTCACCGGGCTGGCAACTGCGGTCGGCGATCACCGCCAGGGAAGCGGGAGCGCCCAACTGGCGAAGCGCGCGTTTGAGCGCCTCCTCGAGTGCGGGATGCACCCGCACGCGCTGCACCTCCTGCCCTTGGAGCCGGTCGAGCGCGGCGCGCACGATTCCCGCCACTGCCTCCGGGTCGGCGCTCAGCTCCCGGCGCAGCACCCGCCGCGCGATGGCCAGCGCCAAATGGACCAAGTCCGCCTCGGCCTGCCGCCTGAGCCGGGGCCCCAGCGTGCTGAGCTGCTCCAGGCTTTGCGCTAGCCGGGCCAGAACCGGTTCGAGAGCTGCGCGCGCGGCTGCTTCGCCCTCGGCATAACCTCGCTGATAGGCCTCCCTGGCCGCTGCTTCGATCCGGGCCTCGGCCTGGCTGTCAGGTTTCTTCGGTTCGCCGTTGTCCGCCAGCCGCAGCATAGGACTGCCGACCTGCGGCCAAGCCAGTTTTGACGCCGCCAGTTGCTGGGCCTGTTTGAGGACTTTAGACGACATACTGCTCGCCGGCGGCCTCCTTCAGACTCAACACGCCTTCCGACTCCAGTTGCCGGACCACGGCGATGATGGCCTGCTGGGCCGCCTCCACTTCGCGGATCTTGACCGGGCCCATGGCCTCCATGTCTTCGAGCAGCATCTCCCGGCCGCGCTGCGACATGCAGCCCAGGATGTGGTTCTTGAGCTGCTCGCTGGTGCCTTTCATGGCGACGGTGAGCAGCTTGCGGTCCACCTTGCTCAGGATTTCCTTGATGCCGTTGGGATCAATGAGCAGCAGGTCTTCGAAGACGAACATCAGGTGCCGGATCTGCTCGGCCAGCCCCGCCTCCTGGGCGCCAATGCTCTCCAGAATCTCCTTGGAGACGCTCGAATCGAGCCGGTTCAACAGCTCCGCCACCGCGCGCACGCCGCCGTAGGACTGGCGGCTGAGCTGCCCGAGGCCCTTAAGCCTTTGGTGGATGATCGAGGCGATCCGGCCAATGATCTCCGGCGAGATCTGGTCCAGATTGGCGATGCGCATCGTGACATCGGAGCGGATCTCGGCCGGCAGCGCCATCAGCAGCGCCGCCGCTTGGCTGGGGCTGAGCTGCGAGACGATCAATGCGATCGTCTGGGGATGTTCATTCTGGACGAAGCGGGCCAACTGCTGGGGATCGGCCTTCTGCAAGGCGGTGAAGTCCTCGCTGTCGCTGCGCAGAGTGCGCTGGAGGTGGAACAGGATCTTTTCGGCCGCCTCCGGCCCAAAGGCGCTCACCAGCAGCCTCCGGGCGTGCTCCAATCCTCCTTTGAGCACATACTCCCGCGCCAGCACCATCTGCTGGAACTCTTCCAGCACGGCCTCGGCCTGCTCGGGGGTGACCGCGCTGGTCCGAGCCACCTCGCGGCTGACCGCCTGGACCTCGTCTTCGGAGAGCTGCCGCATCAGCAGCGCGCTGGTCTCTTCGCCCAGCGTGAGCAGCAGGACCGCCGCCTTGCGGAGGGGGGAGATGGTAACCGCCGTTTTCGTGGTGTTCAGAATCATGCGCTGCTCACCCGCAACCGCCTCGCCGCCCTGCCGTTAGACCGCTTCCTCCTCCTCGGTGAGCCAGGTACGGAGAATCTGCGCCGCAGCCGCAGGATCCGCTTTGACTGTTTCGCGAAGCCTTCCCGCCACCACTTCCGATTTCTTGGGCGGCGCCGCCGGCAACTCCGCCACGGTTTCCGCCGGCCGGTTCAAGGCTTCCGCCGGGGCGGCCGCGGGTCCCGCCGCCGGAAGCTGCTGCGGCAACTCTACCTCCACCCGCTTCTTGCGTCGCCGGCGCAACCAGCCCCAGATCACTGCAATCAGCATCAGGAGCAATCCCAGAGCGCCGCCCGCCGCGACCAGCAGCTTTTCGTCGCGCAGCGGGCCCAACCAGGCCGGCAACGGGGGCGCCGGCCGAGATACAGGCGCCGCCGACGGGGGCAGATCGGCAGCCGGCGGCGCTTGCAGGCTCGACTCAAAAGGAAGGCTTTCGACGATGAGTTGATCGCCCCGCTGCGGGTTCAAGCCCGCCGCCGCCGAGGCCAGCTCCTGAATCACCTTCAGCTTCTCGGGTGAAGGCGGCGTCAGGGTCCGTTGACGGCTTGCGCCTTCCCCGCTCCAGCTCACCTCATGATCCACAACCACCGCCACTGACATCCGCTTCACCGCTCCTTGCGGGATCCGGATGCGCCGCACGGTGCGGCTGGACTGGTAGGTGATGCTCTCCGTTTGACGCGAAAGGCCTGTTCCGCTCGAGGCCGTCTTGGCCGCCGGGCGCGGGAGGTTCGACGCGGTCCCAGGCGTTCCACCGGCGCCGGCGGAGCCGGCGTACTCCTCGGTCTTTTGCGAGGCCAACATCACCGAGCGGGACGGATCAAAGCTCTCCTCACTCTGCTCGCCGCTGGTGAAGTCGCACTCGGCCGCCACACTCACCCGGAACTTGTCCGGGCCGAGCAGCGGCTCCAGCGTGTTGGCGATCTTGGCCGCCACGTCGCGCTCCACCGCCTGCCGGTACTCCAGTGTGGCTTCGCTGGCCAACCCTTCTTCCCCCTGATTCTGCCGCCGCGGGCGGTTCAGCAGATTGCCTTGCATGTCCAGGATCGTGACCGCTTCCGGCGCCAGCCCCTCGACGGCGCTGGCCACCAGGTGGCTCACCGCGGCCGCGTTCGCCGCCGTCAGCCTGGCTCCCGGCCGCAGCTTGACCAGCACGCTCGCCTTCGCCGGCTGCCGCGCCTCCAAAAACACCGACTCCTTAGGAAACGTCAAATGCACCCGCGCCTGCTCGACCGCAGCCAGCGACATCACCGAGCGCTCCAGCTCCCCCTCCAGCGCCCGCCGGTAGTTGACCTGCTCGCTGAACTCCGTCGCGCCGAAGTTGCTTCGGTCAAACAGCTCAAAGCCGATCCTGCCGTTGCGCGGCAAGCCGGCCGCCGCCATCGCCAGGCGCAGCTCGGCAACCCGTCCGCTCGGCGCCAGAACCGTCCGCCCGTCTTCCGACAAGCGGTAGTCGGCGCCGCTCTCCTTCAAGCGCTCGACCACGGCTGCGGCGTCTTCCGGGCTCAGGCCGGCATACAGCGGCCGGAAGTCCTTCTCCTTTTGCCAGCGCGCCAAGGCGTAAATCCCGGCTCCCGCCAGCGCCACCACCAGCAGGATCGCCACCCGCTGCCCTGCCGTGAGACTGGCTAATAGTTTCCTCATCGCGCCGGTTCGTCCGCCTGATTACCCGTTGCGTTCGTCTCGCACCGCCCCTTAAATCTGCATCCGCATGATCTCCTGGTAGCCCTGCAAGATCTTGTTGCGGGCCTCCAGAAACAACTCCAGGGTCAGCTCGGCCTTCTGCACGGCCAGCAGCGCCGTGTGCAGCTCGCCGCCCTCTCCCGCCAGGAGCTGCTCCACCGCGCGGGCCGCCTCACCGCGGCTGCGCTCCACCTGTCCTACCGCGCTTTCCAGCATTTCCCGGAATCCGGGGCCCGCCGGCCGGCCGGATGGATCCAGATTCGGGGCCGGCAGCCGTAGCGAACCAATTGCTTCAATCAACGCCATCCTCGCTCCTCCGGTTACCGCAACAGATCCAAAGAACGCTGAATCATATCCTTGACCGCCGAAATCGCCGCCACGTTTGCCCCGTAGCTGCGCGTGGCGTTCAACAAGTCCACCATGTCTTCAGCCGGACTGACCCGCGGAAAGGCGACGTAGCCGTCGGCATCCGCGTCGGGATGCCCCGGAAGATACCGCCTCTCCGGCTCCCGGGTATCCACCACGATCTCCGCCACCCGCACGCCGCTCACCGGGGCGGAAGATAGGGAACGGAACAGCGAAGTGAACTCCGATTCGACGGGGCGGCTCTCAAAGACCACATCCTTGCGCCGGTAGGGGCCGCCTTCCGGCGTCCGTGTGGTCTCCGCGTTGGCCAGATTCTCGACCAGCAACTCGGCCCGCTGCCGTTGCGCCGCCATTCCGCTGGCGCTCACCGAAAACAGCGTAAATAGACTCATAAGTTCTTACCTCCCTGAATCGCCGAGCGCACCGCCCGGATTTCAGCCCGGAGCAGATGGGAAGCGACGCTGAAGCGCAAGGCATTCTCCGCCAGTAGCCGGGATTCCCGGTCCAGGCTCACGTTGTTGCCGTCATTGCGGGTGGTCAACCCCACCACCTCCACGGCCCGCGGGCCGGCGCCGGCGACCAGACTTTCAAACTCAGCCCGAAAGTCGATGTCCTTGGTCTTGTAGCCGGGTGTGTCGGCATTGGCGATATTGGAGGCCACCAGTTTTTGCCGCGCGCTTAACAGGTCCATGTAGCGCTCGATGCGTGCCGCAATGGGATCTAGCATGGCCCGTTCCTTGCTGCACGCGCCTTGCCAGCGCGCCGCGCCTCAAAAACCAGCGGTTGATGGGGGGCCGGGGTGTCGGAATTTCGACGGTGGCGAGCTTTTGACGCGGGCATTCTAACCTTCCAGTGGCTCCATGGACGGCGCCCGTGGAGCAGCCGGCTGATAACTTTGGCCGGCGGACAACCGTTCCAAGGCTTTGCGGTCATGTTCCAACCCTGCGCGCACGACGCGCTGAGCCCAGACCAGGATCTCCAGCGCCTCCCGCAACGCTTCGGCTGCCTCATCACCGCCGTGGCCTACGTTTTCGGCGGCGGCGCTCACGGCCCGGGACAGCTCCAGCAGGGCCTTCTGCGCCTCCAGATACTCAGCAGCGCAGATCGCCGCCTTAAGTTTTTCGCTGCTCTGTTGAATGGAATAGTTCATGGCAAGCCTTGCCGTTCTGGCCTCCTAGCTCTTCATCGGCCTTTTTGGCCCGCTGCTGCATGGGTCCTACGTTTCCACCGGGCGTCTTGTTGGGGGGACAGGAATAGGTGGGATCGGGGCGGCGGGTAAAGAGCACCTAGGCCGGCAGGGATGCCGGCCGACAGGCCTGGAGGCTTGACCCACAAAAGCAGCGTGCCCCACGAGATTCGGTCGCAGGAGCGCATGGAGCAGCATCTTCACAAGAGTTCTGCCCGCTCACGCCATCGAAGGACAGCTCCG
Source organism: Bryobacteraceae bacterium (assembly GCA_023511855.1). GTDB lineage: Bacteria > Acidobacteriota > Terriglobia > Bryobacterales > Bryobacteraceae > JAIMAR01. The sequence goes on from JAIMAR010000117.1 coordinate 10,208, forward strand.
GAGGCGAGCTCTTCTCAATCTGCTCTCGGGTCTGCCTAGTAACGTGTCTGCCAGCTCGACATCATCGTTTCGAACAGGCTCTTGAAATATTTCGCCTGCTGTTCCATCGAGGCGATCAGCGCGTCGGCTGCCGCCATGCGGGCTTGTAAATGCTCCTTGAGCTGATCGATTCGCTCCTGTTCGGCGGAGATCCGCTCCGTGATCCGGGCCTCTTCGTTGGAGATCCCTTTCACCGTGGACGGGAGCACCCCGCTGTCGGCATCCAATAACCCGTTCAGCGCATCCGCCGCCGATTTTAGGAAACCGGAGCTGCTGGTTGCACCCAGGAACTCCGCCACTCCCGCCCAATCCGAGCCAGCCCGGCTCTCCAGCGCCGCCTGATCCAGGCTCAGCAGCCCGTTCTGGTCGAAGCTCAGTCCCAGCTCCTCCAGGCTCCGGTTCGCTTCTCCGGCGCGGTAGCCCGCCAGGCTGCGCAAAGCGGCGGAGAGCGTCTGCACAACGGCGGATCCTTGCAGGGCGCCTTTTTGTTGTCCGCGGTGCTGGTCTAGCTCCTGGAGGGCGGAGTTGTAGGCACTGGCGAGCGCCGACAGGCCGGCCGACAAGCCGGTCAGATTCCGGCGCACCGTGATGGTGGCCGTTCCCGCCTGAAGCAGCGTCACCGACAGGCCCGGCGCCAGCGTCACGGTTCGGGAATCAGTCGTGATCGGGTCTCCCTGTTGGCCCTGGAGGCGGTAGCTCGCCAACGTGCCGCTCGCCAGCGTATCCAAGAGATCCTGGCTGCCGTCGTTGAGCTGAACGCTGACCGGCCCGAGCTTGGAGGCGCGCAGCGACAGGCGGTAATCCGGCGTCTGTCCCGATCCCACATTGACAACCGTGGCTTCGACGCCTGCCCCGGCCGAATTGAGCGCCTCCGCCAGGGCCGAAAGGGTGTTGGCCGCCGGCCGGATCTCGTAGTCTTGGCCGTCTACCCGGAGCGTGAACGAGGAGGAGGAGCTGATGTTTTGGGAAGACGGGTCCGTGACCGTATTTAGCCCGCCGGCGCTCAAGCTGAGCGTTTGCGATCCGATGCTGACCACCTCCAGCTCGTACGTGCCCACCATCGCCGTGCCGGAGGCGGAGGCGCTGGCGACGGCGCTGTTGCTCACCGAAGCCGCCAGGTTGCTCAGTGAAGATTCGATCTGCTGCACCGCGCTGCGCAGCGCCGTGAACTTTCCTTCGAGCGCCGCCAGCGCGCTGCGTTCCTGAGCGAGCTGCGATTGCTGCGCCTGCATTTGCTGCATGGGCAGAGAAGCGATCGCCACGCTGCGGTCGATGATCTGCTGGAAGTCGACGGCAAAGCGGCTATTGCCGCTGAACAAGGAACTGACGCCGCTGGTTCCCATCTCTCACCTTAAGAAAAAGAAGGCCGGGGGCCGGCCCACTCGCTCCGGCCCCCCAAAGGGTTGTGGGTCATGCCGCTCGTTAGCCGCGCAACAGCGCCAACACTGCCTGCGGCGAAGCGTTGGCCTGGGCCATGGCCGCCAGCGATGCTTGCTCCATCACTTGGGCCTTGGTGAGGTTGGCCGCCTCGGCCGCAATGTCGGCGTCGCGCAGCCGGGATTCGGCCGCCGAGAAGCTGGCGATCTGCGACTGCGCCAACTGGATGGCGTAGTACAGCTTGTTCTGCCCCGTTCCGACTTTGCCCTGCACCGCGCCGAGCAGCCCGACCGCCGCCGTAATGGCGCTCAGGGCCACCAGGGCGTCCGCCGTCGGATCCGAGGTCTGGAGCTTATCGGTGGCGTTGTAGTTCTGGTTGGCGGCTACGTTGCCCAAGCCGCCGGTGCTGGTGGGGGAGGCGTCGCGCGCCACGGTGAAGTCAGTGTTGCTTTGGAACAGCACCTCGTCGCCGATGCGCAACACGTCGATGCCGCTGCCGGCCAGCGCCGTCAATGCCTTTGCCAGCCTGTGAGGGATTGATCATGAACGATGCAGGCTTGAACCGCGTGGATGCCTGGGCCGAAGTCGGCCGCGCCCGCAAGCACGAATCCGCCGAGCTGCACGTGCGCGGCCAGGCCACCTATACCGACGACATCGCCGAACTCAAAGGCATATCGCTGGAGCAAAAGTTCCGCGACCAAGCGCGCTCATGGTTCAGCAAGTACCTCAGAAAGG
>JAIMAR010000012.1 GCA_023511855.1 Bryobacteraceae bacterium
TCGGCAAGGTTCGGTTGGATGGAGGGCAATGGGGGAAGGGGGCCAAACTCCAGGGGCCGACAGGAATGCCGGCCGCAGGCTAGAAAGCCTGCCCCACAAGAGGGCCTGCACCACAACGGCAGTCTGTCCCACAAGTAGAGGCTGCCCCACGAAGAGGCTGTAATCCAACCAGGGGCAAAGAGGGGCAGAGGCCAACCACCGGCAGGACTGCCGGTGTGGCACGCAAGACTGCGTGCTCCACATGAACGGCCGGTGTGGCACGCAGGATTGCGTGCTCCACGCGAATGGCCGGTGGGGCGAGCCTGGCGGCTTGCTCCGCTGGGCGGCGGGGCAGCAAGCCGGGCCGCTTAGTGCACTTAGCTTAGGTCTCGGCTGGGGCCCAGTTGCGGCGTTCGATGATTGGGGGCGGTTCGTAGGTGACGCCGCGGGCGAGCCGCTTCTCCTCGAGGCGCGCGGTCCAGGCCAGCAGCGGGCCAGCCAGAGCCGCCGTCACGCGGTTCCAGCGGCCGAACTCCTTTTCGATGTCGCGGCGGAGAGCGCGGACGCGCTGGCTCAGCTCCTGATTGACCCCACGCAAGCGCCGCTCCATGGCCCAGAGCACGGCGCCGGAGGCGGTCTTTAGTTGGCGGACTTCCCAGTGAAAGCGCTCGCGCACGCGGGGTTCGGGGTGGTTCTTGTGCCTGCGCCAGCCCTCGAGCGTGGTGCGCCAGATGCGGTAGAGGCTGGGGCCGTTGCGCTCGAAGTCCAGTTGGAAGGCCCAGTCGAGGAACTTCTTGGAGTCGTCGCGGGAGATGGCGGGGTGCCGGAAGTTGAACTTGTACTGGCCGTGGATGTCGGCGTAGTCCACATCCAGGATGCGTCCCTGCTGAGCCACTTCTTGATAAAGCGGCGTGCCGGGAACGGGCGTGTAGAGCATGAACTGGTGGAAGTCGGTCTGGTGGGCGACGGCGTGCTCGATTTCAGCGCGGATGTTTTCGGGGGTGTGGTGCTCCAGGCCCACGATGGTGGAGCCGAGGAGTTTGATCCCGTTCTGGCGCAGCTCGCGCGTGAGTTTGAGCGTATCCGTGCCGTTGAGCTTGGCGTAGGCGGAGTTGGGGGACTCCAGTCCCATCCAGAGCCAGGAGACGCCGAGCTCGACGAGTTCCTCGATCGAGTAGCGCTCCAAGGCATTGGCGGAGGAGAAGACGTAAAAGGCCCAGCTTTTGCCGGCGCGCTTCATGCAGTCGAGCAGTTCGAGCGCGCGGCGGCGGTGGAGCAGGAAGTTCTCATCCATGATGAAGAAGGCGCGCGCGCCGAGCGCGGCTTCCATCTCCGACATGATGTCGAACAGTTCGCGGCCGGAATCGTAGAAGTTGAGGTACTGCCCCTTGCCGCCAAAGAAGGCGGAGGTGGTGCAGAAGTTGCAGCCCATGGGGCAGCCGACGGAGGGGATGATGGTGGCGGCCGTATCCCGGCTGGTCTCCGGCATGCGGAGGCCCATGACGCGCAGGCCGAATCCGGAGACGATGCGCGGATGGCGGATGGGGGCATCGGGATCTTCTCCCAGGTAGCGCCGCATCCAAGAGATGCCGTCGCCGCGGACGATGTGGTCGGCGTCGATCATGTGTTCGAGGCCTGGGATGGCGGCCACGTGGCCTCCGACGATGATCTGCGACTGCGGGGAAACGCGGCGGGCGATGCGGCACATTTCGCGGACCTTGCCGACGTTGACGATGATGGAGGAGATGCCGATGATGTCGTAGCGGTTCTCCGTGATTTCGCGTTCAAAGGCTTCGCGGGTGGGGAAGTCGAGCACAGTGGTGGGGGCGCTGATATTGTGCTGAATCAGCATGATGCCCCAGGAACGATGGAACATGCGGAGCGAAAAGGCTCCCTGGGCGCGCGTGACCTGATTGTGATAAAGCTCCATGGGGTTGATGGAGCGGCTGCCGAACTCATCGTCCTGGGCGTAGGGGCCGAAAACGGAAGAGAGCAAAACTCGGGCGTGAATCCCCTTCGGGTGGGTTGTCATTAGAACAGGGAAAGTCTCAAAGACCTTCGATTCAGGATAGCAGAACTGGGGCGGCGCCGCCGGACGGAGCAAAAAGGGCGCGCTTTCATTCGAGCAGCCCGGCGGCGGGATGCGGCCCAGAGGGGGCGGGTTACCTGCACAACGGCGGGGTCGTCTTAAGAGGCAAAGGAGCAGTGTGGTATTCTGAAGTCAATCCAAGGGGGAAGGCCGATGGGCAGGCGCTGGATTTTCGCCGTTGCTGTCGTGCTGCTGGGCGCAAGCTTAACGTATGCGTGGCAGCGGCGGGGCATGCGCGGCGGCTTCTTCGACTTTGAGGACAATCCGGCGGCGATTCCCGCGGACGCCTCCGAGAAGACCGAGTTCTACTGGGCGCGCTTGCGGTATCAGGACTTCCGCGGCTGGGGCGGGCGGCGCGGTTTCGGCCGCTCCTGGACGACCGATTACCCGAAGAATGACCGGCTGCTGCTTCAGGCAGTTCGGCGGTTGACCCGGATTCACGCGCGCTCCATGGAGCACGTGGTGGATCTGGAAAGCGACGACCTGTTCAACTATCCCTTCCTTTATGCGGTGGAGGTCGGGCACTGGGATCTGAGCGATGCAGAGGCTAAGAAGCTGCGCGAGTACCTGGACCGCGGCGGCTTCCTGATGGTGGACGATTTCCACGGGACTCTGGAGTGGCAGGTCTTCATGATGGGACTCTCCAAGGTGTTCCCAGACCGGCCGGTGGTGGATATCGAGGACAAAGACGCAATTTTTCATGTTTTATACGATCTGGATCAGCGGGTCCAGATTCCGGGAATCGCGGCGCTGTGGAATGGCGTGACGTATGAGAGAGACGGCGTCGTACCCCGCTGGCGTGCGGTTTATGACGACAAAGGGCGGATCGTGGTGGCGATCTGCCACAACATGGACTTGGGGGATGCCTGGGAGTGGGCGGACCGGCCGGAATACCCGGAGCATTATGCTTCACTGGCATTCCGGATTGCCATCAACTACATCATTTACGCGATGACTCACTAGAACCGGTTCGGCCCGAAGGATGGGATGTTCGAGACATTACTGAAATACCCGGCAGCGGTTTTCTCCAAAGGGGAGTTTGTCTTCCTGTCGCGCTTCCCAGTGTGGATGCTCTGGGTTTGTGCGCTCGCGGCGGCGGGGGCGCTCGGCTGGGCGCTGTGGCGGCGGCGGACGCCGGGGACGGGGTTGTTCGCGGGACAGCGGTGGATCGCGGTCTGGCTGTTGCAGTCGGCGCTGGCGGCGCTATTGCTGGTGATGCTGTGGCGGCCGGCGCTGAGTGTTTCCACACTGAAGCCTCATCAGAACATCGTGGCCGTGCTCGTGGACGATTCGCGGAGCATGGGCCAAGTGGAAGACGGAAAGGCGCGGATCGAGCGGGCGAAGGAAGCTCTGCAAGGGGGAGCGCTGCAACGCCTTCAGAAACAGTTCCAGGTCAGGATCTACCGGTTCGGCAACCAATTGGAACCGGCGCCTAAGCTCGAGAGCCTGGCACCGGTTTCGCAGGCGACGCATATCGGCGCGGCGTTGAAGCAGATTGCCTTGGAGGCTTCGAGCCTCCCGATCGGGGCGGTGGTGCTGGTGAGCGACGGGGCGGACAACCGCGGCGGCGTGGACCGCGAGACGATTACCGAGCTTCGGCGGCACCGGTTGCCGGTGCACACGGTGGGCGTGGGCCGCGAGCGGCCGGGCCAGGATCTCGAGATCACCGGCGTTGTCTCGGCGCCGCGCACGCTGGCCGATTCCCGCCTGAGCGCAGAGGTGACCCTGCGGCAGTACGGCTACCAAGGCCGGAAAGTGAAACTCACCGTTTCGGAAAGCGGCAAACCTCTGGCCACTCAGATGGTGACCTTGGCGAAGGATGGCGTGCCCCAGACGGAGACCGTCGCTTTCAGTGCGGGGATCGCCGGGGCCAAGACGCTCAATTTCTCGGTGGAACTTCTGGAAGGGGAAGAGAATCCCAAGAACAACTCGATCGAGCGGCTGTTGCAGGTGGACGCGGACAAACCGCGCATCCTTTATATAGAGGGCGAGCCCCGATGGGAGCTGAAATTCATCCGGCGCGCGCTCGAGGAAGACCGCAACATCCAACTGGTCTCCATGCTGCGCACGACGCAGAACAAGGTCTACCGGCAGGGACTGGATCCGTCGAACCCGAAAGAGCTGGAGCAAGGGTTCCCGTCGACGCCGGAGGAGCTGTTCGGATATCAGGCGCTGATCTTGGGCAACATCGAGGCTGCCTACTTCACGCCGGCGCAGCAGGAGCTGATCCGCGAGTTCGCCAACCGGCGCGGCGGGGGCGTGCTGTTCCTCGGGGGACGGTCGGCGCTCTCCGACGGAGGCTGGGCAGCATCGGCGGCGGGGGAACTGCTGCCCGTGAGGCTGCCGGACCGCAAGGACACATTTCACCGGGATCCGGCGCAGGTGCGCTTGACGGCGCCCGGGCGGGACAGTTTGATCTGCCGCTTGGTGGAGGGCGCTGAAGCGAATGCGGAACGATGGAAGAAGCTGCCGGCTCTGGCGGACTATCAAGAAGTGGGCGAACCCAAACCGGCGGCTTTGGTGCTGGCCGAGAGCGTAACCGGCAACGGCCGGGCCTATCCTCTGCTGGTGACGCAGAATTACGGGCTGGGGCGAACGGCATTGTTTGCCACGGGCGGAAGCTGGCGCTGGAAGATGCTCCAGCCGAGCACGGACCGCACGCACGTGATCTTCTGGCAGCAACTGGCGCGCTGGCTGGTGAGCGGGAGCCCCAGCCCCGTTACGGTATCGACGAACCGGCCGGTTTTGATGGATGAAGGTGAGGTCAAGCTGCGCGTTCAGGCGCGCAACAAGGCGTACGCCCCACTGACCGATGCGCGGGTGGAGGCCCACTTCGTGGGGCCGGAAGGGAGCGCAGGAACGATTGAGTTGACGCCGTCGCCGCTGGAGCCGGGGGTCTACGAAGGGGAATGGACAGCCTCGAAACCCGGTTCCTATTTGGTGGAGGTAGCCGCCACCCGGGGCAAGGAAGTGCTGGGGCACGACAAGATCGCGTTTCGGCGGGAAGACGGCGTGGCGGAGAATTTCCGAACCGAGCAGAACCGCGAGCTCCTGGAAAAGCTGGCCGAAGAGACCGGCGGGCGGTATTTCCGGGTGGACGAGTTGTCCAAGCTGGACCAGGAAGTGGCCTACTCCGAGGCCGGTCTGACGGTGCGGGAACTGCACGAACTTTGGAACATGCCGGCGCTGCTGCTGGCTTTGTTCGTTTTGAAAGCCGCCGAGTGGCTGCTGCGGAGGAGGTGGGGAGCGGTATGAGACTGCTTTTGACCGGGCTGATCTGCGCCGCCTCGATGCAGGCTGCCACATGGTACGTGACCGTGGCGGGATTAGGAGGAGAGCCGGATTACGAGCAGCGGTTTCAGGCGTGGGCGATGACGATCGACAACATCCTGCGCGGCAGCCGGACCGACGCCCGCATCGAGACGCTCACGGGAGCGCAGGCAACCCGGGAGCGGGTGCGCCAGGTGCTGGAGCGGGCGGCGCAGGAATCGAAGCCGGAGGATTCGATTGTGGTGATGCTGATCGGTCACGGAACCTTCGACGGGAGCGAATACAAGCTGGCGCTGCCGGGACCGGATCTGTCCGCCTCGGAGCTGGCGGCGCTGCTGAACAAGAACCGGGCCGAGCGGCAACTGGTGGTGAACATGACCAGCTCGAGCGGCGGCTCTTTGGAAGCGTTGCGCAAGGAAGGGAGGATCGTCATCGCCGCGACCAAGAGCGGCACGCAGCGCAACGTCACGGTGTTTCCGCGCTACTGGGCAGAGGCTCTGCGGGACGCCGCGGCCGACACGGATAAGAACGAGGCCATCTCCGCGCTGGAAGCTTTTCGTTATGCCAGCGCCAAGACGGCGGCTTTCTACGAGGCGCAGCGGAGGCTGGCGACCGAGCACGCGGTGATGGACGATGCGGGCACGGGCGCGGGGGTGCGGGACCCGTCGGGCGAGAAGGGCGAGGGGCGGCTGGCGGCGGCTTTCACGCTGCTGCGTTTCGGCGCCGCACAGGCGGCCGCGCAGGATCCCGCCAAGCAGAAGCTGCTGGCGCGCAGGGAGCAGATTGAGCAGGAGATCGACCGGCTGAAATACCAGAAGGCCGCGATCCCGGCCGACGAATACAAGAAGGAATTGACGAAGCTGCTGCTGCAGCTGGCGCGAATCCAGGAGGAGATTGAGAAGTGAACCTCTGGCGGCGCGCGGCATTCACGGCTGTGTTGATGGGGGCAGCGCTGCTGTCCGCCGCCGTGTTGCGGGCGCAAACTCCGGAGACCTGCCGGGAGCACCGCCGCTTTGGCCGGTTGCAGGAGGCCAGCGCCTGTTATCAGCGCCTGGCGGCGTCCAAGGATCCCTATTTGCGGGCGGAAGGTTATTGGGGGCTGGGACGCTACCAGGATGCCAACGATGCATTCCGCGAGGCCGTGCAGGCCCAGCCGAAGAACCCCGATTACCGGGTGCGCTGGGGTCGCATGTTTTTGGAACGGATGCAACCGGCCGATGCGCAAGCGCTGTTTCTGGAGGCGCTGGAGATTAAAGACCCGCACGCCGGGGCGATCCTGGGCCTGGCGCTGGTGGCTTCCGATGGGTTTGAGGCACGGGGCGGGGAACTGGCCAGGAAGGCTCTCGAGGCGGACCCGAAGTTGACCGAAGCGCACGTGCTGCTGGCCACGCTGGCGCTTCAAGAGAGCAACTACGAGAAGGCGCGGGAGCATGCGGACAAGGCGCTGGCGATCGATCCGAACGCGCTGGAGGCGATGTCGATCTTCGCCACGATCGATCTGCTCGGCGACAATACGAACCCGCCGAGTCTGGCGCGCATTCTTCAGATCAACCCTGTCTACGGCGAGGTTTACGCCACGGCAGGCCGGTTCTTCGTATTGAACCGGCGCTACGAAGAGGCCGTCGCGTTGTACCGCAAAGCGCTGGAGTTGAATCCCGGTTTGCACAAGGCGCGGGCGGAGTTGGGGCTGAACCTCATGCGGCTGGGATACGCCGCCGAGGCCCGCAAGCATCTGGAGCTGTGCTGGGAGGCCGGGGAGCGCTATGCCGCGGTGGGCAATCCTTTGCGCCTGCTGGACAGCGACAAGAACTTCCGCTACATCCGCAGCGGGAATTTGGTCTTGAAGCTCCACGAGCGGGAGGCAGAGGTGCTCCAACCCTTTGTGGAAGAGGAGGCTCGCCGGGCGGTTCAGACGCTGGAGAAGAAGTACCGGGTCAAGTTAACCCGGCCGGTGCAGGTCGAGCTGTATCCGGACCATGAGGACTTTGCGGTGCGCACCCTTGGGATGCCGGGAATGAGCGGGGCTCTGGGAGTCACCTTCGGCTACACGGTGGCGATGGACAGTCCCAGCAGCCGCAAGCCGGGCGAGCTGCACTGGGCGAGCACGCTGTGGCACGAGCTGAGCCATGTGTACACCATCAGCGCCACCAACAGCCGGGTGCCGCGCTGGTTTACCGAGGGCATGGCGGTGTACGAAGAGACGGCCGTGTCTCCGGACTGGGGGGACCGCTTGTCGGCGCCGGTGATCTTCGCCATCCGGGACAAGAAGTTGTTGCCGGTGGCGCAGTTGGACCGCGGTTTTGTGCACCCGGACTCGGCCGAGCAGGTGCTGGTGTCTTACTACCAGGCCGGCAAGATCTGCAACTTCATCGAGCAGAAGTGGGGATTCGAGAAGCTGTTGGAGATGCTGCACGGCTTCGGCGCGCGCAAGACGACGCCGGAGGTGGTGCGCGAGGCGCTCGGGCTGGCCCCCGAAGAGTTTGACAAACGGTTTACCGCCTGGATCGAGGAGCAGACGCGGGTCACGGTCGAGGGCTTTGAGAAGTGGAAGAAGGGCATGGGGCGCGTGGCGGAGTTGGTGAAGGCCGGGCGTCACGAAGAGGTGATCCGCGAAGCTCCGGCTATCCGCGATCTGTACCCCGAGTTTGTGGAAAGCGGCAATCTGTACGAGGTCATCGCGGACAGCTATCTGGCGTTGAAGAACGAAAAAGCGGCGGCGGAGGAGTTGCAGCGCTACGCGCGGGCCGGAGGGCGCAGCCCGCAGGCGTTGAAGAAACTGGCGCAGTTGCTCGAGGCTCAGGGGCGGCCTAAAGAGGCGATCGAGGCGTTGCAGCGGCTGAACTGGATCTACCCGCGGGACGAGGAACTCCAGCGGCGGCTGGGCGATTTGCTGATGGCGCAGGGCGACGCGCAGGGAGCGGTGCGGGCCTACCGCGCGGTGGTGGCGATGAAGCCGCTCGACCGGGCTGCGGCGCATTACAACCTGGCGCGGGCTTACAAGGCTGCGGGCCAGACGGCGGCGGCGTCGGATCAGGTTTTGATGGCGCTCGAAGCCGCGCCGGGCTACCGGCCCGCGCAGAAGCTTTTGCTGGAACTGGAGGCGGCGGGAGATGGCCGGACGTCATCCAAATAGAAAGCCGCGGGCCAGCGGCCTGCGCCGGCGGCGTACGGGAATAAGAGAGGAGACGCGGTGAAGGATATGGCGTTGCCAGCGACAACACAGCTTGACGCAAGCGAATTGAAGAGCCGGATCGACCGCTTCCAGCGTGTCGAGGGCCAGATTTTGAGCGAGATCCACAAGGTGATCGTCGGACTCGACGAGGTGATCGAGCAGGTCTTGATCGCTTTGTTCGTCGGGGGCCATTGCCTGATCACGGGGATGCCTGGGTCAGCGAAGACGCTGATGGTGCGTACGATTTCGCAGGCGCTGGGCCTGAAGTTCAAACGCATCCAGTTCACGCCCGATCTGATGCCGACCGACATCACGGGCACCGACATCATCGAGGAAGACGTCACCACGGGGCATCGCTCCTGGACCTTCGTGCCGGGGCCGATCTTCACCAACGTGCTGCTTGCCGATGAGATCAACCGCACGCCGCCCAAGACGCAGTCGGCGCTGCTCGAGGCGATGCAGGAGCTTTCCTGCACGGTGCGCGGGAACCACTACAAGATCGACCCGCCGTTTTTTGTGCTGGCCACTCAGAATCCGATCGAGCTGGAGGGCACCTATCCGCTGCCGGAGGCGCAGCTCGACCGTTTCCTTTTCAACACCATGCTCGACTACCTGAGCGAAGAGGAAGAGATGCAGGTCATCGACCTGACCACGACCACGCACACCGCGCAGGTGGAAGCGGTCACCAACGCCGAGGAGATCATGGACTTTCACCAGTTGGTGCGCATGGTGCCGATCGCCGAGTCCGTGGCGCGCTATGCGGTGCACATCATGCGGGCGGCGCGCCCCACCGATCCCAGCGCGCCCGATTTTGTCAAGAAGTATGTGAATTTCGGCGCCAGCGTGCGGGCGGCTCAGTTTTTGGTGCTGGCCGCTAAAGCGCGTGCGCTGATGAAGCGCCGCTACCACGTCACCTATGAGGATATCCGGGCGCTGGCCATTCCGATTCTGCGCCACCGGATCTTGCTGAATTTCTTTGCCGAGTCCGACCGGTTGAAGTCCGATGACGTGCTGCGGCGCCTGCTGGAGTATGTGCCGGAGCCGAAAGGAGCGTGACCTTGTCGCAGCGGCTGCTCGATCCGCAAATTCTGGCTGGGATCTCCGGTCTGGAACTGGTGGCGAAGACGGTGGTGGACGGTTTTATCGCGGGGCTGCACCGGTCTCCGGATTTCGGCTTCAGTCAGGAGTTTGCCGAGTACCGCGCTTACAATGAAGGCGACGATCTGCGGCACGTCGACTGGAACGTGTTCGCCCGCACCGAGCGGTGCTACTTGAAACGCTACCGCGGGGAGACGAACACACGGCTGAATCTGCTCATTGACGCCAGTGCTTCGATGGGGTACGGCTCGCACAAGCTGCGCAAGATCGATTATGCGCGTTTTCTGGCGGCGTCGTTGTTTTATATGGCGCACCACCAGCGGGATGCCGCCGGGCTTATCGTCTTCGACGATGAAGTGCGGAATCATCTGGCGCCTTCCAGCCGGCACGGTCAACTGCTGCGGCTTTTGCACGCCCTGGAGCGGATCGAACTGGGCGAGCGGACCGATTTCGAGAAGCCGTTCATTCACTTTCAGCAGTACCTGTTCCGGCCCGGCATCGTGGCTGTGATCTCGGACTTTTACGAGAAGCCGGAGAGGATTCTGCGCACGATTGAGCCGCTGCGTTTTCGGGGGAACGAGCTGATTCTGTTTCATGTGCTGGACCCGATGGAGATCGCGCCTGCGTTCCGTAAGCCGGTGCGGCTGGTGGACATGGAAAGTGAAGAATCGCTGGACGTCTCGCCGGAGTATGCGCAGAGCGAATATCGCGCTAAGATTGGAGCACATATTGAAGAACTGAAGTCCGGCGCGGCGCGCTCCGGACTAGAGTATTGCCTGGTGGACACGAGCCGTCCGCTGGATATGGCGCTGCGGGAGTTTTTGACGCTGCGCGAGGGGAGGATGTAGCGATGGGCTTTGCGGCGCCCTGGTTGCTGGCGGGTTTGGCGGCGCTCTCGCTGCCCCTGTGGCTACATCTGTTGAAGAGGCACAAGACGCCGCCGGAGCCGTTCAGCTCGCTCATGTTTTTCGAGCAGCGGGAGCAGAGTTCGGTGCGGCAGCACCGGTTGGACTTTTTGTTATTGCTCAGCCTGCGTTTGTTGTTGCTTGTGCTGCTGGTGCTGGCCTTCGCCGGTCCTTATTGGAAGAGCGGCGCTCCGCTAACGCGGACCGAGCGCAATCTCACGGTGGTGGCCATCGACAATTCTTTCAGCATGCGGCAGGGGGGGCGGCTGGAGCAGGCCAAGCGGGAGGCGGCGGCGTTGCTGTCCCGGCTGGGGCCGGAGAGCCAGGGGCAGGTGGTGACGTTTGCGGGGCAGGTGCAGTTGATGGGCGAGCCAACCTCCGATGCGAACGCGCTTCGCGCCGCAGTGCAGGCGATCCGGCAGGAAGACACGCGCGGCTCGTTCGGGGACTTGGTGCGCGCGCTGCGCTCGATCGCCCAGTCGGCCCGGACGGGGTTGAATGTCCACGTATTCAGTGATTTTCAAAAGAGCGCGATGCCGACGGGCTTCGCGGAGCTGAGTCTCCCGCCCGGCGCAGCTTTGACGCTGCATCCGGTGGCGGAGCGCCGTTTGCCGAACTGGGCGGTGGAGAGCGTGAGTGCGCCGCGGCGGCTGGAGCAGAACCAGAAGGGCCGGGTGCAGGCTGTCGTAGCGGGCTACGGCACGCCGGAGGCGGAGTTGAAAGTGTCGCTGCTGGTCCGGGGCGCGGCGGTGGAGAGCAGGGCCGTCACAGTTCCGGAATCCGGCCGCGCTTCGGTGGAGTTCGCCTCACTGGCGGTCCCGCACGGGTGGAGCCGGGCGGAGGTCCGCATCGAGAAGCGGGATGAGTTTCCGGACGACGACCGGTTCTTGTTTGCGGTGGAGCACTCCGACCCGATGCCGGTGCTGTTCATCCATGAGCCGCGCGACACACGGTCGCCGGTTTATTTCCGCACGGCGCTCGACGCGGCAACGCAGGCAGCCTTTACCGTGCAGGCGGTGACCCCGATTCAATTGGGCGGCGTGGAGGTGGGGCGGTATGCATTCGTGGTGCTGAGCAATGTCGTCTCCCTGCCGCCGGACTTCGAGCAAAAGCTGCGGGACTATGTGGAGAAGGGCGGCGCGGCGCTGGTGGCCGTGGGGGCGGCGAGCGCGGTGCGGGGAAAGACGCCGGCGTTCGGCGTGGCGGTGACCGAGTCGCGGTACGCGGGAAGGGAAGGGGAGCGATTTCAAGCGGCCGAGTGGCTGGATCAGACGCACCCGTCGATTCGGCGCGCCAACCGCTGGGAGGGCGTGAGGTTTTATCAAGTATTCCGCCTGGAGGCGCCGGAGGCGCGGGTTCTGGCGCGGGTGACCGACCAGACGCCGGTCTTGATGGAGAAGGTCGAGGGGGACGGGAGGGTCATCCTGTTTGCTTCGACGTTCGACAACCTCGCCAACGATTTTCCTTTGCACGCCTCCTTTGTTCCGTTCGTTGAACAGACGGCGCGGTATTTGGCGGGCTTGGAGGAATCGGCGGGGGTGGTGACGGCGGGGGCGTATTACGAACTGCGACGCACGGGAGGCAAGGGGACATCGGTTGAGGTGCTGGATCCGGACGGACGCAGAATGCTCGACCTAACTCAAGCCGCCACGGCGACGGGAGTGACGCTTGCGCAGGAGGGATTCTACGAAGTCCGCCGGGCCAGCGGGCGCAACGAACTTTTGGCGGTGAATGCGGATCGGCGCGAGTCGGATTTGGAAATCATTCCGCAGGAGACTCTGGCTCTGTGGCGGAACACGGGCGAAGGGGATGCTGCGGCCGGGCAGGCTGCCGGCGCGGCGCCCAAACCGTTTGAGTTCGGGTGGCATCTTCTGTTGCTGGCGCTCGTGGCGGCGCTGGCCGAGTCCATCCTTTCCGGCAGGTATCTCAGTTTGAGGAAGAAGGAGGCGGCATGAGTGCACTGGAATTGCTCAACGCTTACCTGAAAAGGCTGGAGGCGCGTTACCGCCTGGCGGCCTTAGCACGAGGCTTGGCCATTACGGCCACGTCGGCGCTCGCGGCGACCGTGGTGATTGTTTTGGCGGCCAACTGGTTCGCCTTTTCGGAGCGCAGTCTGACCGCCGGCCGGGTGGCGCTGTTTTTGTGCCTGGCTTTTGGACTGGGCTTTGGACTGGCCTTGCCGCTCACCCGCCTCAACCGACGCAAAACGGCCCGCGACACCGAATCGCGCGCGCCCGAGTTCCAGCAAAGACTGCTGACTCTGGCGGAGAAGCAAGCCGCCGGGGAGCCGGAGGCGTTTCTGGAGTTGCTGGCGCAAGACACATTACAGGTGGCGGCCGCCGTCGAGCCGGAGCGTGTGATCAAGCGGCCGCTGGTGATCGGCTTTTCGTCGGCTGCGCTGGCCGCTCTGGGGGCGCTGCTGTGGCTGATTTTCGGTACGACGGGTTTCATGGGCTATGGCGCACGCCTGCTTTGGGCCGGACCTCCCCGCGGCGTGGAGCAGCCGGCTTTTTATGACATCCGGGTGACTCCCGGCGATCGCACGATCCGGCGAGGCGGCAGCCAGACGATCACTGCGGAGCTCATCGGCTTCGAGGCAGCGGCGGTGCGTCTGTTTGCCCGCTACCGGGATTCAGCGCAGTGGGAAGAAGCGCCCATGGTGCAGCGCGAGGGCAGCTCCGCTTACGAATTCTTGTTCGCGGGGCTTCCTGCGACCGTCGAGTATTACGCCGCGGCGGGGCGCGTCCGCTCCAAGACGTACACCTTGACGGTGGTCGACGTGCCGAACGTGAAACGGCTGCGCGTCAACTACCGCTATCCGCAGTGGACCGGCTTGCCCGCCGAGACCGAGGATCCTGCCAGCGGCGATCTGCGCGCGGTGGAGGGGACCGAGGTCGAAATAGCGGTGGAAACGGACCGGCCGCTGACGAGCGGCCAGATTCTGTTAGACGATGGGAGCCGGGTCGAGCTGAAAAGCTCTAATGGCAACTGGCAGACGGCGCGCTTGAAGATCGAGCGTGACGGGGTGTATCACATCGCGGCCATCGACCGGGGCGAGGCGGTGCGGCTCACCGACGACTTCTTCATCGACGTGCAGAAGGACAACCCGCCGCTGGTGCAGATCCGGCGTCCCGGGCGGGATGCGCGGGTGCTGCCCATCGAGGAGGTGCCGATTGAGGTCGAGGCGGCCGATGATTTTGGGCTGCGGGAATTCAACCTGCATTATTCGGTGAACGGCGGGCCGGAGAAGGTCGTGCCCATGCTGAAGGGAGGTGGGGCTCGCGAGTCGGATGGAGAGGTTTTGCTGGCGCTCGAGGAGTACAAGCTGGTGCCCGGCGATGTGGTGGCGTTCTATGCTTCGGCACGGGACGCCCGCTCGACGACGCGCTCGGACATGTTCTTCATCGAGGCCCAGCCGTACGAACGCGAGTATACGCAGTCTCAACAGATGGGCGGAGGCATGGAAGGCATGGAGGGCGGTGGGCAGCAGCAGCGCCCGGGCCAGATCTCGCAACGGCAGAAGGAGATTCTGGCCGCGACCTGGAATCAGCTCCGGGACAGGTCGTCGGACAAGAAGGCTATCGCCGAGAACGCTCAGTTCCTATACGGGATGCAGAGCAAGCTGAAGGAGCAGGCGCAGTCGATGGCGACCCGCATGAGCCGGCGGGAGCTGTCGGAGCAGAACGAGGAATTTCAGGGGTTCGCCAAGGACATGGAGGAAGCCGCCAAGGCGATGGGCGAAGCGGCCGAGCATTTGAAGGACGCGCGCTGGCAGCAGGCGATTGCGCCTGAGCAGAAGGCCTTGCAACACCTGCTGCGGGCCGAGGCGACCTTCCGGCAGATCCAGGTGGCGTTCAGCAACCGCGGCGGACAGCGCGGCGGAGGGCAGGGCGGAGGTAACCAAGCCCGAGATCTCGAGAACCTGTTCGACCTAGAGCTGGACACCGAGAAGAACCAATATGAGACGGGCCAGCAGGCCTCGACCGGCAGCCAGCGCGACCGGGAGATTGACGAAGCCTTGCAGCGGCTGGAGCAGCTCGCCCGGCGGCAACAGGAGCTTGCCGCGCAAGCGCGGCAGCCGCAGCAGACTCTTCAACAACGATGGCAGCAGGAGTTGTTGCGCCGGGAGGCAGAACAGTTGCAGCGCCAGATGGAGCAGCTCAGCCGCTCCGGCGGACAACCCGGACGGGGTCAGGGGCAAGGCGACGCGCGGCTCCAGCAAGCTCTGGAACGGCTTTCGCAGGCCACGGAAGATATGAGGCGGGCCAGTAACGCCCAGAGCGGCGGACAACCGCAAAGCCAAGCCGATTCACGGCGCGCGGCCGAGCGGCTGCGGGAAGCTCAGGATCTTCTGCGCGGAATGCGCACGCAGCAGGCCGGCCAGCAGGTGAGCGACTTGGCCCGCAGAGCGGATGAGTTGGCGTCGGCCCAGCAGGACTACCAGCAGCGCCTGCGCCAGTTGTTCCGCGAGCAGACGCTTCCCGACGGGCGGATCAGTCCCGAAGGGGTCACGCGCGAGCAGGTCCAGAAATCGCAGCAGATGGCGGCCGAGCGAGAGCGGATGCAGCAGGAGCTCGCCCGGCTGGCGCAGGATATGCAGCAGGCGTCGCGTGAGCTGGCCGGCTCGCAGCGGGGCGCGTCGTCGAAGATCCGCAGCGCTCTGGGGAATTTGCAGCAGAACGAGATCGAAGAGCGCATGCGCTACAACGCCGAGCTGCTTCGGCGGGGTTACGGCCCGTATGTGATCCCCAGGGAGATCCCGGTGACCCAGGGGCTCAACGCTTTGCGGGATCAGCTCCGGGAGGCGCAGGCGGCGGTTTCCGGCGACCCCAACCGCGGCGGCCAGGAGAATACCCAGCAAGCTCTGGCGCAGCTTGAGCGGCTCCGCAACCAGCTCCGCGGCTTGACCGGGGAAGGACGACAACAGCAAGGGCAGCGTGGGGCCGGGAACAACCAGAACGCGCAACGCGGCGACAATCAGCAAGGGCAAGGCGGCGCCGGTCAGCAGCAGGCTGGCCAAAGGGGCCAGAATCAGCAGCCTGGACAAGGTCGTGGTCAAGGGCAGGGCCAGGGCGGCGGACAGTCCGGTCAGCGCGGGGACGGGAGTCAGCCGCAGCAGGCGGGCGGGCAGAGAGGAGGGAATCCCCAAGGGGACCGCGGCGCCGAAGGGCCGCTCTTCCGCGACGGCGAATGGCAATTCGGCCGCCAGGGCGCCGGTGACCAAGGCTGGCGGCGCGCGGCCATCAACCGCGGGGATTACGAGCCTGGACCGTTCTCGAGCAACCCCCGGATCCTGGATCCTGCCGAAGCCGAGCGGATCTACCGCGAGAGCATGCGCACGCTGACGGAGCTTCGCCAATCGCTGGGCGCGAACCCGGAGGCCTCCGAGGAGATCCAGCAGCTCCTCCGCGAGATGTCAAGGCTGGACCTGTCGCGTCTGGCCGAAAATCCGGTTGTGCTCGATCGCATCAAGTCGGTCATCTTGCCGAACCTGGAGCAACTGGAGCTGCGGCTGCGGCGGGAGGCAGAGGATAAAGAGGGCGGCCAGATCCGGAACGCCGGCGGAGAGACTATTCCACCCGGCTACACGGATGCCGTGGCTGAATACTTCCGGCGTCTGGGGCAGGCGAAGTAAAGGGCGGTTGGGCGAGGCAGTGAGTGGCTGTAGTTGGGAGTGCGGCCCGGATAGAGGTTCGGCGCCGCGGGGCGCGGTCAGTCGGCGGCGACGGCGAGCGGAACCGGCGCTGAGAGGCGTTCGCTGGCTGCCACGATTAAGGGGACCGAAGACCCAGCCGGCACATTGGGGGCCACCACAACCCAGAGCGCTCGTACATCCCCATCCCGGCTCACCGGGTACGACCAAATTGAGGAGTGAGCTACGCCCCCGATGAGAATCTCGACTCCCTCGATCTCCGTCTCACCCAGACCTTCAGCGTAGATCACCAGGAAGTCGCCCCGCCGCGCTTCGGCCCGCTGCGGGATCAGCGAGCCCGAAGTGGTCGTGACCGCGCGGACGACCGGGGGCGGGGGATCCAACGCCACGAGGACTGGAGGCAAAGGTTGACCCCGCACCGTAACGTTCAAGAGCGCGGGCCCAACGGACACTCCGGCAGGAAGCTTCAGATGGACCCGTTCGCCGCTCACGCTCAGCACCGTTGCGGGAGCCCCGCCCACCGCGATGGATATCTCAGCCGGCTCCACGCCGGGCAAGTTTGGAATGCTCAGCCAGGCTTCGCCGCCAGGGTAAACGCTCCGGCGTCCCGTGTCCGGGTTGACCAGGTTCGGTTCCGCCGAGAGCGTGCCTTGTGCGGCCGGAAGGATCTGCAAAGAGCCGCCGACTGGATCGGCACGCAGCCCGTTGACCACCGAAAAGCTGACAGCCCCGGAAGGGGCCTGCGCGGAGACGCGAACGTTGGCCAGCAAACGGTTTGGCGCCGCCACCCACAAACGCCGAACCGTCACGTTGGGGGTGGACGGAACCAACTCTGTCCATCCGGCACGGAAGGCTGCGCCCGGATCGGCTGTAATTTCGACCATGGCATCCGTGCCGGCGATGAGCGGCGCCGATGAAGCTAACCGCAGGCTGTAGCCGGGCATTTCCGGATACTCGAACACGGGAGGCGCCAGGGCATCCAGAAACAGCGAGGTCTGGCCACTGCCATCGAGCGCCACCACCACGGCCCGGTGGCCGGAAGGCGCAGGCGGAACCAGCACGGTCAGCGAACCGGTTTCCCAGTCGAAGCCAGCAGAAGGGGCAGGCACACCGTCGAACAGGATCCTCGTCGAAGGCAGCAGGTTGGAGCCTCGCACGATCGCCAGAAGCCGCCCTTCCACGTCCCGGGATGCCTCTACAGAGGCGATCGACGGCGGCTGGCTGTCGGTGACGTGAACGCCGGAGGGCAGTACGTACAAGTCATCCTGAAAGCGAAACACCAGGTGACGCGCCCCCGGGCCGCTGAGCAAGTGGTGGGACAAGTAGAGTTGCAAATAAGAAAAACTATCCGGCCCGAACGGCTGATAGACCTTGGTCTTCTGCGGCAGGATGAGGCTAGCCCCGCCCACCGTCGCGACACTCAACCCAGGGGCCATTTCACTGCCAGCGGTCAGTTGAGGTCCCCACGCCAGGAAGTAATCCCGTCTACTGCTCCGGTTCACATAAGCAGGCTGTAGACAGTAAGCCCCAGGGCACCCGTAGGTGGCGACGCTATAGTTCTTGTACGCCGGCCGCAAGTTGACCTCAACGTCGATGCCCTCTGCAACGTTGCCGGCAGTCACGTACACATAAGTCGCCGCATCGGTGGAACGCGCGTTGGGATAGAACACCCCCTCGAACGGCGGCCCGGCAGGAACCGGATTGCCACCCGGGTCAGCAGGAAGCACAACGTCTCCCGGACCCAGAACTTGATTCACAGCCGGAGGCAGAGGATGAACATAGAGGTAGTACAGCCCGGGCGGCAAGCCGGCAATCTCGTAAGTTCCATCGGGGGCGGTCAAGGTGCTGACCGCATCGCCGGATGGGGGAAGCGCCATCACCGAAGCCAGGTGCACGCCGGCGCCTCCGGCGGTGATCCGGCCGCGGATCTTGGCGGTGCGTGTTTCGTAAGCCGGGGCAGGGTAGAGCAGGGAAAGGCCTGCGATGTCGTCCGCTCCCAGCGGCTTGGCGCGCGTGGTGGTCCGCGTCGCCGCGGTAGTCATTGCAGAAGAGGTGGAGGTGTGCTGGAGGCCAAGCGCGTGGCCGAATTCATGAACCACCGTAAGGAAGAACTCGTCGCTGTGAATGCTCCACTGCCGCAGATCGGCCGGCAGTTCGATCAGCGAAGTCTGGATAGGAAAGAAACGGTCTTCGCCACGCTGGACCACGGTGTCCAGCGTGACAGGACCGCCGCGCGCGAGCACCCCTTCCAGCTCTGCGAACTGGATGTAGATCCCTGTGGGCCAGGCACCCGCCGGTGCGTCAATGATGCCGCCGAAGCGGAGCCGAAGGCGGCTGGTCCTGACCGTGTTCCAGACTTCTGCCGCCTGGCGGATCTGCGCCACGAGGGACTCTGGCTTCTGAGCCGAGTTCAGAGTGGGAAGCGGACGGACAATGTAGTACGGGACAATGGCGTCCGGCAGAGCTTCCAGGTCGAACTTGGCGGGAGCAGGTTGATAAGGGGGCGAATCATTTAGGTAGCGGAGGAACGGATAGTGCGCCCAGGCGTTCACCGCCAAGCAGAGCGCGAGCCCCGCCAACAGCCAACCGCCGAGCCACCGCCGTGTCACTGGGTTCCCCTCCTCGGCGGTGCATCGGCCCGCGAACGGCTGCGCAGTTCAGCCAAACGCAAGCGCAGCGGGCGATCGGTAACCAGCCGCCCGGTGGGACGCTCCAGGGCCGCTTCGGCAGGCACCGCCTGCACGGCCTGCTCCTGACCTGCTTCGTCCCGTTGCAGGACAAAGAGGCCTTGTGACAAGCCTAGGATTTGAGTCTCCCCGCTGGGACCGGTCCATAAAAAGAGCACGTACTCGCTGCCCTCGCTGAGCGCCGGTGCGCCGGGAACAGTCTGCCGCCGTCCTGAGGCGACACCACCCGGGAGGATGACCTCCCATTGTTCCGCTTCTGGGCCTTTCCATTGTTCCAAGACCTGCACGACACAACGGGTGCTGACTCCCGGGCCTCGGAGAAATCCTTCGCAGTTAACGACTCTCCCGCGCACGATGGCGGTCGCGCGTGAAATCAGGTCCTCTAGGGAGAGGTAGTCCAATGTAGTCGCTGGCGCGCAGATGGCCGCCCACAGCATCAAGATGGGCAATCGGAGCTGCTTCATAGGACTACCAAACCAACTACAAGCATGACGTATGCCAATCTATTGCATTGATATAAAAAAGGATAATAGGACGGGCGGCACTCCGGCGGTGTCTGGATGACACGGGGTTGTGGCCCTAGGACACGCGCAGGTACGGCGGACCCGGACCAGGGCACGCCAAGCCTGTCCGAGCGGATTCCACCGCGGCGGCGGCCGCGGCCAGCGTCTGGCGGCCATCCGCCCCTAGAGAACTGGCGATTGGGTGGACAAGTGCGCGGTGGGCGAAGGGCGCCCGAGGCCGACAGGAATGCCGGCCGCAGGACTGGAGTCCTGCCCTACAACGGATGCCGGCCCCGCTAGGACGGTCGGACGTTTTAGAGAAAGAATTACGATGCTCGGGTCACACCGGGGAGCCGTCGCCTAATCCCATCCGCACGCGCGTCTTCCGAGAGTCTAGCCCGAAAGACGAACCTCTTACCGCTTTGCCGCGGCGGACGCTCTCACCACCATGACAGGCGCGCGGATCTCGTGGCGGACCCCGTCGATCGTTGTGCCGAACACGATGTCCTGGATCCCTTTGTGCCCGTGCGCTCCCATCACCACGAGGTCCGGCATCAGCTCCCGCGCATAGCGCACGATCTCCTTGCTTGGGCGGTTGGAATAACGAACCACGGTCTCCACCTCCACCGACTGCGCCCGCAGCGAGGCGGCGATATCTTCCAGGTATTTGCCGCCCTCTTCGACCTCCGCCGTGGACGCCAAATGGCCATAGACTTGACTGGTGACGTCTTCTTCCACGTGCAGCAAGTAGAGCTTCGCCCCGTGGAGGCGGGCGATCGCCGCAGCATGAGAAACGGCGGGCAGATCCGTTCCGGTGTGATCGAGCGGGACCAGGATCTTCTTGTAGGCGGGCTGCGCGATCTCCGGCTGGACCGGCAGTTCCGCTTTGGGCGCAGGCGCCGCCACCCGGAGCAACCAGGGGCGCAGCAACGGCTCGAAGGCGATGTAGACGAGCAGCGCCAGCAGCCCTAGAGCCACGGGGATGACCAGTCCCGCCACCAGCCAGCGATACTGGGCCACTGCCAGCCATTCGCGGATCGTTCCTGCTACCAGCCCAACGTTCAGCGAGCAGATGAGGGCCGCCGCAGCCCAAGCCAGCGCCTTCACCCAGGGGGGATTTGCAAAAGCGCCCATCTTGGCGCGGTCGCTGGTGAAGTGGATCAGCGGGATGACGGCGAAAGGCAGCTGCATGCTAAGGATGACCTGGCTGAAGATCAGCAGCCGGTAGGTCCCTTCGTCTCCCGCCAAGTGGATGGTGATCACCGCCGGGATGATGGCCGCCAGGCGGGTGATTAGGCGCCGCAGCCAGGGACGCATGCGGAACTGGAGGAATCCCTCCATGACGATCTGGCCGGCCATGGTGCCGGTGATGGTGGAGGATTGGCCCGCGCAGAGCAAGGCCGTGGCGAAGAGCACGCTTGCCAGCGTGGTGCCCAGCAGCGGAGCCAGCAACAGGTGAGCCTGCTGGATCTCAGTCACCACGATTCCTTGCTTGTAAAAGGTTGAGGCCGCCAAAATCAGGATCGCCGCGTTCACGAACAGCGCTCCGTTCAAAGCGATCACCGAGTCGACCAGGTTGAAGCGGCAGGCGGCCCGCTTGGCCTCCACGCTGGGCTCAATGCGGCGGGTCTGCACCAAAGCCGAGTGCAAATAGAGATTGTGCGGCATCACGGTCGCGCCCAGGATGCCGATGGCTACATACAAACTTGCCGAGTCCAGCGTGGGAATCAACCCCCGGGCGATCTCCCCCGCATCCGGACGGGCCAGGAAGATCTCGACCGCAAAGCAACCGGCAATCACGGTGATGAGGGAAAGCACGAAGCCTTCCAGCGCCCGGATCCCGAAGCGGGTCATCCACAGGATCAGCATCGTGTCCGCGCCGGTAATGAGCACGCCGGCGATGAGCGGAATCTTGAAAAGGAGATTCAAGCCGATGGCCGCGCCCAGAATCTCGGCCAGGTCGCAAGCCGCGATCGCAATCTCGCAGAGGAACCACAGGACGTGGTTCACACGCCGCGGATAGGTCTGGCGGCAGGCCTGGGCTAAGTCCAGCCCGCGGACAATTCCCAGCCGTGCACTGAGCGTCTGGAGCAGGATGGCCATCAGGTTCGACATCACCAGCACCCACAGCAGCTTGTATCCGAACCGCGCGCCGCCTTCGAGGTCCGTCGCCCAGTTGCCCGGATCCATGTAGCCGACGCTGACGAGGTAGGCCGGTCCGGCGAATGCAAACATGCGCCGCCACAGAGATGGCTGGGATGTGATGACCGAAGCGTGGACCTCTGGTAAAGAACGGGGACCTCGAACGCTCATGCGCCCCTCCCCTGCCGCCGCCGGCTCAAGGCGCAGGCGCCGAGCAGGCCGCTGAACGTCATCGCCAAGCCCCAATACACGGATGCTGGACGGTAGCGCATCTCAATGGTATGCTCCCCTTTATCCACCACGACCCCGCGGACCGCCGTGTAAGCCTCATAAATGCGGGCCGGCTTGCCGTCCACCACCGCCTTCCAGCCCGGGAAGTAGCTGTCCCCGAGAATCACCATGCCGCGGCAACCCATTTGAGCCCGGATGGTCACCCGCCCTGTGCTCCTTGCCGTCAACTCCACCCGATCGCCCTCCGGGCAGCTCTCCAGCGCCGGAGGCGGCTCTAACAGAAAAGTAGTGCGGCGCAGCTCGAAGCCGCTGTCGTTGAAGGCGGCGTCGATCTGGTAGACGCTGGCGAGCTGCCGCGCTTCATGCACCGTCCACACCCGCGGGTAGGCTTCCGGGTTCAGGTAGACCGCCAGACCGCTGGCTCCGCGGAAAGCCTCCGCCGAAAAGCCTTCGGGCGGCTGTGCGGCTACGGCGCAATTGACGCCAAACAGCGCCCGCCCGCGCGGACCTGCCCATGGGACACGGAGCAGGTTCACCGGCAGGCTTGCGGTGTAGCCGCCGAACTGGTCCACCCCATGCCAGTCGCCGAAGTTGTAAGGGATCTCCTGGTCCGGGAGCTGGCAACGTACGAGGAAAGGAAGACTTTTAATAAAGGACGCGATATCCGTGTGTTCCCAGAGTTTTTTCAAGTACTGGTTAGCCTTCGGCTCGTCCCGGTTGGCCCAGAAATAGCCGGTCACGTTGCCCAGCTCGATCAGCATCAGGAGCCCCGCCGCAACCAGCGCCAGGCGTGGGGACACCGCCCCGCTATGCCAAGCCCGCAACAGAGCCGCCCCAAGCAGAGCCGCCAGCGCGGTCACCAGGAAGCGGTCGTCTGTCGGCATTTTGTGAGCCACGGTCAACACCAGCCCCACGCCCAATAGAAAGATGCCGAAAAGAGCGAGCGCGAAGGACGCCCGGCGGGGCCATTGACATTCATCAGATTTATAAAAGGTGTCTATTCCATAAGATGTTAAAACAGCGAAACTAAAGTAATACATGAATGCGGCGAAGGCTGGGGTGCGGGCCTTCTCCAGCATTGGTACCACGGCATAGAGAACCCCGTGAAGGACGTTGTTCTTGCCGAGAGAAAAAAGCAGTCCAGCAACGCCCACCACTGCGAGGTATCGGACCGTTCGCTCAGACCAAAACCGGGCCAGGCCCAAGAGAGCCAGCGCCAGCGCCAGAACGCCTGCGTACGGGTCGAAGTGTCTCCCGAAGCCGGGCACGAGCAGCCCGACGAGGGAACTCGCCTGTAGCGAATACTCCCCATGGACCGAGTAGGGAACCGGCTCGTTCCAGGCTTTGGGTTGTTGAGCACCCACCCAGCGCTTGGCGAGCTTGCCGTACTCATAGGCGGGCAGCGTCTGGAGGCCGCTGACCAAAGCCGCGATGAGCACGAAGACGGCGGCAAGGCGGAGCATTCTCCAGTTTGGCCGCCCCTCGCGGAAGCCCGCATACAGCCAGAGGCCACCCGCAGCCAAGCCTACGAACAACGGAATTTGATGGTGGCCGCTCAGCCAGGAAAGACCATAGAAGACTCCGGACCATGCCGCGCTCGCCAGCGGCTTCTCGCCGCGCAAAGCGCGCAACAGGTATAGAAAGACCAGGGGCGTCCACACGGCGCCGTTGATCATCTGCGGCAGCTCATTCTGGGCGAGCCAGCCGCTTAGCGAAAACAGCGCGCCGCCGAGCACGGAGGCGCCGCGCGAGCGGCCCAGATCGCGGCAAAGAAGATAAGCGAACCAAGCTGCCAGAAAATGCACCGCGACGAGGTACCAATGCAGGTAGCTCGGCCGGAGGTAACCATCGCGGAGCGGCAGGGCGAAAAGAATCCAATTCAAAGGATAGGCGACGCCGGGCTGGGCTTGTCCGAGGAGCGGTTGTCCTCCCCACAGGTGCGGGTCCCAGAGCGGGAGGTGCCCGCGATGCCATGCGGCCGCTTGGAATTGAAGCCACGGAAGCACCTGGTAGGCGAGATCCGGAGTGTCCAAATAGGTGTACTGGCGCGTGAGGACGATCTTCCAGTAGAACCCGGCGCAGAGGATCAGCAACAGCACTGCATCGGCCAGCAGGATGCGCGCGCGGGGGCGAGTTGCAGAATTCCGTGGTTCTTCCACAGATGTCCATCATACGAGACTTAGCGGCGTTGGAGGCAAGGGTTTTGTAGCTATGCAGCCATCCGCAACGGTTGCAATCGGCCGCGGTGGTGGTTTTCGGCCAGAAAGAGGGCGTCGATGATCCCAAAACATGCCGTATTTTCAGGGACTTGCATTTTGGCCCCTGGCTTGCCATTCGGAAGGCTGGAGTCATGGAGGCAGCCATGAAAAGGACAACTTGGAAGCTGCTGGCGGCGGTCCTGGCGATGGCGGGACTCGCCTGGGCTCAAGGCGACGAGGATTTGGGCAGGGGAGTGGCGCGTTTGAGCCTGCTGAACGGCGACGTTTCGGTGCGCCGGGGCGATTCCGGCGACTGGGTGGCGGCGGCGGTGAATGCGCCGCTGGTGGTGGAAGACTCGGTGATCACCGGGGTCAACTCGCGCGCCGAGATCCAGTTTGACTGGGCCAACATGATCCGGCTGTCCTCGAACACGGAGGTGCGCCTGGCGGAGTTGGACAACCGGCGATATACGGTGCAGGTGGCGCGGGGTCTGGTAACGTTCCGCGTGCTGCGAGATTTCGACGTGGATGTGGAGATCAGCACTCCCAGCGTTTCCGTGCGGCCCGTCAAGCGTGGGGCCTACCGGATCGCCGTGCTGGACAACGGCGAAAGCGAGATCACGGTGCGCAGCGGGGAAGCGGAGATCTATACGCCTCGCGGTTCGGAACGCCTGCGGTCCGGCCGCACGATGCTGGCGCGGGGGTCCGCCTCCGATCCCGAGTACCGGATTGTATCCGCGGCCAGCCGGGACAGTTGGGATCGTTGGAATGAAGACCGCGACCGGTTCTTCACCCGGGCGGCGAGCTACCGTTATGTCCATGCGAGCGTCTACGGCGCCTACGATTTGGATCATTACGGGAGCTGGGTTTATGTTCCCCCGTACGGCTGGGTGTGGTCGCCCCGGGTTGCGGTCGGCTGGGCGCCTTACTACTACGGGCGATGGACCTGGGTGGATTGGTATGGTTGGACGTGGGTCAGCTATGAGCCGTGGGGTTGGGCGCCTTACCACTACGGACGCTGGTTTTACCATGGTCCCTATGGCTGGTGCTGGTGGCCTGGCGGCCGGGTTCGCCATCCCTGGCGGCCGGCGCTGGTGGCCTTCGTGGGCTGGAGCAGCTGGGGAAGCGGCGTCAGCATCGGCATCGGCTTCGGGCGGATAGGCTGGGTTCCATTGGCGCCCTATGAGCCTTACTACCCCTGGTACGGCCGCCATTTGTACGCGGGCTACCGGAACACCACCATCATCGACAACAGCGTTCACATCGTGAACAACACCAACATTGTCAACATCTATAAGAACGCCAGAGTGGTGAACGGCGTCACGGCGGTGGATGCTTCTGAGTTTGGCCGCGGCGGCGCACGCCTGGTGCGGATCTCGCAAGATGAGATGCGGCGAGTGGATCTGGTGCGGGGGCCAGTTCCAGTCGTGCCGCGCCGTGAGAGCCTCCGACTGGCCGAGCAGGACACCGGCATCACGCCTCCTGTGCAGCGCGCGAGCGTGGAGCGTTTTGTGACCCGCCGGCAGCCCGGTCGCGTTGAGCGGGTCAGCTTCGAGGAGCAGCAGAGAGCCATGGAGCACGTTGTGCGCCGGGTCGCCCGTGAGCCTGAGTCCGTGCGGCGTGGCGATGTTGACAGGCCGCAGCCCGCCGCCGAGATTCCGCGTGGAGGGCAAGGACAGGTCGGCCGCCCCGGCGGAGCGCCAAACAATGAATCCGGTGGATGGCGGCGTATTGGGGAGCCACGGAACACCGCTGCGCCGGGCAGGGATGCTGGTGAAGCCGGCCGGGACTCGGCCGTCCCCGCAGTTCGTAGAATCCCGGCGGAACTTGGGCCGGCGAGTGGCGAACAGGGCGGCTGGCGGCGAATCGGGGCAGGGAATCGGACCGGCGCAGGAGATGCAGCCCCGCGCCCATCTGAGACTCCCAGCCCGAGCGCCCCGACCATCCGGCGGATCCCGGCGGAAACCGGACCGGCGAGTAACGAAGAGGGCGGCTGGCGGCGCTTCGGCGCAGGGAACCGGACGGGGCCGGCCGACGCAGCGCCTCGCCCATCCGAGGCCCCGAGCCCGAGCGCCCCGACCATCCGGCGGATCCCGGCTGAGACCGGGCCCGCGAGCGGCGAAGAGGGCGGCTGGCGGCGTTTTGGGACCGGCAGCGCCCCTTCGGAAAGCAAGAGGGACCGCGAGCCGCCTTCGGGGCGCGCGCCTCAGGACTACCGTATCCCGGCGGAGAATACTGCGCCTAGGACAGACGGAGGCTCCTGGCGCCGGTTCGAAGGATCTGGGTCCGCACCTTTCGAGTCGCGCCCAACGGTTCGCGCTCCGGCTCGTTCGGCCGAGAGGCCCAGCGTCCCTTACAACGCCCCACCCGCTCCGCAGGCGCGGCCGGCTCCGCGATATGAGGGCGGCGCTCCCATCCGCATCAGTCCGCCGATCGTCCGCCAGCGCGAGGCCGCTCCCGGTCCGGCCCCAGCGCCCAGGGTGAGCGAGCCGCGTTCTCCGGGCGGGGGATTCGGCTCACCGCGGATCGATTCCGGCGGCGGTGGGGGCCGCGTCACGCGCAGCAGCGAGGCCCCGGCGCGTACCCGATCCCGTTGATTTTAGATCTCAAAGGCGTTCTTCCCTCCTCAGCCGCCTCGGCGCTTGGCCGGGGCGGTTTTTTTGTTGCAATAACGGAAGGTTTATGTTCGACCCTGGCGAGGGGAGTGAGGGCGGGTAAGGGGCACCCAGCCCGGCAGGAATGCCGGCCCCACGGGCTGTTCGGGGCTTTTTAGGGAGAACGGCAGGTCGGGGTAGCGCTGGGTGCAGCCTGGGAGGCTGCGCCCCTTGAGGGGTGGGGCAAGTCGATGGTATTGCAGATTTCAGATTTGTTTATCTTTATTAACCCCCTTCCCAAAGCGGCGCTTTTGTTGTATGCTTCTAAACGCCGGTTCGCTTTGTGAAGCGCGGCAGGTGTGGACGGGTTTTAAGAGCATGGAGACCGGAAACGGGCCGGTATGCTCAACCATCAGGGGAAAATAGAGAAGGGGTCTCGAAATCGATGGTTGTGGCAGGCAATACGAGAAGTGTATGCCGGAAATCCGGTCCGGATTTTCATTGTTCTTCCCGTTTCGCCTAATTTTCGAGGAGGCGATTCCATGCCTAAATTCATTTGGACAGTCTTGCTCGCTGCGGTCATCGTTTTGCCCGTCAGCAGCCAGACTCTTGGCGAAATCACCGGGGTGGTGACAGACAGCACGGGGCTGGTAGTCCCCAATGCGTCCATCACCATCACGAACACTGCAACCAATGCTGTGCGAAAAGCCGTCACGAACGAGGCCGGCCTGTACGCGGTGCCTGGCCTGGTGCCGGGGCCCTACACCGTCCGCGTGGAGATGCAGGGTTTCCGGACCATGACGCGCTCTCTGGAACTGCAAGTGCAGCAGACCGCTCGAGTCGACTTCACGCTTCAGGTCGGCCAAGTCACGGAAGCGATTGAGGTCAGCGGTTCGGCGGCTCTGCTCACTACGGAGAACGCGACGGTCGGGACGGTCATCGAAAACCGCCGTATCGTGGACCTGCCGTTGAATGGAAGGAACTTCCTGCAACTTGTTTCTCTAAGCCCGAATGTGACCTACGGGTTCGCCACGCCCGGGCAGGTTGCGGGCCGTCAAGGTGGCGACCGTGGGGGAATGAATATTTCGGTCATGGGGAGCCGCGGAACCTGGAATCATTACACGCTGGACGGCATCGAGAACACCGATGTCAATTTCAACCTTTACATCATGCTACCGTCGGTGGAAGCGCTTCAGGAGTTCAAGGTTCAGACCGGGATCTACCCGGCCGAGTTTGGGCGTGCCGCTAGCCAGATCAACGTCTCGACCAAATCGGGGACCAACCAGTTCCACGGCTCGATGTTCGAATTTTTGCGGAACTCCAAGCTGGACGCCCGGCAGTACGACTTCATCGGAACCAAACCGGCCAAGACTCCTTTCCGTTGGAATCAGTACGGTTTCACGCTGGCTGGCCCGGTTTGGGTCCCGAAGGTGTACAACGGGCGGGACCGGCTGTTTTTCATGTCCAATTTCGAGGGGTTCCGGGAGCGCCGCACCACGACTGGCACCTGGACCACCCCCACCACCGCCATGCGCAACGGGGACTTTAGCCACCGGACGACCCCGATCTTCGACCAGTTCTCGCGGCGCTTCGAGGGCGGGGTTTTGAAGGCTGACCCGTGGCCCGGCAACCAGATCCCCAAGTCGAAATTCGACCCGGTCTCGGTGAAGCTGCTGGAATTCTGGCCGGAACCGAATGTGCCCACCACGGTGCTGGCCAATAACTATCAAAAGAGCCTGCGCCGGACCGTGGACAAGGACCAGTTCACGGTGCGCATCGACTTCAACGAAAGCACCAGCTCGCAATGGTTCGGGCGCTTTAGCTGGACGGACGAAAGCCAGTTTAACGAAGCGCTCAAGTTGAACGGCAGCACGCTGTATACGCGGGGCCGCCAGTACATGCTCTCCAATACCCGCACTCTGTCCAGCACGAGCGTGAACGAGTTCCGCTTTGGCGTGAATGACTTCTTCAACGCCATCGCGCGCGAGCTGGCCAACAAGCGCGATGTCGTCAAGGAGCTCAACATCCCCGGCTTGACCGTTCCCGATCCGCTGAGCTGGGGCATTCCGCGCATCACCTCGCTGGTTGGCGTCAGCGGCTTCGGCGACGACTCCAGCGGGCCGTTCGCCATCAACGACGCGATTTTCCAGGCCGCCGACACCTTCAGCCTGATCCGCGGCAAGCATTCGCTGCGCATGGGCGGCGAGATCCGGCGCGACCGTTACAACCAGAAGGGCAATGAGTTCGCCCGGGGATCGTTCGAGTTCAACGGGCAGTACTCCAGCAACCCCACAACGAAGTCGGGCGGCGATTCGACGGCTGACCTGCTGGTCGGCGCGTTGTCCAAGGCCGAATCCACGATTGCACTGGCGTTTGCCCAGTTCCGCGCCACCAGCGTCGCGGCCTTCATCGACGACACCTGGAAGGTGACTCCCAAGCTGACCATCAATATGGGCCTCCGCTACGAGCTGGTTCAGCCCTGGAAGGACCGTTCGCAAAACATGGTCAGCGTACATGTGCCGTACATCATCAAGGCGTCCAATGTGCAAGATATGAGCAAGCACCCGGTGCTGGTCCGGACGGGCAAGGGCGAGTTCTACGAAGGGAAGGACTTCCGCTATCCCAACGTTCCGGTGGCCCGGGACGGGCGGCTGGGCGACCGCCTGATTCAGACCGACGCCAATAATTTTGCACCGAGGCTCGGCATTGCTTACAGCCCCACTCCGCGGTGGACCTTCCGCACCGGCTTCGGCGTGTTCTATTCGATGGAGTCCGGCAATTCCCGTTTCGATCTAAACCGCGGTTTCAGCGGGCGCGTCTCCCGCAACGGCAACCCCGACATCTGGGATATCCGCTACGACAACTTCCTCACGGCGGCAGCCAAGCCTTGGATCCTTCCACCGGCGCCGTTCCTGTGGTCGGTGAAGTACAACGTGCGTGACTCGTACTCGATGATGTTCTTGTTCAACATCCAGCGTGAGTTGGACAAGGACACGGTCTTTGAGATCGGCTACAGCGGGTCGCTGCACCGCAACCTGCAAGG
The DNA here is from genome assembly GCA_023511855.1 of Bryobacteraceae bacterium. GTDB lineage: Bacteria > Acidobacteriota > Terriglobia > Bryobacterales > Bryobacteraceae > JAIMAR01. Next base: position 29,565 of record JAIMAR010000012.1, read on the forward strand.
TTTGGTGGATCCCAACGCACCGCTTCCTGGACCGGGCACCACGCAGAGCCGCGTGCCGTTCCCCGAGTTCGGAGTGATTCAGACCGTCCACTCGGAAGGGCGGGGCAATTACAACGGACTCGGCATGAAGATTTCGCGCCGCATGTCGGGCGGCCTGACCTATTTGACCAGCTACACCTGGTCGAAAGCCCTTGATGACGTCAGCGCCATCCGGGGCACGGCTGCCGACATCTTCCCGCAGGACAACTACTGCCTGATTTGCGAGCGCGGATTCTCGGCTTACAACACGCCGCACCGCTGGGTCACCTCGCTGCTGTGGGAGCTGCCGTTCGGCAAGGGCCGCAAGTGGATGAATATGGGCGGCGTTGTCGACGGCATCCTCGGCGGCTGGCAAATCGGCTCGATCATCACGCTGCAATCCGGACGGCCGCTGCTGATGACCGCGCCAGGCTTCAACTCTTCGAGAACCAATAAGTATGGTGAAGTGCGCCTCAGCTCGCTGGGCAAGAATCCATACCTGCCCAAGGGTCAGCGCAACGCCAACGGCTGGTTTGACAAGACCTCCATGGCTCCGGCGCCCCTCTATGAGTTCGGCAACATCAGCCGCAACCGCCTGATGGGACCGACGACGTTCTCGTGGGACTTTTCCACCCACAAGAACTTCCGGATCATCGAGGGCCATGAGCTTCAGTTCCGCTTTGAGGCCTTCAACTTCCCGAACCATCCCGCGCTCGGCAGCCCCAACTCCGATTGGGGCAGCACCAGCGCCACCACCCCCGGGCCGAACTTCGGCTTGATCCGGGGCACGGCGACCCGCATGCGCGAGCTGCAATTCGCGCTGAAGTACTCTTTCTGACCGCGTAGTTTGTAGACGCTGGGCCGGCGTTCCGCGCCTGGATGGGGCGGGCGCCGGCCCGGGCCTTTTTGGGGCAGGGAAGACCAGGAACTCTGCTCAATACTCGCCAGCGGTGCTCTTGCGAACGGCTCTTCTCAGCGTCTCGCTCTCAAACGCCACCGCGGAGCGGGCCTGCTCCAGGTCATTGTTGCGGAGGAGGATGTTCTCACTGCCGCTTCCCGCAATCCGCAGGAATGTTCCGCATCCCGGGTCCGCTTTCGATTCGCGGATGAGGGCGTCGGCAACGTTCTCAAGCAGCAGCGCCGGAAACGGGCTGCCCACTAGGCCTTGGCGGCCTCGGAATCCATCTACGACGAGGTCCCTTACGTTCCGAAAAACAGCCGCGCTGGCCCACTTGGGTTCGGGGTTGTCGGTCTCCCACTGCACCCGCACGTCCCGCAACTGAAGTCCCTGGACGCGCTCCACGCGGATGGCGTCCGTGGCTCGCTTGTCCACGGCGTCCTCCGGGCGCATGAAGATCTGGAGATTGGAAATGCGGATGTTCTCCAGCGGCCTGTCCGGATGTCCTGTGATGGTGCTGGTTCCGCGGGCATGCGCAATCACGTTGTCGACGACGATGTCCCGGATCGCGCCCAGCTTGGAATCCGGGCGGCGCTTCTTCAGGACGAATTTGAATACTTCGGCGCTGCCCCACCAGTTCCAGTGCCGCCGGTTCAATTCCACCGTCAGATTCGCAAAAATGACGTCGCTGACCACCGCGCCGTCCTGCACGTTGATCCCGAATCCTTTGTTGGAATTCCGAATGACCGAGTTGCTGAAGACCACATGGCGGATGTCGGCTTCCGTTTCGGTGCCGATCATCAGCGGCGTCGAAGAGGAGGAGAGCACGCAGTTGGTCACCACAACGTTTTCGACGGGCTCCACACGCCCGTTGCGGGCGATCGTCTTTAACACGATGGCGTCGTCGGCTGTGACGATCACGCTGTCGGAGATCAACACGTTGCGGGAGGAGACCACGTCGATCCCGTCGGCGTTGACGCCCTTTTCGAGATCGGAGTAGATGTAGACGCCCCGGATGAACACCCGATCACAGTTGTTGAGACGGACGTTCCAGAGCGGGGAATTCACGACCGTGATGCCCTCCAGCCGCACGTCCACCGAGTCGTTCAGGATGAACATGTAGGTTTGCATCCCGGTGCGGTAGTAACGCTTCATCTCGACGCCGGCCTGACGGGCGATTTCCATCTCCTCGACGATCTCCGGATCCGTCGCCCGCACATCCGCCCACACGTATTGCGCCAGCCCGTCCAGCTTGCCGCGTCCGGTGACGGCGATGTTTTTGGCGCCTTCCGAAAAAATCATGGCTCTCCGGTTACCGAAGTCCGCTTTATCCTGGCTCAGAAGAAGCGTCGATCCTGCCTCCAGGTAAAGGTTCACGTTGTCTTTGAGTTGAATCGCTCCGGTCGTGTAGTCACCCGGCGGGACGTAGACCATGCCGCCGCCTGCGGCGCTGCAAGCGTCGATGGCCGCTTGGATCGCTCGAGTCGCCTTGTCCTCGCGTTTGCCGGAGGCGCCGAAGTCACGGACGTTGTAGGTCCGCCCAGAGCCAGGCATCTGCCCGCGGGAAGGAACGGAACAGGGCAGGGTCATTGCGGCGGCAATTAAGATGGCAACCGGTTTGGTGCGCATAACGCCAACCAGTTTACAGCAGGGTCGAACGGCTAAGGGACTGGCAGGGGGGAGCGTCGCCGAGGCTGGACCTCTCGGTTGGCACGGCAGGACGCTCGGCCGAATCAGAAAGTTGACATAATATGTCTTATCGGAAGTTCTAGATGGCTGTCGACTGGTCCAGACATGCGAGCACTGCTCGAGGCGTATCCTCTGGGCTTTCGACCCGCACCACGTCCAGCCCGGCCGCCCGAGCGCTCTGCTCACCGGTGTCGGAGTCTTCGACTGCCAAGGCCCGGCGGACGCCGAGCCGCTCCAGCGCCAGCCGGTACGGATCCGGCGCGGGCTTGGTTCTCGGGACATCCTCCGCGCCGATCACTATGGCAAAGCGGTCGCGGATGCCCGACGCGACGAGCGCCGGCTCCACGAAGGCTCGTTCGGTGGCCGTGACCACGCCGAGCTGGTAGCCGTTGAGGCGGCTGAGCAGATCGATGGTGGCTGGGCTGATGGCCGGCTGGCTGGAAATCAGCTCGACGAAGCGGCGGCTTTTGGCCGGGTATAGAGCCCAGACGGCGTCGAAACCGGCCGGCGGGTGGCGCAAATGGCAGAAATAGGCGGCCGCCTGGCGGTCCGGAATTCCAATGCAGTACCTTCGATATGACTCCCAATCCAATGAAATTCCAAGGGGTTTTAAGACATCGGCCCAGGCGGCGCAGTGGAGCGGCTCGCTGTCGGCCAACACCCCGTCAAAATCAAACAAAACGGCTTCATAATGTTTTAGCACGTTTTCTCCTGTGGCCGTCGTCCGGCCGACTACCATTCTCCCAAAAGGCGGCCGAAGCGGCAGGCGCCACGGCAGTTTGGGAACCAATGCGGCTTGATTCCCCGCCCCGGCCCCCGGGCGGCGAGCGAACCTCATGGTTTATGCTAACCTGACCGTTTGAAAAACCATTCCTCTATGCCCTCCACCCACGTCAAAGCCCAGCTGATGAGCGCCTCGGAGATCGACCGCACGCTGGTGCGCCTCGCCCACGAAATCCTGGAAAAGACGGCCGACCTCAGCAAGCTGGCGTTGATCGGCATCCACCGCCGCGGGGTGCCATTGGCCCAGCGTTTGGCGGCCAAGATTGAATCGATTGAGAAGGCCGCCGTCCCTGTGGGCGCCCTGGATATCCGCCTCTACCGGGACGATTTGACCACGGTTTCGGATGCGCCTATCCTGAATGAGAGCCGGATCCCTTTTCCAGTGGCGGGACGGGACATTATTCTGGTGGACGATGTCCTTTATACCGGTCGCACGGTGCGCGCCGCTATGGATGCGCTGTTCCGCAACGGGCGGCCCTGCCGTGTTCAACTGTTGGTGCTCATCGACCGCGGCCACCGAGAACTCCCCATCGAAGCGCGCTACGTCGGCCGCAAGGTCCCTACTAGCCGGAAAGAGATTGTCGAAGTCAAGCTCCAAGAGATCGACCAGACGGAAAAGGTCCTCCTGGTGGAACGAAGTGACGGGTGAACCATGCCGGCAGGATTGCTAGGAATTGAAGAACTCTCCCGCGAGGAGATTGAGGCGATTTTATCCCGGGCCAAGGACTTTCAACCCCTGGAGAACCACACCTTCAAGCGGCTGGACCTGCTGAAGGGCAAGATGATCGTGAACCTCTTTTATGAGGCCTCCACGCGGACCCGCACGAGTTTCGAAATCGCCGCCAAGCGATTGGGCGCGGACGCCATCTCGATCACCGCGGCGGGATCCAGCGTTTCCAAGGGCGAGTCCCTGGTCGACACGCTGAACACCTTGGCCGCCATGCGTCCGGACGCCATCGTGATGCGCCACTCGGCCAGCGGCGCGCCGCACTTCCTGGCCCGGCATCTGCCCACGCCGATCATCAACGCCGGCGACGGCACGCACGAACATCCGACGCAGGCGCTTCTGGATGCGCGCACGATCCTGGACCACCGGCCCTCGCTCGAGGGGCTACGCGTGGCGATCATTGGCGACATCGTCCACAGCCGCGTGGCGCGTTCCAACATTTATCTCCTGTCCAAGTTTGGGGTGGATATCGTGCTGTGCGGTCCCGCGCCGCTGCTGCCGCCCGAGATGGCCCGAATCGATCCGGGCGTCGCCCTGACGCACAACATCGGAGAAGCGATCAGCGGCGCCGACGTGATCATGATGCTGCGGGTGC
>JAIMAR010000118.1 GCA_023511855.1 Bryobacteraceae bacterium
TTGAAGATGTGGACCGCCGCAGCCAGCGTGAAGCCTCCGGCCGCCAAACCGACCCCGCACAGCACGTCAAAGCCGATCCACAAACCCCACGGAGAATCGTCACTCAAATGGGTGGCTGCCCCCAGGCCGTGGAAAAAGCGCAGATAGGCGGCGTAAGCGCCTAAAGCCATCACCGTCACGAATACGGCCCGCCAGAAGGTGAACTTGGGCACGGAGAAGCTCTTACTCATATTTTTTCCTCCTGGGCGGGTTGTTCATCCCTTCCGCAGCCGCTACCGCTTCACGGCGGTGTGTGATCCAGTAGATGCCTCCCAGCAGAACGCCTCCTACGCCGACCACGTCCGGCACAAACGCCAGTGCGCGGCGAGTCAGAACCGGCAGGGCCTCGACCGGCAGGTCCGAGCGGTAGCCAAACTGGGTTAGAGGAACTGCGCTCAGCAAGAAGACCGAGGTACCGCCGACCTCCCCGACCCCGTAAATCCTCCCATCGTACTGCGCAGGGTTCTCCGCCAAGCGCTTGCGAGCCTCCGCCAGCATGGCCTCGCGGTCACCCGTCGCCGTGGCCCCAGTGGGGCAGGCTTCCGTGCAGGCAGTCACCTTGCCGGCAAGCTGCCGCTCATAGCACATGTCGCACTTGCGCACTTTGGGTAGGGTCTTGCTCCACTCGTACGCCGGTACGTGGAACGGGCAGGCCAACATGCAGTAGCGGCAGCCCATGCATCGCCACTCCTCGTAAATCACCGGCCCCAAATCGGTTTTTCGGAAAGCGCCCACCGGGCAGACCGAAGCGCACGTCGGCTCCACGCAGTGCATGCAGAGGCGGCGGGCGTAGCGTTCCCCGCGGGTCACCACCGTGGTCAGCTTGTGCTCGCTGAGCCGCTCCTCGGCAGCGACCTTCTCATCGTACGGCAGACCCCACTTCTCCGCGCAGGCAGACTCACAAGAACGGCACCCGATGCACAGGGTGCCGTCGAACAGGATTGCCTTCGAGGCCATCGAGCCTCCTTCCTCGCAAAATCAGACCCGAATTGCTGAAATCCTACACAATCAGCGTAGCAATTCGCAGGCCAAGCCCTCGCCTGTCACTTGCTGAGGAAGAAGTCGGCCGTCAGGTCTTTCCAGGAAGCGTTGGGGATCCCCGCCAGCAAATCGCCGGTCGGTCTTCCCCCATCGGCCGCCACGGCGCCCGCCAGTTGCGGCTGAAGCGCGTAGAGGCGCTCCACGGCATCGCGCATCCAGCTTCGGATCATGCTGACTGGAACCAGGTTGCGGCTCACGGTCTCCTCGTCCGGCACATGCACCATCAGAAGCCAGCCCGATCCGTACGGATCCTTGCGCAACACGGACGGATCCTTCAGAACCTCCTCGTTGACCTCCACCACTTCGCCTTCGGTCGGCGAAAGGACTTCGGTCTTCTCCCCGTTGCGGTAGAAACTAAAGGCCTTCTGCCCTTGCCGCAGCCAGGTGCCCGGCTTGGGCAGTTCGATCTTCTCAATGTGGCCCAACAACGCCGCGGCAAACTCGTCCACTCCCACGCGCGCCACCTTCTTGCGCTCTTTCAACACCCAGCTATGGCCGGGATGGTATTGGAAACGGTCCGGGACCAGAAAGCCTTCCACATAGTCGGGGTTCCACTGCAACGCCTCCGCGGCTTCCGGCTGCTGCTCCGCGGCGGCGATCTTCTTCCGGCTCAGGATCCAGTCCATCAGGATGAAGGCCCCAAACGTGAATAAAACCAGTAGAACGGTCATGGTCAATTACCTCCGCCGATGAAAGGGCACGCGGGTGGCCACAACAGGGGAGGAAGAGAACCGCAGGAGAAAGTTTATCTCCATATTAATCAGTTACTTACAAGGATGCCCAAGAACGGCCGCCGAAGCTCAGACAAGCCGCTGTTGCAAACTACAACGGTGGAATCACGCCAACGAGGGCATATCAGAGGTAACTTTCTGATTAGAAAAGATGCGATGGAGCGATGGAAAAATCAACACCTATGTGCGTTTTCCATCAGTATTCGGTCTCGGCCTCACGTTCCAGACCGGCGGGATCGAGCAGGGTCACGGTCCTCTTTTCGATTTGGATGAGGCCCTCGGCCTGGAACCGGCTTAAGTTTCTGGACACAACCTCGCGGACAGTTCCCAACCGCGAGGCCAGCTCTTGATGGGTCACGGGCATAGTGAAGGAATTCCCGGCCGCTTGCCGTGCAAAATCCAACAAGGTTGTGGCCAACCGTTGGCGCACGCTGCCGAAGCTCACGGATTCCACCACAGAGACAAGCTGTCGCAGTCTCTGCCCCATCACCGCGAGGATCTTCAACGCGACCTCGGGCTGGGCCAGACAGACACGGCGGAAATCCTGTTTGCTAATCAGGCAAGCCGATACCTCCCCAATGGCGCAGACCGTGGCGGGGTACGGGCCCCCATCGAACAGTGGAACCTCAGCAACGCTTGACGGCGCCGACTCGACCGCGAGCATGATCTCGCGTCCGGAGGGAGAAGTCTTGAAGATTTTCACACTGCCTTCGGCCAGAACAAACAGGCCGTGGCACGGATCCCCCTCATAAAAAAGGACTTCTCCGGGCCTGTAGCGCCGCTGAAGGGTGCGTTCGGCCAGGGCATCGATCTGCCCGGGGGAAAGGTCGGCTAAAAGCGGCGTTCGGCGCAGGGCTTCGCTGGTCGTCATGAGGCCGCCTACACTTTGACTGTACTGGAGATCGGAGGCGGCCACAACTCCAGAGCGGGCTACAGCCCCAAGCGAAGACCGGTCATGAAGTGGTGGGTGCGGAAACCCTCGTATTGGTAGTAGCGCTCGCCCAGGTTATACCAGCGCCACTCGAACATCCACTGAGTCCGTGGCAGCACCGGGAAATAGGCTTTCGCCACCGGTTGATAATACTGCGTGGGGCGGCTTCCGGTGCTGGAGAACAGGGATCCGCCCAAGCTAATCCTCGGGTTCGCCTTCATGAGCTCGGGGAACCGCAGGTCCAGAAAGGCGCTGGCGGTCCGGGCGGTCTCGCGGTACAGCGACTGAGCCAATGTCAACTGCTGCGGAATCAGATAGTTGATGTTGGAACGCAGCGTCGAATAGCTGTAATCGCCGGCCAAGCTGATCCATTTGCCTCCTTGTGGGGCCCAGACCAGCGTCAGGCTGTAGTCCCGGTTGCGGAACTCGTAGCGGTTCTGCACGGAAGGATTCAGGTTGTTCAGCAGGGAAAAGTTGGCGCCCACGTTCAAGGAAGCGAGCACCTGGTAGCGCGCCCGGGCGGAAAGCTTCTGGTAGTCCTGCAAGCTCGTGCGGAAGTAATTGCGGTCGGCGGAGGCGGCCTCAAAGTCGGCGCCCAAATTCAGCTTTTGGGCGAAGCGTAGCGTAAGGCCCGCCAGCCCGGCATGCATGCGCATTTCTCCGGATTCGAGCAGCCCGGTCTGGCTCAGAGCCGGCGCCCGGCCGCTCATATTGCCCCAAACGTAGCGGTGTCCGCCGCGCAGCGTGAGCCAGGAGGCGGCATCCAGCATTACATTGGCCTCCTGCCGGTTGTAAGTGAATAGGAACGGCGCGACCACAGGCGGCTCGTCGCCTCCCGCGATGATGGGCGTCGTCATGGACAACCGCAGGAAGTCCTCATCTTTGGTGACCCCGTTCGGGATATGAAACCGGTCCGTCATGACCGACTCGAAGACCCGCAGGCGGCGCAGCGGGCGGAATTCAGCCGCGAAGCTGCCCGAGGTATGGGGCATGCGCGCCTGGGACAGCAAGACGCGCTGCTGCGCGCCGAAAAACAGGAACTCCTCCAGAGAAAAGAAGTTGCCCGTGCTGATCTGACGATAGGTCGTGTCCCGGCGAGGCCGGCTGTAGAGAACCTGACCGTATAGATCCAACTGGGAAATCGGCCGCGACGTAACTACGGCTTTGGAGAACAGGTTGTCGCCCGTCACCCAATAGCTCTGGTCGAGCCCGCTCAGCGAAAGCCTTCGTCCCAGGAAGGTGGTTCCCAGATTGCCGTAGTGGGCGCTCTCGTGCAATAGCCGCTGGTAGTCGCGGAACACCGAACCGCCCTGCTCCAGGGTCAAATGGAAATACTTCTCCTCGAAGCGAATCCCGCCGCGGTATGTATCGGTCTTGTCGTCGAGGTAGTTGGCGACGGCATACTCATTGAGGTCGGCGGTGAAGACCGTCACGCCGTTGCCCGCCCCCCAATCGCGCGAGAAGCCGAAATACGGGCTGATTCGGCGGTTGGGGAACAGGTCGAGACGCGTGTCGATCATGCGGCGGCGCAGGTTAAAAGTGCGCTGGCTGTCGAGCACGCCGCGCCCAAGGGCTGGGTTAGCGAACGAGGGGATGGCGTTAAAATACGCAATATTCCGGTAGTCGGTGGTAAAGCGGTAGGTATTCTCGCGGGAAGCGTCCACACGGAGCGTGGTGTACGGCTCCCCACCCCAGCTATCGCCGCGGGCGGTGATCTTGTCGAAGATGCGGCGAGATGGGTCGCGCAGCGTCAGGTCGGCGTTGAAGAGCTTGACGCCCTCGCCTAAGTTGACCACGGTCCGGTACACGTCGGAGTTGCCCCGCAAGTCGCTGGACCAGCGAGCGCCAAAGTCGACCGTGCCGGTCAGGTTCTGGGCGGCGGCCGGGACAGTCCCCGCGTCAGGCTTTGACTGCGGCGCGGAGGCATCCTGCGCCGCCAGAGGCGCGCACAACAGAACAAGAAGGGATAACCGTCTCATCGCATCAAGGCCCTGTCTACGTTGGATCCGTGGATCTTCACGTGGCATATGGTGCAGTTGTTGTAGCGTGGATTCCTCAAGTCGTGCAGCGCGGGCGGGACGCCGCCTAGCGTAGGCGCCGCCGCCTCCGGCGTTGCCGCCGGCCGGTTGAAGTGGCACTCCAGGCATACGAAGCGAACCTCGTGCCGGGTTAGCATTCTGGGGTTGGCCGAACCATGCGGCTGGTGGCAGGCCGTGCAGCCTTCCAGCCGGACCGGGGAGTGCTCGTAGGTGAAGGGCCCGCGCAAGTTGCCGTGGCAATTGAGGCAGCCCGGCTCATTGGCAGCCACCGTGCGGACCGACTTGGGCAGGAAGCTCCCGTGCGGGTTGTGGCAGTCCACACAGGACATGGCGCCTTCCGGCAGGCGGTGCTTGTAAGGCCTCTGGAACTGGGCCCAAACCTGCGGATGGCAACTGGCGCATTGCCGGTTGATGTCGGCCGCCTTGCTGAGCAGCAGCTGCGAACCTTCCGCCTTGTGCACCGGGTGGCAAGAGACGCAACTCACCTGGCTCCGAGCGTGTCCGCCCTGGATACGCCCGGCGTGGGTGGGCTGATTCAAATGGCAACTCAGGCACATCTTGTCGGCTTGCGCCGGGGCCTGCCGCGCCGGGTTTAGGATGTCTTTTTTGTCACCGGACTCGGCGTGGATGCTGCCGGGACCGTGGCAGGATTCGCAAGCGTTCCCTTCCCATCCGCGGCGCTTATCCTTATCGACGGCGGCGTGAGCGTTCTTCTGGAAAGCCGTGTGGATATCGTCATGGCAGGCTTGGCAGGTGGATGAGCCTACCCGGGTGGCCTTCTGCACCGCGGGTTGCTGCGGTTGAGCAGCCGCTAAGACCGCGGCGGTTAGCGCGCACAAGAGAAACAAGGAGAGGCCCCCTCCTCGGGGGCCTCTCTCGGAAAGGAATTGGCTATTGAGCATGGACCTTATCGACCGCGTACGCGGAAGTTGGGCCGTGGCAGACCGAGCAGCTTTCGCCCAGCCTCGACGTATTGATCAGGGCATGCGATGCCGCCTCGATGCCGCTGTGGCAGCTCAAGCACGCGGCCGACGCGGGCCCGACCGGGTTCAGCCAGCCTCGCGGATCCTGGACCTCTTTGATCAAGCCCGCGGGCAGCGGGAGACGGTAGGAGTTGTTGACATGGCAGCCGTCGCAGCGCTGCCGGAAGCCGGGGTAGCCCACGTGACTGTAGTTGTGCGGCACGTTGCCGAAGCCGTAGATGATGTACTCGAAGCCCAACTCGTGGCCGGTATGGATACGGTGAATCATCATCCGCATATCCACGCTCTCCGGAGGCATCTTGTCGGCGGGCCGACGCCCCTGATCGGTGGTGTTTGGATTATGGCACAGCACGCACATCTCCACGGTGTTCCGATTGTTGCCGTGCAAGGTCAAGAATCCATGGCACTGGTTGCACTTCTCGGTCGTGGCTACCGTTCGGCGAGGCTTCACGGCTGAGCCGTCGACCGAAAAGTAGACGACCTTGTTGATGCCCGCGTCCCGCACCACTTGCTGCTTGACGGTGCCGGGCAGCAGCGTAATGTTGCGGTAGCCCTGGATGCCCACCGCGTAGCTGCCCTTCGCGTTCGCCGGAATGGTGGCGCGGAACGTGTAGGTGGCGACCCCATCGGAGCCGACTGTGGCCGTGGCGCGCGGGTCCTCCGAAACGTAACTGCCGTAGTCGTCGGTGGGTCCGGCCAGGACAAGCGAGAGGCTGTTCATCTGGGACGGCAGGATGACGTTGCCCGCTTTGTCCTTGATCCGGAACTGAACCCTGGGGCTCTTGCCCGGGCCTTCCACGCTGGCGCTCAAGATCTCAAAGACCGTCCCCGGCAGCTCTTTAGAAAAGATCGGAATCGTGTGCGCGCCGATGATGGAGGTGTCGAACTCCAGCTCGCCTTCGGGCATGTGGCAGAACTTGCACTGGTTGTCGGAGATCTGGGGCAGATCGGCGTGGTTTTCCCCGGTGGCGAAGTTGACGTTGTCGTGGCAAGATCCGCAGGCCTGCCGGGTGGGCTTGAAGTAAGCGTCTTTCTGAGCCGCGCCGGTGTTTTGCTCATGGCAGAAAGTGCAGCGGCGGATGTCGGCCGGGAAGACCACCTCAGAATAATCAGCGACGGATTGGCCGAAACCGATAATTCTGTATGGGGTGCCCGCCTGCACGCTCGGCAACTGCGCCCCCATGTGGATCTTGTGAGTCATCTCCACCATGTCCACCGAATTGCCGGTGTCGGGATCCACCGTCTGCGGGGTATGGCACAGGACGCAAACTTCCATGCTCTTGCGGCCTGTGGTCCCATGGGCCCGCAGATCCTGGTGGCACTTATTGCACGTCACCGTCTTGATGACGTCGCGGGTGACCGTCACCGGCGAGCCGTCCGGGACCCAGCTATAGGTCGTGTCGGCCAAGTTGATGCCCAGGTCGAACTCCGACAGGTTCCGGTTGGCATACAGGCCGATCGTGTGCGTGGCGGTCGGATCGTAGTTGGCAGGAAGCTTGGTGCGGAACGTGTAGGTGTAATCGCCATCCGCGTTCTTGGTGTAGGTTCCCCCGCTATCCGTGCCTGCCTGCACCGCGCTGGCGCCGGTGATGGGGCTCACCTGGGTGCGCGTGGTGTAGGCCACGTACTGGGTCTGACCTTTCGGGATGTAGGCCAGAATGAAACTGGTTGAGACCGTTCCTGGGGTGTAGACCCCCTCCCGGTCGAGAGGCAAGCCCTTTGGGTCCGTGATTGTGAACCGTACCTTCACAGTCCGGTCTGGATCGACGCTGGCTGAGACGATCTTGACGACCAGACCCGGCCGGACAAACGCCACCAGGTCGGAATCGGCGTAAAAGGCCTTGTCGTGGGGAGTGAAAACTTCCTCTGGCTCCGCGCTCACCAAATACAGCGAAGCGAACAGCAGGATCCCGGCCACGGCGAGGCCCGGAAACCACTTCTTCCTCCATTGAGCAGTGCGCATTTCGATGCTCCTCACAATGATATCGCCTATCGCGGTCTGGCACACCCAACCCAGACCTCCATCCCCGCCCTCCAACAGCGAGATGGCAAGTTCTTACAGCAGGAGAACGCCCAAACCGGACCCCGCGATCCTAAAGGGAATGCTGTTGAATTTCAAATGAGTTAAGTCAAATCGGCGTGTGGGGGAAAACGATGGGGAAGACGGCAGTGGGGGAATTCCCACCCATGTGGGGCAAATCCCACAACCAGAGTGTTGCAAAAGACTGCGTGCGTGAAAATTGTAACTTTTTGATGTCGCAGAAGAAATCCTCACTGGCCGCGCGTGTGTTGCTTTTTTCTACAGAAGGGCTTGCTGGACTGTAAGCCGGTTTCTGTACCCTTGCGGGCGGCAGTCATTCCTCTGGGCCGAGCATTGCTGCCCGGCTCTAGCGACCTACCCGAGAGTCGGACGGAGCGGGCCACTCCTCCTCTCCTATTTGGTCTTGCTCCTCGTGGGGTTTACCCTGCCGGCCGGATTGCTCCGGCCGCGGTGCGCTCTTACCGCACCTTTTCACCCTTACCCCGCTTGGGGCGGGGCGGTATGTTTTCTGTGGCACTTTCCGTGAACCCGGCTTTGAGCCGGGCCCCCCGGCCGTTAGCCGGCACGCTGCCCTGTGGAGACCGGACTTTCCTCCAGGGACGGGGCCTTGACCCCATCCCCAGCGACTGCCCGTCCAGCAGCCCCAACCTTATTGTAGCAATCGCGTTGGGTACATAATGGTTAGGGAGGGCAGGCGTGATGACCAAACCGAAGCAGTCGATACTCGGGGTGACTGTGGTGGCGGCTCTGTGCTTTGCGGGGCTGGCCTGGGGGCAGGCGGCGCTGACCAATGAGGATCTGGTGAAGCTGAGCAAAGCAGGACTGAGCGAAGACTTCATCCTGACCCTGATCCAGCAACAGCCGTCCGGCTTACAAACGGACGCCCGGCGGCTGGCGGAGCTCAAGACGAACGGCGTCAGCGAGCGGGTGATCCTGGCGGCGGTGCGTAAAGCGCCGCCTTCGGAGCCGCTGACAACCAGCGGAATGATGGAACTGGTCAAAGCCGGCTTCTCGGAGAACTTTTTGCTGGACATCTTGAATGCCCAGCCCGTTCGGATCGCCACCGACGCCGGCAACATCGTCCAGCTCAAACAGGCGGGCTTGAGCGAACGGGTGCTGGCGCAAATCGTCCTGAAAAGCTCGGGACGCGAGTTGCCCAAGGGGTCCGAAGTGGTGGTGCGGCTGATCGACTCGATCGATTCCGAGAAAGCCCGCGAAGGCGACACCTTCCGGGCCAGCCTGGCCGAGCCGTTGCAAGCCGGCTCGGAGGTGATCGCGCCGGTCGGAGCGGACGCAGTGGTGCGGCTGGCGGCGGAGAAGGAGTCCGGGAAGTTGACCGGGCGCGCCGAGCTGACCGTGGAGCTGGTGTCCGTGACGGTCGATGGAAAACCGGTGAACATCCGCACCTCCTCGGTGACGCAGGCCAGCGGCTCGCGCGGCGAGCGGACCGCCAAGGTCGCCGCGGGCACGGCGGCCGTCGGCGCGATCATCGGGGCCATCGCCGGAGGCGGCAGGGGCGCGGCGATCGGCGCCGGAGCGGGCGCGGCCGCGGGTGCAGGCTCTCAGGTCTTCATGAAGGGCCAGCGGGTGTTCATCCCTTCGGAGACGGTGTTGGTGTTCCTCACCGAAGCTCCGGTGAAGATCCCATAGGCGAAGTTTAAACCAAGTCCGCTTCGCAGAAGAAGAAGGCCAGCTCAGCGCGGGCCGTTTCTGGTGCGTCGGAGCCGTGCACGGCGTTGCGCTCGATGTTGGATCCGAACCGCTTGCGGATCGTGCCATCGGCTGCGTTGGCCGGATTGGTTGCGCCCATGACCTCGCGCAAGCGGGAGATCGCGTCCTCGCGCTCCAAGGCGAGCACGATCACCGGTCCTTCGGTCATGAACTCCACCAGGCTTTCGTAGAAGGGCTTGTCCTTGTGGACCGCGTAGAACTGGCGCGCCTGCTCCTTGCGCAGGCGCAGCATGCGGCAGCCGAGCACGCGGAAGCCGGCCCTCTCGATCATGGCCAGGATCTCGCCGGCGTGGCCCGCGGCCACCGCATCGGGCTTAATGATGGAAAGAGTGCGTTGGGTCATAACTTTTCTTGGACGCGCTCGCCGATTTCGGCCGGGCTGAGGCACACGGTGATGCCGGCCTCGCGCATGGCGCGGATCTTGTCTTCGGCCTTGCCGGAGCCGCCGGAGATGATCGCCCCGGCGTGACCCATGCGGCGGCCGGGAGGCGCGGTCTGGCCGGCGACGAAGCCGATGACGGGCTTGCGGACGTTGTCCCGGACGAAGGCCGCGGCGTCCTCTTCGGCAGTACCGCCGATTTCGCCGATCATGACGATGGCGGCCGTGTCAGGGTCCTCGTTGAACAAGCGAATGGCGTCGATGAAGTTGGTTCCGATGATAGGGTCTCCGCCGATGCCGATGCAGGTGGACTGGCCGATGCCGAGGCGCGTCAACTGATCCACAGCCTCATAGGTCAGCGTGCCGCTGCGCGAAACCACACCTACGTGGCCCGGCTTGTGGATGTGACCGGGCATGATACCGATCTTGCACTTGCCGGGGGAGATGATGCCAGGGCAATTGGGCCCGATCAGGCGCGTCGGCCTCTCCTTAAGGAACTGCCAGACCTTCACCATGTCCAGCGCCGGGATGCCCTCGGTGATGGCGACCACGAGCGCAAGGCCGGCGTCGGCGGCCTCCATGATGGCGTCAGCGGCGAAGGCGGGAGGCACGAAGATGACGGAGGCGTTGGCGCCGGTGGCGGAGACCGCCTCCTGAACCGTGTTAAAGACGGGCAGGTTCAGATGAGTGGCCCCGCCCTTGCCGGGGACCACGCCGCCCACGATCTTGGTGCCGTAGGCGAGGCACTGCTCGGAGTGGAAGGTGGCTTCCCGTCCGGTGAAGCCCTGCACGATCACGCGGGTGGTTTCGTCGATCAGGATGCTCATTGGGCCAGCCTCACGACCTTCTCGGCGGCGTCCTTCATGCCGTCGGCGACGGTGAAATTCAAACCGGACTCGCGCAGAATGCGCCGTCCTTCCTCCACGTTGGTTCCCTCCATGCGCACCACGATGGGGACCGAGATCTGGAGCTCGCGCGCGGCGGTTACGACGCCGGTGGCCAGCACATCGCACCGTAGAATGCCGCCAAAAATATTGATCAGGACCGCCTTGACGTTCTTGTCGGAGATGAGGATGCGGAAGGCGTTCTGGATCTGCTCGGCGCTGGCGCCGCCGCCGACGTCCAGGAAATTGGCGGGCCGCCCCCCGGCGTACTGAATGATGTCCATGGTGGCCATGGCCAGGCCGGCGCCGTTGACCATGCAGCCGACGTTGCCGTCGAGCTTGATGTAGTTGAGCCCGAAACGCGAGGCGTCGACCTCGAGCGGGTCCTCTTCGTTGAGGTCGCGCAGCTCCAGTAGGTCCTTGTGGCGGTAAAGCGCGTTGTCGTCGAGATTGATCTTGGCGTCGAGGGCAAACACGCGGCCGTCGGTGGTGAGGATAAAGGGATTAATCTCGGCCAGCGAGGCGTCCACGCCCTCGTAGGCCTTGGCCAAAGCGATCATGGCCTTAACGGCGGCGCCCACCGAAGCGGCGGGGATGTCCATCCCGAAGGCGAGCTTGCGGGCCTGAAACGGGGCCAGGCCCAAGCCCGGCTCGATGGGTTCTTTGAGAATGGACTCCGGGCGGCGGGCGGCCACTTCTTCAATGTCCACGCCGCCCTCAGCGCAGGCCATGAAGACAGGCTTGCCGCGGGCGCGGTCGAGCACGATGCCGAGGTACATTTCGCGCTCGATGGGGAGCGCTTCCTCGAGCAGGACGCGGTGAACGGTGCGGCCTTCGGGTCCGGTCTGGTGCGTGACCAGCTTCATGCCCAGCATCTTCTTGGCGACCGCGAAGGCTTCCTGAGCGTCTTTGGCGAGTTTGACTCCGCCGCCTTTGCCCCGCCCCCCGGCGTGGATTTGGGCCTTCACGACCACGCCGTTGTCGAACTTGCGGGCGGCAGCCTCGGCGTCCTCGGGGGTGTAGACGACCTCGCCTCTAGGCACGGGAACCCCATAGCCGGCCAGGATGGCCTTGGCCTGGTATTCATGAATCTTCATGAGTGCACCTCTCAGGCGGAGAGCCGCAATCGGCCTATAGAATTCAGGGCAGAATTGCGCGGCGAACCGCTAGAATTAGACACTATAGCATGGAGTTTTTCGAGTTCCTCGAAGTTCTGGTCCGCGGCGAATCCCTCACGGCCCAGCAAGCCCAGGAGGCGATGCTGTGCCTGCTGGAGGGACGCGCCACCTCCGCGCAGATCGCCGCGTTTCTGGTTGCGCTGCGCATGAAAGGGGAGACGGTGCAGGAGCTCGCCGGCATGGCGCGGGCCATGCGGGAAAAAGCCGAGCGCGTGGATGCGGGCGCCCCGGGCGAACCGCTGCTCGACACCTGCGGGACGGGAGGCGACTCGGCTGGGACATTCAACCTTTCGACGCTGGCGGCTTTCATCGCCGCGGGGGCGGGCGTGCGGGTGGCCAAGCACGGCAACCGTTCCATGTCGAGCC
>JAIMAR010000119.1 GCA_023511855.1 Bryobacteraceae bacterium
CGGTAGCGGCGGCCGCGGGGTGGGGGCGCGGGCCGGCCCCTGCGGGGAAAGAACTTGCCACAAGATAAGTCGTGAGCGGGGACAGCCGGGGACCAAAAAGAGCGGCAGGTGAAGGGCGCCGAATCCGGCAGGAATGCCGGCCGCAGGCCCGGAGTCCTGCCCCACATGGGATGCCTGCTCCATCGTAGGGGAGGGAAAGGTCGGAAGCCGCCCATCGGCAGGACTGCCGGTGTGGCACGCAAGACTGCGTGCTCCACTGCGGGCCGGCGCCTTGCTATACTCTGTGTTCTGAACTCCCATGGCGGAAACAGTGCCTAGCGCGGCGGAACTCCCCGCGGCGGATCCAAACCTAGTCGATACGCTGAGCGACGGCACCAAGGTCAAGCAGAGAGTTTTGCGCCAGCGTGCCTGCAACGAAAAGGACGGCAAGGGGAAGATCTGCGCCGGGCACCTGAAACGATGGTATTTCTTTGGCGAGGAGATCCGCCAGAAGTACGGCAAAGACGCCGAGATCTACCGTTGCGAACGCTGCAAGACCCTCTATTTGCCCAATCCCAACGAAGAGCCTCGCTCTGGTACGCTTGCCTTCTAGGGATATAGGGAGGCGCCTGTCAGATGAGCCGTTTCGACCACGCCAGACGTTTGATTTATGAGTTCAAAGGAGACCGTTATATCCATGGGCTCGGCGTTCTCGGCCGCGCTGGAGAACTGGCAGCCCAGCTTGGCCGCACCGCCGCTCTCATCTGCGACTCTTCGGTTGCGCTCGGCGCTCATGGGGAGACGATCCGAAGCTCGCTGAAGCAGCACCAGGTCGACGTCCTCGGTGAGCTCAGCGGTGCTGCTCCTAATGCTCCCCGTGAGGATGTGTTCCGGATCGCGGCGGCGCTGGCGGAGATGCGGCCCGAGGTTGTCGTCAGCTTTGGCGGAGGCAGCACGATCGATGCGGTCAAAGCCGCCCTTGTGCTGTGGAATCTCGGCGGAGACCTGGACGGCTATTTCGGCACGGGGTTGGTCTCCAAGGCGCTGGCGCCCACCGGCCGGACGCTCACGCCGCATCTGGCGATCCAGACCGCAGCTTCTTCGAGCGCGCACTTGACCAAGTACTCGAACATCACTGATCTGTTGGCCGGGCAGAAAAAGCTTATCGTGGATGACGCCGTCATCCCTCCCCGGGCGCTGTTTGACTACTCCGTCACCGCCACCGCGCCGGCGTTCCTGACGGTGGATGGCGGGCTGGACGGCATCTCACACTGCCTTGAGGTACTCTATAACGCGGTTGGGCGCGACAACTACGAGCGCGTCGAGGAGGTGGCCCGAGAGGGCATCGGGCTCGTGCTGGATTACCTGCCTAAGGCTTTGGCTCGCCCTTCCGACCTGGAAGCCCGGGAGGCGCTGGGACTGGCGACAGATCTGGGGGGATACGCCATCATGATGGGCGGCACCAGCGGCGCCCACTTGACCAGCTTCAGCCTGGTGGATATTCTCAGCCACGGCCGGGCCTGCGGCCTGATGAATCCATACTACACGGTCTTTTTCGCCCCGGCGATTCAAAAGCCCCTGCGGATGCTGGCTGAGCTGTTGGTCGGCAGCGGCCGGGCCGGCGCCGAACTATTGAGACTGGAGGGCCGTCCCCTGGCCGAAGCCGTGGCGCAGGCCCTGATGGACTTCATCCGCTCCTGCGGGGTGCCGCCCACGCTGGGGGAAACGCCAGGGTTTACGGATGCCCACATCCAGCGGGCGCTGAGCGCCGCCAAAGACCCTCAGCTCAGAATGAAGCTGGAGAACATGCCGGTACCCTTGACGGCGGAGATGGTTGACGACTACATGGCGCCGGTGCTGTGGGCAGCCAAAAGCGGGGACTTGAGCTTGATCCGCAACGTTCCCCAAAGGAACTGATAAGAGAAAACCGCACCGGAAGAACTACGGAGGATTGGAATTCCCGCTCCCGGTGCGGCTCGCCCTGCTGGGCTGGGATTGGGCGTCAGCGCATCTGGAAAACTTCTCACCCGCTTGATCTCCATCCCTGGGGAGGCCCGCGTCCTGATTTCCTCCGCCACGAACGCCAGATCGACGCTGAAACCGGCAATCCCGGGGTGCGGCTTAAGATGCCGGTATGATTGCCAAAAAAAGTCCCTCTGTTGCAACCCGCAGAAGACCCGGCGGGCGGAATAAAACCGATGCACCGATTCCCGCGAGCACCATTTTATTCTGGCCACCCGTCTTGCCTGTCTGCCAGTTGCAGCAGAGGGCAGGTTCAAAGAGCTACTCCATCAATTCACCCTCAATCTAGCAAGTGACGCGCCAGTTTCCGAACGCAGTTAAGTCATTTGTTATCAATTATCTAGGAGTAATCCGGCAGCCACGTACTGGGTCGTTTCCTGCACCGGCTGTGTCACTGTGACACAATCGGACCAGATGCCCAGGTTCTCTTGGATAGGATCATTGCTGGCTATTTGGCTGATTCTGCTCTGCGCCCGGAGTCCGGCTCAGGAGTACAGGATCTACGAGCCGCATCCCCGCCTGCTGCTCCCGCCGCGGAAGTTGGCGCTTTTGCAGAAGGAGCGGGACCGCCAGTCGATGCGCTGGCTCCAGTTCGAATCGGTGGTGAACGGCGCTGCGGAGTTGCCGGAGCCGGGGCTGGCGAAAGCCCTATACGCACGCGTCACAGGCCAATCCGCGCCCTGCCTGGAAGCCGTGCGCTGGGCGCAGCAGGCGCCGCCGGACCTACGGCAGAAAGCGCTGGTGCTGGACTGGTGCCACGACCTGCTTCAGGAGGCGCAGATCCAGGAGCTGGCCTCGGTGTTGGAGCGGGAGCTAGAGACGGCCGAACAGGACCGCTCGATGCCGGCCGTGCGCGGCCGCCTGCTGGCGGCCATCGCGCTGGCCGAGAAGCGGCCTAATCTCGCGTCGAGTCACTTGCAGGCCATCCTCGGCCAGTGGTGGGAGAACGCCGCCGTCCCAGCCCTGCGCACATCCTTCGCATCCGGCAACCGGAGCGAGTTGTTCGCCGCCTGCGAAATGCTGCACGCCGTGCAGGACAACTTGAAGATCGACTTGCGGCAGTCGGACCCGGACCTGTTTCAAGACTTGCCGCTGGCCCTGCTGCTGGCCTACTATCCCGCTCCTTATCCTGGGCCTCGCGGGGACGTGTTTCTGCCGGCTTCCAAAGGCGCGGGTAAGCCTGACCCAGAACAGGCCCTGGCGGCGCGCGCCGCCGGGCTTTGCTTGGTCTCCTACGGCGGCGGCAGCGACCAGTCGCAGTTTCTCCAGGGCTTTCTGATGCAGGACCACTATTTGATGCGCGATCCGCGCGGCGCGGTCTACGAGTTCCTGTGGGCCAACCCCTACCGGCCGGGACTCAGCTACCACCACGCCCCGCTGTACTTCCACAGCCGCCCGCTGGGCGCGTTGTTCGCCCGCTCAAGCTGGAACCAGGACGCCACCTGGCTCGGCTATCTGGGGGGAGAGCTTCAGGTTTTCGACCCGGATGGACTGAAGATCGTCACGGCGCAACCAGTTTCCAAACCGATCCAGCTCGGTGGGGCCGCCGTTTATGTGGCCCGAGGTCAGCCGCCGGGCAAGATCCAGCCGCCTGCCGATATCGTTTTTGTCGTCGGCCTCAAACCGGAGACCGAATACCTCATCGAGATGGAATCCGGCAAGCGGTTCACCGAATCGGCGGACCGGGCCGGGATCCTGGCCGTGAATCTTGAAGGCGGCCCTCGGGGTTGGATCCGCCTCCGGTGAGCCTCGCCGGCCCGCCGCGACGCCTCGCCCTCAGGCCGTGTCTCACTCGGGCAGCGGCTCGCCGCGGGAGCGCGTGCGCGGGTCGTTGAAGACCCGCTTCACTGCCTCGGCATTCCGTGGAGAATCCATGATGTCGCTCCAGCCCATGAACCAGACCCACTTGGGCTGAGCCTCCAAGATCTCGGGTGACGGCGGGGCGCCCACCTCACCTAAGGCGATTACGCGGCCATTGGCCAGCTCGACGAGATCCTCGTAGTGCTTCTGATCGAAAGCGCCGTACACGTCGGTGGCCAAAATGTCCACGTATCGGTCCCCGGGATAGAAGCGGTGATAAGCCAGGGCGTTGCGGCCATTCGGCGCGTTGGCGTTCCAGACCCAGATCAGGTTGTCCAGCCGGTGGTAGTTTACGAAGCGGTCATACATCAGGCGCCACAGAGCGGCAAACCCGTTCGGGCCCTGGCGGAAGCCCCACCAGAACCAGTCCCCATTGTTCTCGTGATAGGGGCGCCACAAGACAGGGATGTTGGCTTCCTTGAGCTTTTTGAGATAGCCCGCCACGACGTCGATCTGGGCCAGCCATCGCTTGTTGAGCTCAGTGCCGGGAGTGGTGAGCGCGGCCCATTGGTCTTCGGTAAGATCCGCCTGCACGCTGCCGCGCCAGCCCGCGCCCGGCTGCACCGGCTCATCTTCGGTGGGGCGCACGGCGTGCCACATCAGGGTGATGATTGAGCCGGCGGCGTGCTGCCGGATCGCCTCTTCGATCATCCCGGGTCTTCCTTCGATCGAGTCCTTATCGCTGCCTCCGGTGAAACCGAAGTCCGAACCCCAGATGGCCGGGTACTTGCCGGCGGTCTGCGCGATGCGCTCGCTGTGCTTGGAGAGGTGGTTTGGGAAATTGTGCTGGCCGGTGAGAGTGACCTTGCCGGAAAGCGAACAGAGTTTTTTGAGAAGCGCCCGGGCCTCCGGCGTGGCATTGGGGTTAACCGGTTCACAGTTGTAGACCGGCGGCGGAGGGATTGGAGTCCTCTGGCCGGGCGGCTTGGGCATTTTGGCGGACGGCGCGGCGGGCGGTTGCTGGAAGGCATCCGTGGGGACGGCCGGCGCGGCCGGCTGGGGCGCGGTTTGCGCGGTTAGGATTCCAACCACGCAACACAGGAGGATCGGGAACAAGAAAGCGGCATTCATTTGCATGGCTCCTTTGTGCGGTCACACACTGCTACAAGATTCCACCAAAACCGGTATCAACAACAAGACGGCGAATCGTCTGGCCATGTTACCGTGCGCCTGAGCGACGAGCTGACCGCGAGCGGGGCCGCCCGGCTATCGTTGCTAGCGAAACACCACCAGGTCTTCGATACCGACGTCCGCGCTAGTGGAGTTGCCGTAGGGTTCGCCTCTTACGACAATGCGCAAAGTGTGCTGCCGGTTGGGCAGCTTGAAAGCGTGCCAAATGGATTCGGTCCCTTTGTTGCTCTTCTCATCGGAACAGACGTCCACGGTCCTTTGAAGTTTCCCGTTGAGATAAATGTCCGCGGTTCCTCCATTGGCCAGATAGGGCCCCACCAGGATGACGCCCGTCCCCTGGAAAGTGACGCTGGCCTCGGCGCCTTTCTGGGCGCTCCAGCGGGGCGCGGGCGCTTTGCGGCGGTCTTCGGGGGCGGCGGTGTTCCAGCCCTCGCTCCACTTCCAGCGGCCGTCGGTGACGGGAATGCGCTCGGCGGGGGAGCCGTAGTCGTCCCACACCTCGAGGCGCGTGGGCCGGGGAGCTTGGGTCTTGACCCGGATTTTTTCCCCGTCGAGGTGCCCTCCGTGGCGCATGATCATGGCCAGCGCGCGTTTTTGGTTGCTGTCCACAATGCTGTTGAAGGCATAATCCGTATAAGCAAACTTCTTATCGGCGATGGCCGGGATACCCGATTTCCAGAGGTCCGGTATTTTGCTGTATCCCATGACCACGCCCAGGATCCCAGCCGCGCTCGAGGGATTGCAGTCGCTGTCCTGGCCGCAGCGGGTGCTGATATTGAGCGTCTTTCCCATGTCGCCGCCCCCGTACAGCAACCCCAGTGCGATATAGGCGCCGTTCAGCTTGGCGTCGATGTTGAACTGCCGGAGAGCGCCGCTGGGGCAAGGGTCGCGCTGATCCCACTTTTGCTGCACCCGGTTCCAAACCGCGATCCAGTCGCCGGGTTGTTCTTTGTGCCACTTCAGGACGTCGCTGATGATCTGCGCGTAAGGGCTTTTGGCCGGCAAACACGCCAAACCGGCTTCTACGATCTTACGCGGATCGCTTTCAAAAAACGCCGTAGCATACATGCACGAGACGAAGATCCCGCCATAGATGCCGTCGCCGTAGTTCATGACTCGTCCCACCCGCCAGGCGATATCCGTCGCGGCCAGCGGGAGACCGGGGGTCATCATGCCTATGAAGTCCGCCTCGATTTGGAAGTCGATGTCGTTGGCGTGGGCGTTATACTGCGGCGTGCCGGAGAGTTTGGCCGGGACGCCCCGCTTCAAATTACGCCGCGCGGCGAGGTTGGCGTGCCAGAGCCCGTAGCGGGCTTCCCGGAACATCGCCCCGAAGTCTTCGGCAGTGGCGTCCAGTCCCTTGTCGTCCAAGACCTTGGCGAAGGTCATATCCACGTAGAGGTCATCCTGATTGAGGGCGTTGCTGATCCGCTCCGGGCTCCAGGCTGGAATCTCCTTGTCTTCGAGCAGCCGTCCTTGAGCGCGGAACTCGGTGGGCGCGCCGTAGCTGACGCCGATCATCTGACCCGCCCAGCCTCCGGCGATCTTGTCGCGCAGTTCCGCTACGGTGATCGTCCGTTCGGCGCCGGCGCCCATAAGCAGGGGCAAGAGCAGCGCGCCCCCGAGCAGGGTTGCGGTGATCCAGCTTATTGTAGTTTTCGTCATAAGGATCGGCTCCCGTTGATTGCGATAAAGGGATTGCTCTGCGGGTCCATTGTTTCGCGGAACCCAGCAGGAAAGCAAGGCGTGAGTTGAAGGTGTGCGAAAGCGGGCGCAGACAAAACGCCGCGGATTGGCGGCTTGCGCTACCGGCCGGAGTTGGCCAGTTTCCAATCCCCCACGAACTCGTCGGTCAGATCCCGCACCGTGTTCATCACCTGGGGCAGGCTCTGGCGGGGCCAAGTCCGCAGATAGCCGGCATCCCAAGTCTTTGCCTAGCGGATCGTCAGAGCGGGGTCGCGCGCCGCCGTGACGTCTTGCAGCAGCGCCAGGGTGACGTTCACCGCGTAGCTATCCGAGCCATAGGGCAACCGCGCGTTGACGCGCACATAGAGCACCGGACGGCCCGGCGTCTGAGCCGCCTCCGACGGCGTCAGCACTTTCAAGCCAGCCGCCTTCAGACGCTGCTCCACCTCGGCGCGCAGCGCCTGCTCGCTCAACCCGCCTGCTCGGGCTTCCTCGCTCAGCCGCTCCACCCGCACTGTGACGGCGCTCAAGCCCCGCAGCGACTCCCGGTGGTTTTCGGCCGCGGCAAACAGAAGTCCGTTGGCGGCCGCCAGCACGGCGGCGATGATCCAGATGGTTCTTTGCCGCTTCATGATGTTGGTCCTCCCGTTCACAATGGCGGATTCAGGGCGTACTGCGTTGAACTTCCCAAGACCAGTTTCCCAACTCACGGAGGGGGAGGCAATGGGGCAGCCGCAGTGAGGCCGGCAGGCGCCAGGGCGTGCGTGCGTTTGCCCAGCGCTTCCAGCGGAAGTGAACGCGCGCCGCCAAGCTGGCAGAATGGCCATCTCCGCCGCCAGCCGGCTGAAATAGAAGAGGCTCCCGAAAAGCTTACATGGGTCCGAAGCCGTGAAGCCGCGCTGCGTCTTCTACAAACTTCTTTCGGTCCTTGCTCTCGACAAAGTCCTGGGGCGGCAAGGCAAAGAGCGCAGGATTCGGCTCGCCCACTTGAACCGAAATGGTCTCCTCACTGCTCATGATTTCCCCCTGTGCCGTCTTGGATATCGTGCGCAAGGGGAAGTAGTTCAGGGCGGGCGCCGCCAGGATTTCCGTCTGCCCCATGCCTCCAGGCAGGGGAGTAACGATCCGGACGACCTCGTAGCCGAGAACCGGAGTGTCCAACCGTTGGCAAGGATTGTGCGCGCAGCCTTCCCGCAAGTTAGGTTTGGTGCGGGCGGCGCCTCTCAAGAAAGCTCGGGCGGCGGGGTCGATCACGTATTCGACCTTGGACTCGGCGAGCACGACCGTCCTGGTCGGGTTTGGATCGCCGTTCCTGGAAACGGTGAGCGCATAATCCCCGTTGCCGCGAAACGCCTGAACCCGAATGCTCAGGGGACCCTCCTGAGAGCCGTCCCTGCGGAAGTACCGCAGCTCTTGTACGGCGGTGAAGGCCACCGCCTTCTCAGGTCCGGGTGGGATGCTAGCCGGAATTTGTCCCGCGCCCAGGACGCCAGGGTACAGGATCAAGTAAGTCACGGCGGTCGAGATGGCAAACGCCGCCAAGATCACCGCAGTTTGAACGCTTCGCCTGTACATGCCGTCTCCTTTCACTTCGAAGCAGTGGTGCTGCCGCTAAAGGCAGCTACCCCAGTCGTAGCATTTTCGAGTGGATTTGATTTTGATGAAGCCAAAGGCAGTGGTACTTGCCGACACAATCGAAGACCCAGTTCTCCCACTCTCCACCGCATGTCCCGAGGGAACACCTCTCCCCATAACAACCGTAGCCGAGTCCGCAGTCGGACCACTCATCAAACCAACAGTAAGACCCATTCCAAACCCCACAGCAATAGGACCCAACGATACAAACGATGCATTGTTGGGCTGGCAGAAGTCCTCCCGTAAGGACGCCGAGGCACACCATGCAGGTGGCCACAAGCCACAGTTTCCTTCGCAGGATACCCATAGGACAAAGTCGCTCCCTTCTCCAGATGCCACAGCGTGACCCCATCGATCTTGGTTCCCATGCCAGCTGTCCGGTACAAGGCAAATATATAGCTCTTCCCCCCGGCGTCAATACTGTCCTGCGTCACCGTAAGAGTTTACAAGGTTTCTGAGATCTTTCAGGTCCGGAGACTTCCGCTTGGCTTGTATTCGGGCGGCCAAGAGTCGCCCCAGGCGCTCTTGCGAGCGGGCTTATAAAGAGAGGCTCGCCGGGTTACCAGCTCACGCCGGATGCAAGCGCCGTCGCATAACACAAGCTGTACCAGGCCAGGGGCATGTTCCGGCCTTCTTACAATGCGTGCCGGCGCGCGCGGTACATCCCGGCGGCAAGCGGCGACATAGGAGAACTTCTCGTCCTCGTAACTGAGCATGGCCGCTTTCATCCGCCGCAGCAGCGAAGTCCGCTCCAGCCGCGCCGCGAAGTGGCACCAGTCGCCCGCGGGCATCGGACACGCCCCTTCGGCCGGACAGGGGGCCGCCAGGTGGGCGCCGGCTTCGAGCAGCCACTCGCGGGCCTGCCGGACCACGGAAAAGCCCGCCGGACTGCCCGGTTCGATCACCACCAGCGCCACTCGCGCCGCCCGCCAGGCGCGGATCAGCACCGCTTGCCGGGACCGCTCCGGCAACTCTCCAAGGGCATAGGCGGCGATCACCAAATCTTGTTCGGGATAGTTGTCCCATGAATTCAGGTCGCCGGCGAGGAACCGTGCGCCGGTCAAAAGCTCGCGGGCGGCCTCGCGCATCGTCTCCAGGCGCTCGATGAGGGTGCACTGCGTGAGTTGAGGGAAGACCGCAAGGGCTGCCAGCGACGCGGCCCCCGGCCCCGCGCCCAAATCCAGGCTGCTAGCCGGCTCCACGCCGCCCAGCCGCACCTTTAGTTCCGCCAGCGCCGCGTGCGCCGCTGCGTACGTCGCCGGGAAACGCATCAGCAGATACGCTGCCGCCGCGGCCTCCGGCCTCAACCGCAACCCGGCCGTTGAACCCCGCCCGCGGTAGTGCGCCGAAAGCGCTGCGCATGCCTGGCGCAGCTCGCCGGAGGGAATCCGTTCCGCCCGGTCCTCGATGAATTGGACAATCTCAGGCGGCAGTTGCAAGGCTCAGCTCTGGCGGCGTTTGAGTTTGTGGGCGAACTTCTCCCGGAACTTCCGGACCTTCGGGGAGACCACCGCCGCGCAATAGGGTTGATTTGGGTTCCGCTCGAAGTAGCGCTGATGGTAATCCTCGGCGGGATAGAAGGGGCCCGCCGGGACCACCTCGGTGACGATCGGATCGTCGTAGACGCGCCGGTCGAACAGCTCGAAAATGACCGCTCGGGCGGTGCTCTCCTGATCCGGCGTATGGTAGAAGATCGCCGAGCGGTACTGCGTGCCGACGTCTTCGCCCTGGCGGTTCAGCGTGGTCGGGTCATGGATGGAGAAGAAGATCTCCAGCAGCTCCCGGTAGCTGATCACCTCCGGGTCGAAGCGGATCTGGACGGCCTCAGCGTGGCCGGTCTGGCCGGTGCAGACTTGCTCGTAGGTGGGGGCGGCTGTGTGGCCGCCCGCATAACCCGAAACAACCGAAAGCACTCCCTCGACGTCCCAGAACACAGCCTCCAGGCACCAGAAACAGCCTCCCGCGAGCGTGGCTACCTGAGGTTCCGCCATCGGTCAAGCCTTGTCGGTCAGAGCCGCCACGCCCGGCAGCTCAATGCCCGAGAGGAACTCGAGCGATGCGCCGCCGCCGGTCGAAATGTGCGTGATCTTGTCGGCGACGCCGGCCGATTTGATGGCCTTCTCGGAGTCGCCTCCGCCCACGATTGAGGTCGCGCCCGATTCGGCCACCGCCTTGGCCAGCTCCACCGTGCCGCGGTCGAAGGGCGGCTTTTCGAACACGCCCATCGGCCCGTTCCAGATGATGGTTTTGGCCTTGGCGATCTCCGCCTTGTAGGCTTCGATGGTGCGCGGTCCGATGTCCAGCCCCATCAGCCCTTCGGCGATCACCTTGACGGCCTGGCCTTCGATTCCTTCGCGCAGTTCGGGCGCCACAATGTGATCGACCGGCAGCATCAGCTTGTCGCCTGCCGAGGAGAGCAACTGCCGAGCCAGCTCCAGCTTATCGTCTTCCACCAGCGAGTTGCCCACCGGCTTGCCGATGGCTTTCAGGAAGGTGTAGGCCATCGCTCCGCCGATCAACAGGCGGTCCACCACCTTGAGCAGGTTCTGAATCACTTCGATCTTGTCGGAGACCTTCGCCCCGCCCAGAATCGCCACGCAGGGCCGTTCCGGATTGGTGATGGCCTTGCCCAGGTACTCGAGCTCCTTGGCCATGAGCAATCCCGCCGCCGCCTGCGGAACAAACTGGATCATGCCGACCGTGGAGGCGTGGGCGCGGTGCGCCGTGCCGAAGGCGTCGTTGACATAGACGTCGCACAGCGAGGCCAGCTTCTTGGCGAATTCGGGATCGTTCTTCTCCTCCTCGGCGTGGAAGCGCAGGTTTTCCAAGAGCAGTATCTCACCGGGGGCAGGTTTCATCGCCTCGACCTCCGGACCCACGCAATCGGGCGCCATCTTCACCGGGCGGCCCAGCAGCTCCTCGAGGCGCTTGGCCACCGGCTTCAGGCTCATTTCCGGATTGGGCTTGCCCTTGGGGCGGCCCAGATGGCTGGCCAGAATCACGGCCGCGCCTTGCTCGAGCGCGTATTGAATAGTGGGCAGCGAGGCGCGGATGCGCTTGTCGCTGGTAATCTCCTGCCCGCCGGGGGCGAGCGGCACGTTGAAGTCGACGCGGATGAATACCCGCTTTCCCTTCAGGTCCAGATCGCGGATGGATAATTTAGCCATAATCACCTCTAAACCAGTGATCGTAACACGTTGCGCCGCTGGACTATCCGGCGGGACGTGGCACCCGGCGCGCGGAACCGCTACACTGTGACAGCGCCGCCTGCGGCGGCACGAGGGAAGCGGGTATGGAGAACACGACTCTTTTTGTGATCGCCATGGCGGCGGCGTTGCTGATGGGGCTGTTTCTGGGCGGCCTGATCCTGGCCCTGTGGACGCGCGCCAAGCTGGCGGAGGTGGAGACCGGCAAAGCCGTAGCGGAAGCCAGGATTGCCTCGGCTGACGCTGCGGTGGCCAAGATCAACGAGACCTTTCAGGCACTGGCCGACGCCGCGCTGCGCTCCAACCAGAGCGCATTCTTGGATGCCGCCAAGACCACCTTGGAGACCGTGCGGGCGCAGATCGCCGGGGATCTGGCCCAGCGCCACACGGCCCTCGAAGGCGTGGTGCAGCCTCTGGCGGCGGCGCTCGACAAGCTCGAAGCTCAGGTGCGCGAGCTGGACAAGGCGCGGCAGAGCAGCTACGAGGTGCTGCGCGAGCAGTTGCAGAGTCTGGCCCGCGAGACCGCCACGCTGGCCAACGCGCTCCGCTCGCCTCAAGTGCGGGGCCGCTGGGGCGAGATCACGCTGCGCCGGGTCGCGGAGCTGGCGGGCATGGTCCAATATTGTGACTTCGTCGAGCAGGAGACGAGAGAAGGAGATCAGGGCCGCATTCGTCCCGACATGATCGTGAAGCTGCCCGGGGGCCGCACGCTCGCCGTAGACGCCAAAGTCCCACTTTCGGCCTATCTGGAGGCCATGTCGGCCACCGATGAGGC
>JAIMAR010000120.1 GCA_023511855.1 Bryobacteraceae bacterium
GTTGGCGGCCGCTCGGCGCAGAGAGACGGATCCCGACTCCCAAACGGCAGAGCCCCGCCCTACAGTTCGGCGCTCTACCATCGCTAAAATCGAACTATGCACTCGGATAGGCAAACGATGCCTTCAGACGCTCTTGCCTCCCTGCCGAAATTCTCCATCGGCGTCGGGGACCGCTTCGGGCGCGAAGCCGCGGCGCAGTTGACTGCTTGCCGGATGGCCGCCGAACGCGGCGTCACCGTCATTCCGGTCTGGAACAAGTCCAACCGGGAGCATAAGATCGTCGGCTCGGCGCCTTCCAGCGTCCGCGCCGCCGCCGACGCCGCTGTGCGCGAACTGGACTGGCGCGAGCCCTACTTCGTCGACGCCGACCATATCAACCTCGAAACTGTGGAACCGTTCGCGGAATTCTGCGACTTCTTCACGATCGACGTCGCCGACGCCATCGGCAAGCCTGTGGCGGACTCGGAGGCGCAAGCCTTTTGCGATGCGCATCCGGAGCTTTTCCGTTGCGCCGCGACGGAATCTGAGGCAGTGGTTCCTTCTTTGAGCCGGGAGCAAGTGCTTGAGACGGCCCGCATATTCCTGGCCGCCGTTCGTCAGGCTGCGCAGGTCTACCGCCGGATTGTCCAACTTCGTCAGGGCCGCCCGTTCGTTACCGAAGTGTCCATGGATGAAACCAGCGAGCCGCAGACGCCCGCTCAGTTGTTGGTCATCCTGGCGGCTTTGGCGGACGAGCGAGTCCCGGTGCAGACGATTGCGCCAAAGTTTACCGGGCGTTTCAACAAGGGCGTGGATTACGAAGGCGACGTGGCTCAGTTCGAACGCGAGTTCCGCAATGGGGTGGCCGTGCTGAGCTACGCGGTGAGTCGCTACGGGCTCCCGGACAGCCTTAAGCTGAGCGTGCATTCCGGCAGCGATAAGTTTTCCATCTACCCCGCCATTCGGCGCGTATTGCGTGATTCCGGCGCGGGCGTGCATTTGAAGACGGCGGGCACCACCTGGCTGGAGGAGCTGATCGGCCTTGCGGAAGCGGGCGGAGAGGGTTTGGCGATCGCCAAAGAGATCTACTGCGGCGCATATGACCATCGTGAGGAGCTTTGCGCTCCCTACGCGGCCGTGATCGATATCGACCCGGGACGCTTGCCTTCGCCCCAGGAAGTTCAGGGCTGGTCCGGCCCGGAGTTCGCCTCCGCGCTCCGTCACGATCCGGCCAATCCCGGCTATAACCCCCACCTGCGGCAGTTGTTGCACGTCGGTTACAAGATCGCCGCCCTCATGGGGGACCGCTACCTGGAGGCGCTGGAACGCTACCGGGAGCCGGTCGCCAGAAACGTGACGCAGAACCTGTTCGAGAGACACATTGCGCCGGTTTTTCTCGGCATCTGACCGGCGCACGGGCGGAGCTCACCAACGCCAGCGGCGCAGCAGATAATACTCGTTGATGGGGCGGTCGTCGGTGAGCGCCGGCGTGCGCGGAGATAAAGCCACCAACTCTTCCAAGGAAAGCTCCTGACGCAACACCGCGGCTAGTTGCTCCTCCGGCGCGGCATGAGGCCCCCATTCGGTGAGATCCGCAGCCGCCCGCTCCGGCATTCGAGCCGCCAGCGCTGCTGCGGATTGAAGGGGGATCGCGGTCTCGCTGGCCAGAAAGTGATGTCCCCAACCCTCGACGGACTGGAACACCCGCGCGTGCGGGAAAGATTCATCGAGCGCCTTGGCCACGGCCGCGTAAATTGCCTGATCCCCCTCCGGGAGCCATTGCTGAAGGATGCCGCCGGGCTTGAGCCTCTGCTTTGCCGCCGCATAGAACTCCTTGGAGTAGAGCAGGCTCGAAGCGGCGGCCTCGACCGGCGGTGGGGGATCAAGGATGATCACATCGAAGCGCTCTCTGGCGCGCTCCAGATAGGCGCGCCCGTCGTCGATGACGATGCGGGAAAGCGGGGAAGCAGTAAGCTGGCCGGCATCCGCGTGAAACCAGGAGAACATGGCGGGAACACTCGGGGTGAGCTCCACCGCGGTCGATTGGATTCCCCAGGAAAGCACGGAGCGGTGGGTCGTGCCCATGCCGAAGCAGATGACGAGCGCTTTTTGCGGTTGGTACGGCAGGAAGGCCAGCGGCAGGTGCGCCATGAACTTGGTGATCGGGGTCAGATTGGTGGTGGTGACGCCGTTGAGGATTAGCCGCTTGTCCTGCCGCGTAGCGCCTGCGGCCACGACCGTTGCTGTGTGATCGCGCAGGACCTTGCGCGGCTGGTATTGCTGCTCGTAGCTGCGGGCGGCTGCCAACAGGACCAGCGCCGCCGCGACGGTGGCCGCGGCGGCCCACCGCGCAGGGACCACGCCGCCTCGGACGCCTTGCGTCTTCCAGATCAGCCCCAGACCCAACCAAGGGAGCGCAAAAGAAAGCAGCGCCATGCGCTCTCCTGCCAGCGGCAACAGCAGGAAGCCCGCGACAAGGGGACCGGCGACGCACCCGGCGATGTTCACCGCATAGCCCACGCCTGCTCTCTTCGGGTCTCCGCGGGAAAAAGCGTCCAGCAGCATCGGGGTCAAATATCCGGCAGCCATTGAAAACGGCACAATGCCCAGCGCCACCCGCACGGCTTTCGCCCAGTGCCAGTGAGGATCGCAAGCCAGCAATGGCAACAGCACAGTCAGACCGATCGCGGCCATCCACAGCCCGCTGAGTTCGCCCGCATTCGCCATGCGCCATCGGTACAGGCCGGAGCCGAGATAGGTGGCGAGCAAATACGTCCCCAGAATGGCGGCAAAGGCGTAGACTACGGTTCCCAGGTAGGGGGTGTAAAGACGGACCCAGACCACTTCGGCGCCCATCGTCGTCAATCCTGTAGCGAAGACCAAGCTGAGCATCCACCGGCGCTCGGGTTGGGCTGCGGGGACCGCCGGTTCCGCCGGTGCCGGGGCGGAAACAGGTTGGACTTCGCCGCGCCGCGCCAGCCATAAGGCGCATAGCGCCACCGAGAGGTTGCCCATCAACCCGAACCGCAGCGTGGCCCGGAAACCTGCGGCTTCAACGAGAAACAGCGGAACCAGCGTCCCGAGCACCGCGCCGCTGATGTTCGCCAGGTAGAGATAGCTGAAGGATCTTTCTGACTTTTCGGGAAACCGCTGCCGGATGGCCAGCATGGCGAACGGAAATGTTGCGCCCATGCACGCGCACCAGGGTCCCACAGCGAGCGCGATCCAGAGTCCGGCCACCAAGTGGTAGACGCCCGCGTCGAGCGGCGCGCTTCCGGCCAACCGGCTCACTAGCCCGCGGCCCAAAGCTAGCTCCAGCGGAACCAGCAGCGCCGAAGTTCCGATCAGCAGCTCGGTGAGGGCGTACAACCGCAATCCGGCGGTGCCCGTTGTTTGCCCCGCTTTTTCCGCCCAGCGGCCGCCGAACCAGGAGCCGGCGCCCAGTCCCAGCATGAAGACCGCAAGCACGATGGAAACGAACGGGGTGGAGACGCTGAACTGGGCCATCGCCAGCCGCAGCCAGACGATTTCGTAGAGGATGCTGCAAAACCCCGAGACGAGGAAGAAGAAATAGAACCAGAGCATACGGGCACAGCGTGCGGCTAAAGCAACGCGCAGTATATCATGACACGGGCGACTCGCCGGCGCTGTTGCGCCGGAAATCGCCTCGGGAACACAGGCGCGAAGCATTGCGCCGGCCGAAGGTGGTGAGGAGGATTTGAAGGCGGTCCGATGTGGTGGCCAGGGACGGAATCGAACCGCCGACGCCAGCCTTTTCAGGGCTGCGCTCTACCAACTGAGCTACCTGGCCACGGGTCTCAGCCTTCCGTCATTTTAGCAAAGCCAGCGCCTCGCCGGTTTGGGCTTCCACCTCGGCGTGCAGGCTGTTGCCGTGGGCGTCCATGGTGACGATGGTCAGGAAGTCCTTCACCTTGAGCCGCCACATCGCCTCTGGTACGCCGAACTCCAGCAGGTGCACTCCCAGCACCTTCTCCACCGCGCGCGCGTACACCTGAGCCGCTCCGCCGATGGCGTGCAGGTAGACCGCGCCCGCGTCCTTCATCGCCGCCAGAGTTTGCGCCCCCATGCCACCCTTGCCGACGACCGCGCGCACGCCGTAAGTGCGGATCACATGGTGTTCATACGGTTCCTCGCGCGCGCTCGTGGTCGGGCCGGCGGCCTTCGTCACCCACTCGTCCCCCTGCTTGAGCATCACCGGACCGCAGTGGTACAGTACGGCGCCGTTGAGGTCGACGGGCGGCGGGTTCTTCATAAGGTGGGAGTGAACCTGATCGCGGCCGGTGAAGATCTCGCCGTTGATCAGTACGACGTCGCCGACTTTCAACGCCCGCACGTCCTGCTCGCTCAGCGGCGTGGTCAGCCGGATTTCGCGCCCGCTGAGTGGCAGGCCGGCGCTGGCCGCCATGCGCTCCGCCGGGCGCTCGGGATCCCGGTAGAGCCACTGCGTGATAGCCCCGCTGGAGGCGTCCAGCCGCACGCCCAGGCGCCGGAAGGCCCAGCAATCGTAAGCAATGGACACGAAAAAGCTGGCCGGCAGGCGGTTGGCGGCGGTGATCTTGCAGCCGATCAGCGATGCCTTGCCGCCGAAGCCCATCGCGCCGACGCCCATGCGGTTTGCCTCTTCCATAATGCGCGCCTCGAGCTCGGCGAGTTCCGGATTTGGGTTCACGTCATCCAGCGGACGGAACAATTGCATCTTGGCCAAGTGGTAGCCGTGAGCCCGGTCGCTGCCGATGCAGACGCCCACGGCGCCCGGCGCACAGCCGTAACCCTGGGCCTTCCAGACGCCGTGGAGGATGCACTTGCGCACGCCCTCCAGATCCCGGTCCGCGCGTCCCAAATGGTCGAGTTCGCAGGGCAGCGAATACTGGCTGTTCATGTTCTCGCAGCCGCCGCCTTTCAGAATCAGCCGGATTTCGATCTCCTCCTGCTCCCACTGCTCGAAGTGGATGACGGGCGTCTCCACGCCGAGGTTGTTGCCGCTGTTCTTGCCGCTCAGCGAGTCCACCGAATTGGGACGCAGCTTTCCCAAGCGCGTGGCCTCGGCCACCGCCCGGTGGATGGCGGCCTTGAGAGGCAACTGGTTGAACCCCGCCGGCGTGTGCACGATGAAGGTCGGCATGCCGGTGTCCTGGCAGATCGGCGCCTCGTCCTCGTGCGCCATGTCAATATTACCGGCAATGATGTGCAGCGCCTGAGAGGACTGGGTGCCGGGAATCTCCATCCGCAGCGCCATGCCCATGGCTTGGCGCACGTCTGGTGGAAGGTTGGTGGAAGTTTGGGTAATGAGCTCTAAAAGACTGCCGTCCAGGAATTGCATCGCCACTCTCCTACAGTTTTTCGTCGACCTTGATGAGAACGTGTACGGTCATCCCCGGCTTCACCACAGCCGGGTTGGGATTCGTAAATTCTATCACCGCCCGCCCCTCCTGCACCTCGCTCACTTTGCCCAGCACGCCGTCGGGTAGCTCGGCGATCTGAATGACCGCCTCCTGGCTGGGGCGGACTTTGGCCAGCTCCGGCGGCGGAGCGTCGACCACCACACGCAAGTTCACCAAGTCCGTGGCGATCACGAAGAGATCCTCCACGTCCGTGGTGATGTCCTGCCCAGTTTGTCCCTTGCGGGCGATGATCACACCGTCGACTGGAGCCACCACTTCGCCCGAGCTCAGGTGTTCGACAGTCTCCTCATAGGCCCTGGTCTTGGCGGTCACCTCAGCCTGCAATAGGTCCAGTTCGCGCCGCGCCTCGGCCGCGCGCGTCTCGGCGATCTTGGCCAGCTTGTCCAGACCCTCGAACCTTGTGGAAGCGGATTCGAACAACTGCTGCGCCTGCTCCAGATCCAGGCGCCGGATGGCGCCCTCCTTGAACTGATACTGCCGGCGCAGCAGCTCCTTCTGGGCCGCATCCATCTCTACATGAGCCCGGGCGGCCTCTTCTTTAGCCTGGGCCGCCTTGAGATTCAGCTCGATCACGCGGCTCTCCAGCGTCCCCAGCCGGCTGCGGAGCCGGTTCAGCTCCATCTGGGCCATGTCCCGCTCAGCCTCCAGACCGCTACTGCGGATCTGGGCCAGAACCTGGCCTTCGTAGACCTGCTGGCCGACGTCGGCGCGAAAGGACTCAATGCGTCCGTCCAGAGGCACGGGGATCGCCACCGTGTGGAGCGCCTCTACTTTGCCGGGAAAGCTGGCGTAGGAACCGGAGCGCGGCGACGGAGGCGTTCGCGCTGTGGATGATGCCGCCGAGGGCACGGAGCGCTTGTGCCAAACCCAGTAGGCCCCGGCGGCTCCCAGACACATAATCCCAAATACTCCGGCTGCCAGTAGTCGCTTGCCACGCACAATCCGATCATAACTCCATGGGAGGGGGAAGAATCCGGTATACTGCCAGCAGCGGCGCAAGCGTCAAGGAGCAGGCGGTGGCGGCACTTCGATTGGGCGACGAAATTGATGACTTCTGCGTGCGGTGCCACCGCATCACCAACCATTTCGTCGTCTCGATGCTGGAGAGCAAGCCTGCGAAAGTCCGCTGCCGCTCCTGCCACAGCGACCACAATTTCCTCGAGGGGCAGCAGCCGCCCTCGCGGCGCGAACTGCTCAAGGAGAAGCTCGCGCGCGAGGTGGCCACGGACAACGGCGCGGAAGTTGCCCCGCCTGACGCGGCTGCAAGATCCCGGCGCGGTCGCTCGAAGTAGGCTTCCGCTCCCTGTTTGAAGCCGCACCCCCCTCCCGAGCGGATGCTGCCACAGTGCGGAGCCTCTGACGGCGCTTTGGTTCGTGCATGGAAGTGTCTTCGAAAGCGTCAGTCACTGTCATCGAGTCTCGATTAGCGTTAACATTAATACATCCTGGTAGGAATTCGCGGCCTGGCTCACAAAAAAATTAACGTTTCGTCTTGACAGGATACGGGAACTGAAATAACATCGATAGCCGAACAATTTGGTTTTGCTGACCGTGGGTGGGCCATATTCGGTTGGTGGGAATGCTTCACTACTCGCCATGGTCCCCCGCGTCCAGTCCAAGCGCGCGAGAGACTGGTGGTACCAATGTTTGGTTTGCCGCGTCGCACGGGGTTGCCCGGGTCAAAGAAGCGGGGATGGAGATCCTGGTGCGATCTAGAACAGGGAATGAAACTGCGGAACTGGGCGGCTAAACGTTAATCGCATAGCGTTCCCAATCACGGGGGACCAATTTCGGAGGACACATGAAGGTAAGCAATCGCGGCATTATTGCCGCCGTAGTGGGGGTGCTTTTTCTGCTGCCCTCGCTGACGCTGGCGCAGATCACGACCGGCACGGTGACAGGACGGGTCGTGGACTCAACGGGAGCCGTTGTACCCGGCGCACGAGTGGTCCTGGTTAGCGAGGCGCGTGGAACGAAGACCGCCCCGGTAGTCACCAACGAGATGGGCGATTACGTGTTCCCGAACATTACTCCGGACACGTATACGGTGGAGGCCACGGCCCCGTCATTCAAGACGACGCGGCGAACGGGGATTGTGGTCACTGGTGGCGATCGTGTCGGGGTGCCGCCGTTGACCTTGGAGTTGGGTCAAACCGTCGAAACCATTACCGTGACGGCTCAAGCGGCGCTCATTCAAACACAGAGCGGCGAGCGTTCGTTCGCCGTCGAAACCAAACTGATTGAAAGCCTGCCGATCAACCGGAATAACTTCACGAGTTTGGTGGCCTTTACGCCGGGCGTCATCGAGGGCGGCGCGTCAGCCGGCGGCACCCGGCTGGGCAGCATGGCGCAGAACAACATCATGATGGACGGCATTTCGGCCATGGACACCGGCAACAACGGCCAGATGTTGAACATGAACATCGAGTCGATCGGGGAGGTAAAGATCCTGACGCAGGGTTATCAGGCAGAATATGGCCGGTCGAGCGGGTTACAGATTACGGCGGTGACCAAGAGCGGCTCGAACGAGTTCCACGGCTCCGGCTACGGCGTCTTCACCGATTCGGACTGGGACACCAACTCTTGGGTGCGGCAAAAGAACGGCGACCCTAAGCCAAAGACGGACCAGCAGATCTGGGGCTACACCATCGGCGGTCCGGTGGTGCTGCCGAAGATCTACAACGGGCGCAACAAGCTGTTCTTCTTCTACGCGCACGAGTACCGGCCCTCGACAACAGCCGTGAACGCCGGCAACCCCATCCGGTACCGGCTGCCTACCGCGGCCGAGCGCGCCGGCGACTTCTCTCAGAGCCTGGACAACAACGGCAACCCGATTCCGGCGCTCAAAGACCATCAGACAGGAGCGCCGTTTCCGGGCAACAAGATCCCGGTCGACCGGTTGTATGCGCCGGGCGTGGCGGTGCTCAACCGCTACCCACTGCCGAACCTGGAGCAAAAGGCCGGGATGAACTACAACTACCAGGTGCAGCCGGGGACGTATAATCAGCTCCTCCAACAGCCGGCGGTCCGAATCGATTACCAGGCCTCGGAGAAACTGCGGCTGATGGGCAAGTACTCCGGCCAGCGGGAGAGGCCGGTGGTGCGGCCCGGTCTGCTTCAGGGCTTCACGGATGTTTACACCCCAAGGCCCTACATCACTAATTACGCATTTACGGCGACCTATGTGTTCAACCCCACGACGTTCCTGGAAGCGACCTACGGGCAAATCCAGAACGAACTGGCGGGCGGCAACGAAGGCGGCATTCTGGTGAACCCGGAGTCCAACCGCCTAAAGAGCCTGGCCAATTTCCCGCTGCTGTATCCGGACGCAGGCGTGGTCGATAAGCGCTACTACGGGTACAAGATCATGGAGGAGGAGAAGCCACCATTCTGGGACGGCAAGTCGCTGAACTTGCCCCCGGTGTTCGGCTGGGGCAGCCGCATCGGGGCCCCGCCTCCCCAGCAACGGTATCCTGGCTGGTTGAACATCAATCGGACCCGGGACTTCGTGGCCAGCATGACCAAGGTCTCGGGGCGCCACACGATCAAAGGCGGCTTCTACCTGAACCACAGCTACAAGGCGCAGAATGTGGGAGCCGGAGGCATTGCGAACCTCACCTTCCAGGGCTATGTGAACTTTGGCAACGACACCAACAACTCGCTCGACAGCGGGTTCGGTTACGCCAACGCCGCGCTGGGGGTCTTCACGCAGTACTTGCAGGCCTCACGGTTCGTGGAAGGCAATCTGGTTTACAACCAGATCGAGTTCTTCCTCCAGGATAACTGGAAGGTGACCAACCGCCTAACCTTGGACTACGGCATGCGGTTCGTGAACCAGCAGCCGCAATACGACAAGTTCCTCCAGATGTCGAACTTCTTCCCGGATCAGTGGAAGAAGGCGGATGCCCCGGTTCTTTACGTCGCCGGGTGCAAGAGCGGCGCCACGGTGTGTTCGGGCAACGACCGCAACGCGATGGATCCGCGCACCGGAGCGATTCTGACGGCTGCGGGCGCGGCGAACACGCAGGCGGCCATCGGCACGCCGATTCCCGGCACCGGAAACTTGCTCAACGGCGTGAAGAAAGCCGGCGACGGAATCGCCAAGACCAACTACGAGTGGCCTGCGCTGGTGCTGGGGCCGCGGTTCGGATTCGCTTACGACCTGACGGGCAACCAGGACTGGGTGGTCCGCGGGGGCATCGGGCTGTACTACGACCGCCCGGACGGAAACACGACCTTCTCGACTCCCGGCAATCCACCGACAGCGACCGCCAAGGACCTGCGCAACGGATTGTTGACGACGCTTGGCCAAGGGTTGAGCCCGTTGCCGGTGCCGACGCTGATCACCTTCCAGTACAAGGCGAAGATTCCATCCTCATTGCAGTGGCAGATCGGCGTCCAGAAATCGCTCCCGTGGGGGATGGTGGGAGACGTTTCGTACGTAGGCAATCGCGGGTATAACCTGCTAGGGTCGTTCCAAGGCGGAACGCGCCAGAATCTAAACATGGTGCCTATCGGCACAGCGTATCTGCCGGAGTACCAGGATCCGACGCTCGGCACAAGTACGGTCCCCGGAGCCACCGCCTACACGGCGAATCTTCTCCGCCCCTACCGCGGTTTCGGCAGCATCGAGGAGAACCAGCCCGATTTTTGGAACAATTACCACTCGATCCAAGCCAACGTGAACCGGCGGTTCCGGGGCGGGCTCGCTTTCGGAGCCAACTACACGTATGGGATGACCCTAAAGGGCAACACGGGGTTGTCCAAACGGTTCCAGCACACCTCCGATGGCAAGATCGCATTGCGGTCCGACCAGAAAGCATACGAGAAGCTGATGGAGACGTTGGATCCGCGGCCGCATTTGTTGAAGGCCCATGCGGTCTGGGATAGTCCGGGCATCGGGAGCCACGGCGCTGTCCTGCGCGAGCTGACCAGAGATTGGCAGGTGGCCAGCGTACTGACCTTTGTCTCCGGTGCGGCTTACACTCTCGGCTACAGCTACCAAACCAACGGCGCAGCCGTGAACATCACGGGGTCGCCAGACTGGGGCGGCCGGGTGGTCATTCTCGATCCCGGCGCGCTCGGCAGCGGCTGTTCCGAAAACCAATACGCGCAATTCAACGCCTCGGTGATCCGCGGGCCAAGCTACGGCAGCGTGAGCATGGAGTCCGGCCGCAACTACTTGCGCGGTTGCTTCCAGAAGAACATCGACATGTCGGTCGTGCGGCGGATCCGCATCCCCGGCGCCGGCGAACGGTACCGGCTCGAACTCCGCGCGGACCTGTTCAATGCTTTCAACCTGGTCACCATCACCGGCAGGAATGCGACGGCGCAATTCAACAATCCGACGAGCATGACCTTGCAAAACAACCAGTACAACGCCGACGGCACGCTGAACCAGAACCGGCTTCAACCGCGAAATGCCGGCTTCGGCGCGGCCAACGGCGCTGCGGCGATGCGAAGCGTCCAGTTGCAGCTCCGCCTCCAGTTCTGATCGGCAGAGGGCCGTCAAACCCGAAAGTTTGACGTGCCTGCAAGCAAGGCCGGCTTCCCTTCCGCAAGGAGGAAGCCGGCCTATTTTATTTGCTTGGTAAGGCTTGGGGGTTGAGAACCCGCGCTCCGTTGAACTGCCCCCTGATACCTACGATTGGCGCGCGAGATTGAGCGCTCTACTTCTCGCGGAGAACCGAGATCACATCGTCGGCGGTGATCACCCCGGCCAGTTTGCCCTCTTCGTCCACCACGGGCAGGCTGAGCAGGTTGTACTTGTCGAACAGCTCGACGATCTTCTTCCACTTCTCGCCCACGTCGACCGCGAGGAGCGGTTCACTGCGCAGCTCCATAAGCGGAGTCTCCGGGGAGGCGGCGAACAACCTGGCCAAAGGCACGACGCCGGCCAGCTTCTCCTCGGAATCCACCAATATCAGGGCGGTCAAGGATTCCAGCAGGTCTTCGTTACCCCGCAAGGCGGCGATGGCGTCCGCCACGGTGGCGTCCTTGTGCAGCGTCACGGTTTCGGGGTTCATCAGCCCTCCGGCGGTGTCCTCCCGGAATTCCAAGAGCTCCTGGACCTCGGTCTTGGGCTGAGTCTCCATCTCCTCGAGGATCTCCTCGGAGGTTTCCTGTTCCAGGCCGGCCAAAACGTCGGCCGCTTCGTCCGGGTCCATCTCCTCGACAATGTCGGCGGCCTTCTCCGCATCCAACGCCTCGAGAATGCTGAGCTGGGTCTTGGGCTCAACCTCGGAGAGAGCTTCGGCCGCCACCTCGCTGTCGATCGCCGTGAGGATCGCCTGGCGGTCCTCGGGCGCCAGTTCTTCGACGATGTCGGCCAGGTCGGCCGGATGCAGCTTCTCCAGCGCCTCGTGCGAGATGTTCAGCCGCAAGCGCCGCTGCGGGTCGCTTTCGACGATGTTGCAAAACTCCCAGCGAATGGAGTTTACGGGGATGAACCGCTGCAAGCGGCGGACCAGCCGGGGCGGGAGCACGCCCTGCACCAAGCGGCGAAAAATGCTCCGCAGCCCAATGTCCACCTCAAGCACGCGCAACACATCATGGCCGTTTTCCGGTAGGATGCTGAAAGTGACGTCCGTCACCCGCACCACCTTGCGGCCCGAGACGTCGATGATCTGCTGGTCGAGCAAGTCCCGCACCAGCCGCAGCATGTATTCATCGGCGTGGTAGGGGGTGAGC
>JAIMAR010000121.1 GCA_023511855.1 Bryobacteraceae bacterium
GCAACTCCCACCAAAGCGAGACTAACCTCTAAAAAAGACCCCTGAAGCAATCCTCCCCGGCGCCCCCAAAAAAGATCACGCCCCCACGCGGCACGGAATCTGATTACAAGAGGCGTCAACTTTGGCTCCAAACGGTGGTATGATTCTGGTTGACGCTGCTTATACCGCCCTCATGAGAGCGATCACAATCCTAGGTTCCACCGGCTCGATTGGGAAGAACACTCTCGACGTAATCCGCCGGAACCGCGACCGCTACCGCGTGTTCGCCCTGGTCGCCGGCCAGAACGTCGACGAGCTGGTTTCGCAGATTCTGGAATTTCGGCCCGAAGTGGTGGTTGTCGCCACCGACGAGGCGCTCAGCCGCTTGCGCCAGAAGCTCAGGGATGTGGGACTCCCCCGTCCGCGCTGGCCTCAGTTGGCGGCTGGTGCCAGGGCCCGGGTTGAGGCTGCGGTAGCGGCGGGCGTGGCCTTTGTGATGTCCGCCATCGTCGGAGTGGCCGGGCTGGAGGCTACACACGCGGCTGTGCACGAATCCAAGACGGTCGGCTTGGCCAACAAAGAACTGCTCGTCGCCAGCGGGGAGCTGCTGATGTCGGCCGCCCGAGAGCACAACGCCGAGCTGATCCCCGTCGACAGCGAACACAACGGCGCTCATCAGTGCCTCCGCGCCGGCCGGCCCGAGGAGGTTTCGCGGCTTATCCTAACCGCTTCTGGAGGTCCCTTCTGGAATACGGATATCGCCGAACTCCAGGACGTGACCCCCGAGCAGGCTTTGAAACATCCGACGTGGAAGATGGGCACGCGCATCACGCTCGACTCGGCGACCCTCATGAACAAAGGCTTCGAGGTGATCGAAGCCTGCTGGTTGTTCGGCTTGCACCCCTCGCAGGTCGAGGTGGTCATTCATCCGCAGTCCATCGTACACGCCATGGTCGAGTACTCCGACGGCAGTGTATTGGCTCAGATGTCAGCCCCCGACATGCGGATGCCCATCCAATATGCCCTCATGTATCCGGAGCGCAAGCCGAGTGCGGTCGCGCCGCTGCGCTGGGACGAGTTCCGAAAACTGGAGTTCTACCCCCCCGACCACGTGAAGTTCCCGTTGTTGAAGCTCTCCTATCAGGCCCACAAGACGGGCGGTTCGGCCCCTTGCACCCTCAATGCCGCCGATGAGGTGGCTGTGGAGGCGTTTCTGCGCGGCGAGATCAGCTTCCCGGGCATCGGCGAGGTTGTGGTGGAGACTCTCGACCGTGTGGCCGTCCGCCGCATCTCATCCATTGGGGATGTTTTGGAGGCGGACGAGCTTTCCCGGAGGGTGGCCCGCGAGGTTGTTAAGATTAGAGGAAGGAATGGGGTCCCGTCGGTGCT
Source organism: Bryobacteraceae bacterium (assembly GCA_023511855.1). Lineage (GTDB taxonomy): Bacteria > Acidobacteriota > Terriglobia > Bryobacterales > Bryobacteraceae > JAIMAR01. The sequence goes on from JAIMAR010000121.1 coordinate 1,369, forward strand.
GGTGGCCCCGGCGAAGGCGGTCTAGAGATGCTCATCATTGAGAACATTGTGTGGCTTCTCGTGCTGATCGGGGTGATGATCCTCGTGCACGAACTGGGGCATTACTGGGTGGCGCGTTACTTCGACGTGCGCATCGAAACCTTCAGTTTCGGTTTTGGCCCTCGTCTTTGGGGCTTCCGCCGCGGCGAAACGGATTTCCGTATCTCCCTGATTCCCTTCGGCGGCTACGTCAAAATGGCCGGTGAACAGGCCGGAGATCAGGCCGCCGATGACCCGCGCTCGTTCCTCGCCAAACCCCGCTGGCAGCGCCTCGCGATCGCTTTCGCCGGCCCCATGATGAATGTGGTTTTGGCGGTGGCTCTGTTGACGGGCTTGTTCATGTACAAGTATCCCAAGCCCATGGACACCTCCCACAGCGCCGTCGTGGGACACGTCGCCCCCGGTTCGCCTGCCGAACGAGCGGGCGTCCGCGAGGGAGACCGCATCGTCCAAATTGAAGATGAGGTGAACCCAACCTGGGACGAGATTACCATCAAAGAGTTTTCCAACGCCAACCGGCCTCTCCGCCTGGTCCTTGACCGCAACGGCCGCCGCATTGAGACCCACATTACGCCACGCCTTTCCGAGCGTACGGGCGTCGGCTATGCCGGCTGGTCGCAGCAAGCCGAGATTCAGGTGTCTGAAGTCGTTCCCGGCATGCCCGCCGAAAAGGCCGGCTTGCGGCGCGGAGACTTGCTCGTGCGCATCGACGGCAAGCCCATCCGCTCTCTGCTCAGCTTCCACGACGAAGTCCGCGCCAGCGGCGGCAAGCCGGTGGTGCTTGAGTTCATGCGCGACGGGCAGCTTCAAAGCCTCAGCATCCAGCCGGTCTTCCAGGAGGCCGAAAAGCGCTGGATGATCGGCGTCGCCGCCGATCACCGCATCGTTTACGAACCTTTGCCCTTCACGCAGGCGCTGGCTCAATCGGTCCACCACAACGTCCGCGGCGCCACGCTAATCTACGAGTTCCTGCGCGGCATCGTCGCCCGCCGCATGTCGGCGCGTTCCATCGACGGGCCCATCCGCATCGCTCAGCTATCCGGCGATGCCGCCCGCGAAGGCGCCTACACCTTCATCCACCTCATGGCCGCCGTCAGCCTCAATCTGGCCATCATTAATTTGCTGCCCATCCCGGTGCTCGACGGCGGAGTCATCCTGATGCTCCTTGTGGAGATGCTGCTGCGCCGTGATCTCAGCATGCCGGTCAAGGAAGCCGTCTTTAAGTTCGGCTTCGTGTTCTTGCTGATGATCATGGCCTTCGTCATCTACAACGACATCACCAAGATGATCGTTCCCGCTGGCTGAGCGAAAGCGCGGCCGCTACATCGGCAAGGCCGTCCCGGCTGTGCGCCCTGGCCCTGTCCCAACGGTTCGAAATCAGCGCACCGGCGAGTAAGGCGTGGCCCGGTAGATCGAGATCAGATTGTTCTTGGTGACCTGCCCGTAGGCGTCGATCGATTGCTGGCGAACCTTGATCCACTCCGGATCGGCGCCGAACGCGTTCCAGGCCTTCTCGCGCGCCGCCAGATCGTCGAACGGCGTCAAGTAGGTCAGGTTGGGCATGTTCGGCCCGATGATGGTGGAGGCGTACAGGATCGGATGGACGCCCACCCGGTGGAAGATCTTGATCTCAGGCCCGGCGAACCTCTCGTGGAGACGCCGGAGCTGCGTGTAGCTGGGCGAGTGGTAGACGCGCAGCTCGAAGATGCGCCCGGCTTTGGGAGGGGGATCTGCGGCAATGATCTCCGGCGAGTAATCCGTGGCCTCGAGCAAGATGTTCTCCTGCCGCTCGAACGGAGGCTCGGGCCCGGCCTGCCATGCCTCGAAGGCCTTCTCCAGTTGCTCGTCCTGGTTCAGGCGTGCCCGCACCAGCCAGAACTCCTCCACCGAGCTGAAGCCCAGGATCAGAACCAGCTCCGGGGTATGCGGGACAATCAACCCCTCCAGCACGATCTTAGGGCCGGCGTGAATCTTGCTCAGCGCGGGAAGGGCTGTCTTCTCGAGGTATTCGTTGAGGCGGGCCATCTGGTTGCCGGCGCGCAGATAATAGCGCTGCATCAGATACAACCGGGTGCGCCGGCCCGGCCCGGGCTGAGCCAGCGAAGCGGCCTGCGCCAACCCAGCGCCGCCGAGGAGTCCGAAAAAGAGTCTGCGATCCATAGTCTCCGCCATTGTTCGACTCTTGAAGATATCAAACTTCGGCGGAACGCAAAAGACTCTCCTGCGCGAAGCTCTTGCTCCAGGCAGACCGCGGACTACAACAAGCCGGCTATGGCCTTCTCAATCACGGCCGGTTCGGTCTCGCCGATGAAGGTCCGGACCAGCTTCCCTTGCCGGTCGTACAAGAACGAAGCGGGCAGAGCCCCGCTCCAATTCGAAGAGACCGTGTCAATGAACGTCTCGTCGTTGCTGGCTTTCTTGATGTAGGCTGCCCCGCCGACGCCGGTCTTCTTCAGGAACTCCTCAGCTTTGGCCTGATCCTCCGGCTCATCGCAGGACACCGTGAGGAGTCGAAACCCTTTGCCGCGGTATTTGCGTTCCAAACCGGCCAGCCAGGGCATCTCCTCGCGGCAAGGCGCGCACCAAGTGGCCCAGAAATTGACCAGCACCACGCTGCCTTTGTGCGCCCCCAGTTCCGCCGCGTAAGTCTTTTCGTTGACGGGGCGCAAGCGCGCCTGCTGAGCCGGAAGCAGCGCGGCCAGCGCCCCGAACAGAATGAGCCTGCGGATCACGATGCCGTCTTGGCCCTCTTGATCGTGCAGCCAAACGCCTTGGTGGAAGCCTTCTCCACCGGCCGGCCCGCCAGCAGCGCGTCCAATGCGAGCCGCAGCCCTTGAGTCTTGATGTTGGCTGGGTTCTGTGAGTCGTCAATGTAGCCGTGGTAGGCGATCACGCCATTGCGGTCCACCACAAAGATCTCCGGCGTCACCTGGGCGCCGAAACGGTCCGCGACCACGTTGTTGTGGTCCTTGTAGACCGTGAACTGAAAGCCGTGCTTGGCGGCGTGGGACGCTACCTCTTGAGCCGGCTCAGTCGCGTTCGAGTTGATGCCGATGAACTTGACCCCCCGCGAGGCGTAAGCCTGATACAGGGCGTTCATGCGTTCGTTGTAGGCGTTGGAGATAGGGCACTGAGTGGCGATGAACATCAGCACCGTCAAGTCGCCCTTGATCTGACTGAAGTTGACGTTCTGGCCCTGCACGGTTTGGAGCGTGAAATCGGTGACCTTACTGCCCAGCTTGAACTCTTGAGCGAAAACCGAGGTGGCCAGCAATACAGCAATGCCCAGCAAAAGCATGCGCTTCATTGTGTTTTTCCTCCCAGACTGCCGCGCTTGCGGCTAGTTTTTGTCTTCCAGCTTCAGGTTGATAACGGCTTTTCGCCGCGAATCGAAGACGCTGAGCGTGCGGGTTGCGCTGGAGCGCCCCTTGTGCTCCGCCCGCAGCTCGTAGTCCACGTCCGTGCTCAAGCCGTGAAAATAGTACACGCCATCCTTCTGAGTGATAAAAGAGCGCACCTGGAGGGACTTCTTGTTCTTGAGTTGGACCACAGCCCCCTCAACGAGCGTTCCGTTGGCATCCTCCACGATCCCCTGAACCGAACGGGTGTTCGGGTCCTCGCGCTGCTTACTCCCCTGGAAAGCAGCGGCAGGCGCACAATACAGGAGCGCCCACAGGATCCCCAGAGCTGCCGTCCTGGTTCTCACTGCCACCTAAGGTGAATTATAGCATCCCCCCTGAGACCCCAGCGACCGACCGGCCTCAGCGCCAGTCTTCGTCTTCTTCCTCGTCTTCATCGACGTCAAGGAGGTCTTCCTCTTCTTCGTCTTCCTCGTCGGCGACCTCCAGCTCCAACGGGTCGGTCCCTACGACCCGCAGCTCCGCGCCGCACTCATCGCACGAGATCAGATCGCCTTCCTCCAGCTCGTCTTCTTCGTAGCCGATCGGGTTGTCACATTCCGGACACGTTACCATTCCTTGTTCCTCCGACTACCCCGCAACACTCTCCTAATTGGTTATACAGAAAACCGCTGCGCTTGCCAAGAGCAACATGAGCGCTGGTTCAAATCATCTCCCCTAGCAGCTCCGGCCTCGGGTTGGGGATGACCACCCTGTTCACCAGCAGCCCCTTGGCCCCGATCACGCGGGCTCCCGCTTCCACTGCACTCCGCACCGCCGAAACGCTTCCGGTCATCGTAACAAATGCCTTCCCTCCCAGGGCCATCGCCAGCCGGATCTCGATCAGCCGTACGGCTGCGGCCTTGGCCGCGGCGTCGGCCCCCTCAATGAGAGAGGCGACTGAGAAGGACTCCAGGATACCCAAAGCTTCCAGCGGTCCGGTGCCGCCCGCTCCGCTGATGGCCGGAAATACAGATTCATGCACGTTCGGAATCACGAAGGTGTCGATGACTGAAAATCCGCCGGCCTGACGCCCCGCCGCCACGCTCGACTCGGCTGCGGCCACATCGCCTCGCACCATCACGATGTATTTGCCGGAGCAGATCGAGCGAGACAGCAGCAGTTCCACATCGGCAGTCTTGAGCATGGCGTCGGCTACTTCATAACCGGCCGCGATGCTGCCCAGTTCAATCAAACCGATGGAGTTTCCGGCCATCTTCTTACGCCTCGATTTCCACGAATTCTTCCGTCACCTGCCTCACCGTGCCGCGGATGCTGGCGTGCACGTCCGCCCCCAGCTCGCCGCCCGGCGCCCGCCCGACTACCGTTCCCGGCTCGACCGCAACGCCCGTGCGGACCACGGGCTGGGCCGCCTTGCCGGCATGCTGCTTGAGCAGGATGCGCACCCGCGCCGGCGCATGTTCCAGCGGCTCGTAGGGCGTCTCCTTCTCATACTCCTCGATCCGCAGGCGCCTCCGGAGCTGTGCCAGCGGGACGCGGCGGTGCTCTTTCATCGGATGCACCTCGACCGGCTTCTGCTGGACGAACCGGATGCCCGCCGCGCGCATGTCCTGCTTAGCCCGGTCGCACGCCTCCTTGGGATAGAGATCCTCCGGGCAGGCATACAGCGTGCATAAGCCGCAGGCGCAGCACAGATCGGCGGCCTGGTTCCACAGATCCGCGCCCGCCAAGGTGAAACCCAGGCTGCGCATCACCTTGTGCGGCTGCACGTCGTAGCCCAACAAATACCGGGGGCAGAATTCGGTGCAGTAGCTGCACTGGTCGCAAGCCGACTTGCCGATGCGGTGCATGGCCGGCTCCGGCCGTTCCTTGCGCTGGACCAGGTAGTGATCCCGCGGCAGAACGATCAGCCCGGCGGTGGTCTTGGTGACGGGCTCTTCCAGATCGAAAGTGAGCCGGCCCATCATGATCCCGCTCACGAAAACGCCGATCGCCGGCGCCGTGGCCCCGCCCGCCAGCTCAATCAGCTCCCGCAGCGGCGTCCCAACCGGAACCCAGAACGACTTCGGCTCCCGGACGGCCCCGCCAACGGAGACGAACTTCCGAATGACGGGATGCCCCTGCGCCGCAAGGTGCACGTTATAGAGGGTCTCGACGTTGTTCACCACGCAGCCCACCTGGAGCGGGATTCCCGCGGGCGGAATCAGACGCCCCGTGGCGGCGTACACGAGCTCGTACTCGTCGCCGGAAGGATAGAAGTCACCCAGCAACACCAGATCCGCCTTGGCCGGGTCAAGCAAAGCCTGGATGGCTTCCACGGCCGGCCGGTTCTTGGCTTTCAATCCGAACTTAGCCCGCTGCGCGCCGGTGGCCTCCATCATTTTGGCCATGCCATCCAGGATCTGGGCGGGGAAGTGCTTCATCAGCTCGAAGTCTTTATGCAGCAGCGGCTCGCATTCGGCGCCGTTGGCGATGACGAACTCCACCTTGGCCTGAGCCTTCACATAGGTGGGGAAGCCCGCCCCTCCGGCGCCGACCACGCCGCACTCGCGCAGTTGCGCATCCAGACTCACTTCGGCGCGCCCTCCAGAGCGTACTCGCGAAGCTCTTCCATCCGCACGGTCACCAGCGGCTTTTCGAAGTCCTCGCCGGTCTCCACCATCCGGACTAAGTGCTGGGCCGCCAGCGACATGCACCACGGGTCCGTCAATGGGCGGCCCGCCTCGCGGCTGAGCTGAAGCAGGTCCGGATGGCGCAGGGAAACCACCCTCTCGAGCACGGTATCGCCGCTCGAAAGCAGGAACTTCACGTCGATCGCGTCGCTGTGCCGGATGGCGATGGCATTCTGAATCCAGAGCAGATCCACCTGCCACACACGGCCCAACGGGTCGGGACCAGCCTTAAAATGCCGGAAATTCTCGAGCATCAGACCCTCATCCTAACATGAGCGGCCTCGCACTCAGCGGGCTTCGCCTTCGGCGAACGGCTCTCCGAAGGTTCACGGAGCAGCGCGGCGCACGTAAAGCAGCCAGTCCTTGAACTGGAGCGTGCCGGGGTAGTCCTCCGGGGCGCGGAACTCGCGCCAGCCGCCTCCGTTCACCGTGCCGCCGCTCCGCTGCTGGTGGTTTTCGAGATCGTACCAGGTGAACTCGAAACGGTCCTTGTCCGTAGAGGGATGGAGGTCGACCTTCAGCCACCCCCCATAGCGCAGGTAGATAACGTAGGTGGAGCCCGGGACAGCCCCGCAGTAGCGCGCCGGGGTGTCGCTAAGCAGCTCCGGATGAGGCTCCAGCTTCCACCACTCGATGGATTTCAGAAACCGTGCCAGAAAGCCCATCGAAACCGCGCCGGGATAGTCCAGGGTGTTCGTTTCAAACGATGGATCCAGCGGCCAGTTGCCCTGCTTGGTGGGAGCTTCGGGGACGTGCGCCCACCAGACGTGTCCCCCGCCATAGGTGTGCCCAGCAGCGCCGCTGAGGATGGCCGACCAGGCGCCGAAGCGCACATCCATGCCGGTGGGATTGCCGGCGATGAATTCGTACCAAGGCTCGGTGACGACGGTGGGCTTGGCCGGCTTGCGGGCATAGTCGGCCGCAATGACCAGCGGGATCATCTCATTGCGCCAGCGCCCGTGCCCGACCTGGCTCTGGTTGTAGTCCAGCCAGGGCTCATCGTGCAGCACCTCGCCGGTGGACCACTGCGGGGCCTCCGCGCCTCCCGCCCAGCCCGGCGGCGTCGGGTGCGCGCCGATGATGCGGCGGTAGGGATCTTCGCGCCGGATCATCGCGCCCAGGTCCTTCCAGAACGGGAGGCCGAAGCCGCCGTAATTGTTCATGTTGTATTCGCCGGCCAGCACCCAGATGACGTTGTAAGCGCCCAGCCGGGCCATGACGTAGCGCCACCAGCGCCGCATCTTCTCCTCGCTGATGCGCTCGTTCAGCTTCTGGCGGCTCCACCAGGGATGGATCCACACCGTAATGCCTTTCTGATTGGCGTAGGCGATGAAGCGCTCGACGTTGCGGATTTGCTCCAGATCGGGCGAATCGTAGGTCCGGTTGAGCAGCCCGTCGTTGCCGGCGAAAAAGATCTGGCCTACGGTGAAGCCCTTGGCGGCGCGGTCGTCGGCCAGCTTTTGAAAGGTCTCGAAGCGAATGCCGCGCTTGCTCCAATTCCACCAGGTATCGCCGATCCACAAAAACGGCGTGCCGTCGGCATACTCGAAGTGGCGGCCAGGGCGCGGTCCGGAAGCGGCCACCTGGATGAAACCCCGGCGCGCCGGGTTAGCCCGCTTCTCCTCCTCGCTCCAGGCGGCGCAATCGAGCGTACCTTTTGCACCGTTCAAGCCGGGATCTCTGGAGACGGTTTGCCAGGACCAAGCGCCCGGCGCCGGCGGCGCAAAGCGCACCTTCCAGGTCCGTTCCCCGTCCCAGAAGCCCGCCAGCGCCAAGCGCCGGCCGCCGGGGCCGCTGAAATCCGCCCGCAGCAAAGGCTCAGCGCGGTCCGGGAGGCCTTCCACATACGGATTGGCGTAGTCCTGAGCGGCTTCCAACGTGATCTCGTAGACCTCCCAGGTCCGGACCGGGGCCGCGGCCAAGGGCGGAAGCATCCCCAGCAGGACTGCCGTAAAGATCAGAAGCATCGCATAACGCCTGCGCATGGCGCATCACCTCCCAAAGGGCTCAGCCGGACGTTGGGGCGCCGCAGGTACAGAGTTCGACTGAGTCTCCCGGTTGTTCTCATATATGGTAATCAGCAGCGTGCTGGCCAGCACCAGAGCGCCTCCGGCGAGCATGGCGGGCGTGAGACGCTCGCGCAGGATCAGCCATGCCAGGACCACGCCAAAGAACGGAATCAGATAGTTGCACAGGCCGGCCTGGGTTGCATCGAGCCGCGTCAGTACGTTGAGGAAGATCACCATCGACAGGAAGTACTGGAACAAGGCTAGGATGGCAAGGCCCACCCATACGGTGGGCGTAAACTCAGGCAGGCGCAAGAAGCTCTCCGGCTCGGAGCGCAGCGTGACCGGGAGCATGAAAGCGAAGACCGCGTAGTAGCTGTACAGCAGGACGCTCAGGGGGGAGTAGCGGGTCAGGATGCGCTTGCTGTAGGTGTTGTAGAAGGCGCTGCCATTGATGCTGGCGAAGATCATCAGGTTCCCCAACAGAAATCGGGTGTCTGTCAGGTTGAGCTCTTTCCAGTCCACGCCGGAGCAGGTCATCACGCCGGCGATGGCTAAGGCGAAGCTGATCCAGCGGATGCGGCTCATGCGTTCGCCCAAAAGGAAGTAGGCCATGACGGCGGTCATCACGGGTAGTGCCAGAGAGATGAGCGCGGCGTTGGAGGCTAGCGAAAGCCGCACCCCCCAAGTAATGAAAAGCTGAGCCACGACCTGGCCCAGTACACCCAACAGGACGAAATGGATCCAGTCCCGGCGCGGGGGCTTCAGTGGGCCTTCGCGGCGCACGATGGGAATGAGCAGAAGCGTGGCGATGGTCATGGGGAAGAAGGCGGCGAAGGTGGGGCCCATCTGCTCCTGAACGAGCTTCACCATCACGAACTGGCTGGCCCAGATGAGGTTGCAGATCAGCAACAGGGCCCAATCGCGGAGGCGGCTGGAGATGATCATATGGGGATCACCGGGCCGGCGGGAGTCCGGATCCAAATCCTCCGTCGACCACCAGGGCGGAGCCGGTGATGAAGGAGGCGTCGGGGCCGGCTAGAAACACGGCCGCCCGGGCGACTTCCTCCGGACGGCCGACGCGGCCCAAGGCGTGGAGCTTTCCGGCTGCTGCGCGGGCCGCCGCCGGGTCAGGCTGCGCCTGAAAGTAGGCTTCAGCCAGACCCGCGTCGATGTAGCCCGGGCAGATGCAGTTGACGCGAATCCCCTCCCATCCGTGGTCGATGGCCATGGCCTTGGTGAAGGCGATGATGGCGCCTTTGGTGGCGCAATAGCCGGCGCACATCGGCTCAACGAAGTAGCCGTTGACCGAAGAGAGGTTGACGATGGCGCCGCGGGTGCGGCGTAGTTGGGGCAGGAAATACTTGGAGCACAGGAAGACCCCGCCCACGTTGACGGACATCTGGCGCTGCCATTCCTCTGGGGTGGTGTCCTCGACGAGTTTGCTGATCTGAATAGCAGCGTTGTTGACCAAAACGTCGGCGTCTCCGAAACGCTGCTGTGTGTGAGCGGCCAGCCGGATTACGGAATCGGGATCGGCTACGTCGGTGGCGACGGCGATGGCCTCGCCGCCTGCTTCCCGGATCTGGTGCACAGTCTGGGCGGCCGCGAGTTCAACGATATCCGCAACCACTACGCGCCCGCCCTCGCGGGCCATTTCCAGAGCAATGGCGCGGCCGATGCCGGCGCCTGCTCCGGTCACCACGCAAACCTTGTCCTTGAGCTTCAAGACTGCCTCCACCGAGGATGTTCAGGTTGATGATGGACCGCGCTCGGTCCGATGTCAAGACGCCGGCCGGCGAAAAGCGGTGAGGCGGGCCAAAGCAGGGGCGATTGTCCAGGATGCTGGACGTCGAGTCCCGCGGCCTCGCCCGAGCAGCTTGCGGGGAGGTCCGACTCGGGCAGCGTCCCGTCCGCTGGACATTTCGGCGGGTTTGGATTGACAGCCGGGATCGAGCATCGGAGAATGCAAAACAGAACCTCACCCCAAACCGCAGGCAGGCCACGATGAAGATCACACCTCGAGAGGAAGCGCTGTTGAAGCGGACGTTTGTTGACTTCTGGCAGATGTCGGAGTTCGTGCGCGAGCCGCTGATTCTGGAACGAGCCGAAGGCCTGTATTACTGGGACCGGCAAGGGCGCCGGTATTTTGACGCCATCGGCGGAATCTTCGTGGCCGTTCTCGGGCACCGCCATCCGCGGGTCATGGAGGCGATGCGGCGGCAAATGGAGAAGATGACCTTCGCGCCGCCGTTGCACGGGATCTCAGACGTGACGCTGGACTTCATCGAGAAGCTGGGCCAGGTGACGCCGGGGAACCTGAATTACTGCAAGCCGTTTAGCGGCGGCTCGGAAGCGGTGGAGTCCGCGATCAAGTTCACCCGGCAGTACTTCAAACAGACGGGGAGCCCAGGCAAATACAAATTCATCTCGCGCTACTGGGGCTATCACGGGGCCACGGCGGCGGCGATGGCGGCCAGCGGGACCGGATCAAGGAAGGCCAAGTTCGAGCCGCACATGCCCGGCTTCCTTAGAGTGTTTCCGCCGACCTTTTACCGGGGGCGCTTTTCCGACTGGGACGAGTGCAACCGGTTTGCGGCGCGTTCGGTCGAAGACCTCATCTTGATGGAAGACCCCGAGAC
>JAIMAR010000122.1 GCA_023511855.1 Bryobacteraceae bacterium
TGCTGGCGCTGCTGGCCGGGGGTGCGCTGGCGGCGGCGGGCGCGCTGTTCCAGGCGCTGCTGCGGGACGCGCTGGCCACCCCTTACACGCTGGGCGTCTCAAGCGGCGCTTCGCTCGGCGCGGTGATCGCCATCTCGGCCGGATGGGGGACGTTGGCAGGATGGCCCGCAGTCTGGCTTTCGGCCCTGGCAGGCGCGGCGTTGGTGCTGGCGCTGGTCGTGGGCATCGCCAGCGAGGGGCGGCGGATGTCCTCTTTCACCCTGCTGCTGGCCGGGGTGACCATCAACAGCATCTGCCTTGCGGGCATTCTCTTTCTGCAATACGCCGCCGGCTTCAGCCAGTCGTTCGCCATCGTCCGCTGGCTGCTGGGAGGCATCGACGCCGTGGAATACAAGACCCTGGCCGGGCTGGCCGCCGTGGTCTTGCTGTTTGCGGCCTATCTTACGCGACAGTCGCGCGATTGGAACCTGATGGCCGTGGGCGAGGAGTGGGCCGCGTCGCGCGGCGTTCACGTGCAGCGCCTGATGCTGTCCGGCTACATCGCCGGCTCGCTGGTGGCGGGCACTGTGACTTCGATTACCGGGCCGATCGGCTTTGTCGGCTTGATCGTGCCCCACGCCCTGCGCCTGCGACTGGGCGCGGACCACCGCCTGTTGATGCCCTGTTCGTTCTTCACCGGAGCGGTGTTCCTGGCCTTGTGCGACACGGTGGCCCGGACGGCTTTCTCTCCGGCCGAGATTCCCGTCGGGGTGATCACGGCCATGACCGGAGGGCCGTTCTTTATCTGGATTCTCCGCTCGGGCCGCCGTAGCCTGTGGCTGTAGACGCAACCCGGCCGTTACAATAGTTTCTTAGGAACATCCTCCATCGAGGCGCCTTGACGAATAAGCTTGTACTTTCCAACCTGAAGCACCGTCCGGTGCGGACTCTGCTCAGCCTGCTGGCCATTGGCGTGGAGGTCTGCATGATGCTCACTCTGGTCGGGCTCAGCGAGGGCATGCTGGAAGACGCTGCGCGGCGCGCCACCGGCGTGGGGGCCGACATCCTGATCCGCGCGCCGGGAACATCGCTGATCAGCATGAGCTCGGCCTCGCTTTCAGAGAAGTATCTTTCCTTCTTCCTCGAGCAGCCCCATGTCAAGCTCGCCGTGGGTACGGTGGAGCAGCCCACCGGCGGGGTGAGCACGGTCACAGGACTGGATCTGGCCGAGTTCAACGCCATGAGCGGAGGGTTCAGATTCTTGGCCGGGCGGCCGTTTCAAAGCGACCGTGAAGTCATCGTGGACGAGTATTACGCCCGCCAGAACAACCTGAGCGTCGGCTCCACGCTGAATCTGTTGAATCTCGAGTGGCGCGTGTGCGGGATCGTCGAGCCGGGCAAGCTGGCCCGGGTCGTGGTTCAGCGCCGTGTTCTTCAGGACCTGACCGGCTCGACCGGCAAGCTGAGCCGCATCTTCCTGAAGCTGGACGACCCGGCCAATACGGACAAAGTGCTGGCGGCTCTGAAGGAGAAACTGCCCGACTTTCCGATGTACTCCATGGCGGAGCTGACCTCGCTCTATTCGGTCAGCAATGTGCCCGGCTTGAGCGCCTTCATCGCCGTGATCATCGCGCTGTCCATCATCGTGGGCTTCCTGGTGGTGTTCCTTTCCATGTACACCGCGGTGCTGGAACGAACCCGCGAGGTGGGCATTCTCAAAGCTCTGGGCGCTTCGCCGTTCTACATCCTCAACATCATCTTCCGGGAGACCGCGATCCTGGCGATTGCAGGCTCCGTGCTGGGCATCGTGCTCACCTATGGCAGCCGCTGGGCGGTGATGGTCTTCGCCCCGGCGGCGCTGACTCAGAAGATCGTTCCGGACTGGTGGCCGATCGCGGGCGCGATCGCCTTCGCCGGAGCCATGCTGGGGGCCTTTTATCCGGCCTGGAAGGCGGCCGGCCAGGACGCGATCGAGGCGCTGTCTTATGAATAACGGCGAGATCGTCATCCGCGTCCGGAACCTCCGAAAGGTGTATCACGTGGGCGACGTCGACGTGCACGCGTTGCGCGGGGTGGATCTGGATGTCGAGCGCGGCGAGTTCGTCTCCATCGTCGGTCCGTCCGGCTCCGGCAAATCCACGCTGTTTCACATTCTCGGCGGGCTGACTCCGCCGACCGACGGCGAGGTCTACATTCATGGACACGATCTGCGAGCGCTCTCGGAGGCCGGGCGCACCGAGCTTCGCCGCCGCGAAGTGGGCTTCGTCTTCCAGAAATATAACCTGCTGCCCACGCTGAGCGCCGCGGACAACATCGCCATCGCCCGCCACATCGCACAGCGCAACGGCCCCGAGGATCCACGCTTCCAGCAAGTGCTGGAGCTGCTGGGCATCCGCCACCGCCTCCACCACAAGCCCCGGGCGCTCTCAGGCGGCGAGCAGCAGCGGGTGGCCATCGCGCGCGCCATCGTCAACAACCCCTCCATTCTGCTGGCCGATGAGCCCACCGGCAATCTGGACACCGAAAACTCCAACATCGTGCTGGGCTTGCTGCGGGATTTGAACGAGCGGCTCGGCCAGACCATTCTGATGATCACCCACAATCCGGAAGCCGCCGCCTATGGACACCGGATTGTGCGGATGCGGGACGGCAGGATTCAGGACGAATGAGTCAGAGCGGGCAGTGGCGGGCGTGGACGGCGCTGGCGGCGACTTCGTTGGCGGGGCTGGCCGGCGCGATTCTTTATTGGGCTCACACGGGCCACGTTTTGCGCCAGGGCCCGGATTCCTACAAGATTGCCGAACAGGAAGCGCGCCTGGCGGGCGTCGTGGAAATGCTGCCTGTCGACGCGACCGTAGGCTACCTCTCGGACGTTCCGTTCGGCAAAGCGGACGGCCAGATGTATTTCTTCGTGGCGCAGTACGTGCTGGCGCCGCGGTTGCTGGTGGAGGAGAAGCCGGAGCGCCGCCCGCGCTGGGTTCTGGGGAGTTTCCTGAAACGCCCGGACATCGAGCAAATCGAGAAAGAGCACGGCGTGAAGCTGGTCAAGAGCTTCGGCCGGGGCGTTTATCTCTTTGAACGGACGCCGTAGCGATGCTCGGGCTCATCCCACTTCTCACCGCCTGTCTGACTGGATGGCTGCTGATGCGGCTTCTGAGGCCCGCCGCAGGCGCGGGAAAGGGATGGGCCGGATCCCTGCTGGAGCTTGGCTTGGGCGTGGGGTTCGGCATCGGTTTAAGCTCGATGTTGTTTTTCGTGCTCACCGTGACGGGGACGGCAACGGCGGCGACCATTCTACTCACCGACATCGCCCTTATGGCGGCGCTGGCCGCGATTTGGTTCTACTTGCGGGAACGGCGGCGAGGCGCAGCCGTCCCGGTTCCCGCGGCAAGCCTCGTCCAGCCCGCGTTCCGCTACGACAACTGGATCCTGGCGGCGCTGCTGATCTCGGCGGTGGTCATCGTGCTCGACGGGATGCGGAACCAGGCCGCAGCGGACCCGCATGGAATGTGGGATGCCTGGGCGATTTGGAACGTGCGCGCGCGGTTTCTGGCCGGGCCCGGCGAAACCTGGCGCAATGCGATCTCCCCGCTGTTGGAGCGGACACATCCCGACTATCCGCTCCTGCTCTCCGGCTTTGTAGCCCGTTGCTGGAAACTAGCTGGGAGCTACGACACCGTTGTCCCTATCGCCACGGCGCTGGCGTTTTTCCTGGCCACCTTGGCCGTGCTTGTCGCAGCGCTGGCCCTGCTTCGCTCGGCCAGCACCGGACTGCTCGCGGGGCTGACCGTCATGACGGGCTTCACCTACCTTTCTCAGCCGATGTCGCAATACTCGGACGTCCCGCTGGCGTATTATTACCTGGCGGCCGTGGCTCTGGCCTCCCTGTCCTGGAAGGCGGAGGAGCGCCGAAGGCCCCTGCTTTTGGTTCTGGCGGGTTACGCGGCGGGATGCGCGGCTTGGACTAAGAACGAGGGGCTGCTGTTTGCGGCGGTATTCGGCTGCTGCTACGCGGCGGCGGATTGGTGGTTCTCCGGTTTCGGCAAGGCGTTGCGGCGCAGCCTCTGGCTGGGCGCGGGCATGTTGCCAGGGCTAATCCTAGTGGCATGGCTGAAACTGCTGGCTCCGGTGGCGGATCCGCTGGTCCGCGCGGGGAAAAAAGGCATTGCGCAAGGCGCTACGCAGAGCTGGCGCCGCCAGTTCGTCTGGAGGGCCATAGCCCGCAATGCCGGCGAGTTCGGCTACACGCCCGCCACTCACCCGCTGGTCGCGCTAGCGGTTTTGGCGGCTATCCTCCGCTTCTCGTTGCCGCGCGCGCTGCGTCCGGCCGCGGTGTGCGGCGCTGCGTCCGTGGGGTTGGTCTTCGGAGGCTACGTGGTGGTGAGCCTGGGGGCGTTCACTCCGTTCGACCGGTTTTTTTCGCAGTTGTTTCCGTTGTTCCTGCTGGTCTTTTTCCTGGCCCTGCGGCCGCTGGAAGAATTGCTAAAGCCGGCGGCGGCTGCGCTTGCGACGGCGCCGGACGCGCCCAGAAAGAGATCTAAGAAGAAGCGTTCTTCTCGCGCGTGAAGCGCCGGAGGAGCAAAGCGGCGGCCAGGACTAGCCCCAGCGCGGCTGCGGTCACCCAAAGGGCGTTGGCTTTGATCCAATGGTGGGAATCCTCGCCCAGCCGGACTCCGAGATAAGCCAGCCCGAAAAAGCGCAGCAGGCGCGCAGCAAGCACGGTCACGGTGAAGTGGACCACCGGAACCCGCAGTGCGCCGGCGCAGAGGACGAAGACCTTGGTGGGCAGCGGCACCGGGGAAAGGGTGGGCACGAAAACTGTCGCCAGTCCGTAGCGCTGGAACCATGTCCTAAGGCGTTGTCCCCGCCCGCTGGTCGTGTGCTTGTCCAGATACCGTTCCCCGCCCTTGCGCGCCAGCCAGTAGAGGACGAGGAACCCCAGCAGGCTGCCGGTGGTGGCCAGCGAAGCCGCCAGCCAGGCGCGCGATGGGTGCGTCACGGCGATGGCGATGAGCAACGCGTCAGCGCCGGCCGGCAGCGGGATGCCGGCCGAATCGAGAAAAGCCAGCAGCATCAGGCCTACCGGTCCCCACGCCACCAGCCACTGTGCGAGAGCTTGCAGAATTCCCCTCCTGCTGCGGGAAGTAGTTCAAAGGTGTTGCCCCACGGTTCTGAGGCCCGCGCACGGCCGGAAGCTGCTATTCCCGCAAAAGCTCCGGCGCCGTTTCCGCCTGTTCGCCCAGCATATTCCCGGCCAGTCCGTACTCGTAGCCTCGGTCGAAGGCCTTACGGTTGAGCTCGCGGAACGCCGGCGGCACGGAATCGTCGATGGCCTTGCGCAAGGCATCCGGATCGAGAATGTTCGTGACGGCGGCGAAAAAGCCGACCATGACGATATTCAGCACCATGCGGCGCCCCAGCTCCTCGGCCAGCCGGGTGGCGGGAACGCCGTAAACACGAACCCCGGAGGGCAGGTCGTTCACTTGGACCAGGTCCTGCTCCACGATCAGCGTGCCGCCCTCTTTCAGTTCCGGAACGAACTTCGAATAAGCTTCTTGGGACATCGCCACCAAGATGTCGGGGCGCGTCACATAGGGGTAGAGAATCGGCTCGTCGGACAGAATGAGTTGGGCGCTGCATGCCCCGCCCCGCGACTCCGGGCCGAAACTTTGGGTCATGGTGGCGTGTTCATTCTGGAAAATCGAAGCGGCCTTGCCGATCACCATGGCGGCCAGAATCACGCCCTGGCCGCCGAAACCCGCGATTCGAATCTCGGTTAGTCGCATACGCAGGCCGGCGCCTCCACATAAGCGTTTCCGAGCTCAAGGCTCAGCCGCTCGCGCATCAGGTCCGCGTAATCCGGACGTTCGCGGTCCACAAACTTGCCCACGATGATCTCATCGCGAAAGCCTAAGGCGACCTCACTGGTGGGCGCGCCATTTCGGATCTTGCTCTTTTCTTTGTAATACTTCATGGTGTCCAGCCCCTCGCCTAATTTGTTGCGGCGCTCGAAAAGGGTGGGGCAGGGGCTGAGCACTTCGATAAAGCAGAAACCTTTCTTGTTGAAGATCTCGGTCATAGACCGGGTGAGCTGGCGCACGTGGAAGGCGGTCCAGCGGGCGACGTACACCGCTCCGGCGGCGTCCACCAAGTGCGGCAAGTTGAAGGCCGGCTCGAAAGCGCCGTAGGGGGATGTGGAAGTGGTGGCCGGCGCGGGCGTGGTGGGACCGCTCTGGCCGCCGGTCATGGCGTAAATGAAATTGTTCACGCAGATGACCTTGAGGTCGATATTGCGGCGCGCGGCGTGGATCAGATGGTTGCCGCCAATGGCCGAAAGGTCCCCGTCGCCGCTGTAGACCACCACATTCAGCGAGGGGTTGGCCAGCTTGAGGCCCGTGGCGAAGGGGATGGCGCGGCCATGGGTGGTGTGGAACGAGTCCAGCTTCACATAGCCCGCCACGCGCCCCGAACAGCCGATGCCGCTGACTACCGCAACTTTGTTCAAATCCACGCCGCAGTCCAATAGCGCTCGGGCAAAGCAGTTGACCGTGGTGCCAATGCCGCAACCCGGGCACCAGATGTGCGGGATGCGGTCCATTCGAAGAAACTGCTCGACGGGATTTTCGACCGCTTCGGCGGCCGGCTCGAGTTCAATCATCGGATCGCCTCCTCGATGGCTTTCAGGATGACTTCCGGGCGGTGGACGGTGCCGCCGGCGTGGGGTACGCCCACCACCTTGGCCGCGCCGCGGGCGGCGCGCTCCACTTCGCGTACGATCTGGCCAAGGTTCAATTCAGGCACAACGAAGGCTTTGATACGCGAAGCCAGCTCACGGATCTTGAATTCAGGGAACGGCCAGACGGTGATGAGCCTCAGCTTGCCCACCGGCAAGCCCTTCTTGCGGGCGAGCTCGATGGCCCGCTGGGCCACGCGCGATGTGATCCCGTAAGAGACCACCACGACTTCGGCTCCTTCCGTGTCTTGCTCTTCGTAGCTGGCCAGCTCTTCCGCAGCATTCCGGATCTTGGCCTGGAGGCGGCGCACCAGCTTGTCCTGCGCTTCCGGGTTCATAGCCGGGTAGCCGCGCTCGTCGTGGGTGAGACCCGTAATGTGGAACCGATGACCTTCTCCGGCGTGGGCCATTGCGGGGACCAAATCCTCGTCCGGCTGGTAGGGCAGGTAATCGCCGGGCCGCGCCGTAGTTCGGCGCCTCGGATAGACAAGGATCTCTTCGGCGGGGGGAATGACGACCTTCTCGGTCATGTGGCCCACGCACTCGTCCATCATGAACATGACCGGCGTGCGGTACTGCTCGGCCAGGTTGAAGGCGCGGATGGTCAGGTCGAAGCACTCCTGCGGCGAGTTGGGGCACAGGGCGATGATCTCGTAGTCGCCGTGCGAACCCCAGCGGGCCTGCATCATATCGCCCTGGGCGGGCAGGGTGGGAAGGCCCGTGGAGGGACCGCCCCGCTGCACGTCCACGAAGACGCAAGGCGTTTCAGTCATCGCCGCGTAGCCGACGTGCTCCATCATCAGCGAGAAGCCTGGGCCGGAGGTGACCGTGAAGGCCTTGGCGCCTCCCCAAACCGCGCCGACGATGGCGATCGAGGCCGCCAGTTCGTCCTCCATCTGGATGAACGTGCCGCCGACCTTGGGGATGCGTGCGGCAAAGCGCTCGACGACTTCGGTGGACGGGGTGATGGGATAACCTGCGGCGAAGCGCGCGCCGGCGGCCAGCGCGCCCTCACAGCACGCATGATCGCCATCCATGAAATGTGTGCCTGTAAGAACCCCCTTGGGATCAGCGGGGCGCAGCAGATTCGTTGGGTTTTCCATCTGCGATCTTCCAGCCGTGGACGGCAAAATCCGGGCAGTACATTCCGCACAGGTCGCAGCCGCTGCATTTCTCGGCCGCCACCACATGAGGAGGATGATAGCCTTTTGAATTATACGCCGGCGATAAGGCCAGCACTTTGGTCGGGCAAAACTCGACGCAGAAGCCGCATCCTTTGCAGCGATCAGCGACGATTGCCACACGTCCTTTTGGCATCGGTCTTGTCCCCTCACTTGGATTCTAGCAGGGAGCGCCGCGTGACATTTGTCACAACTCGAAGATCCAGATGTGAATGTCTGCTGCGGCTGTAGCGCGATGGGCGGATTTGACCGGGCCGGCGCGAAGCGACACAATGGCGGTAGGGGCGGGATGATGAGTTGGAGCCGGAGAGGGTGGCTGTTTTGCCTGGCGGGGAGCTTTCTGCCTCAGGCATACGCGCAGCAGGTGATCTCAGCTCGCTCGGGTTTAATCCAGTATTTCGAACGCAGCGTCTTCCTCAATGAAGAGCCTTTGGAGAGGGACCCGAACCGCTTCGCGCAGATGGACCGTTACGACGTGCTCCGGACCGCCGGCGGCCGGGCTGAGATCCTGATCAGCCCCGAGGCGTTTCTCCGGATCCGGGAGCGAAGTTCGGTGCGGCTGTTGTCCGATTCGGTGGTGGAACCGTGCTACGAGCTTCTGTCCGGTTCGATGATCCTGGAGGCGCAAGAGATGCCCAGGCGGGGATCCGTACAGATTCTTTGGAGGGATTTCAAAGCCACGATTTCCAAGCGAGCCATTTTCCGGTTGGACAGCGCCACG
This sequence comes from Bryobacteraceae bacterium, assembly GCA_023511855.1. Classification (GTDB taxonomy): domain Bacteria; phylum Acidobacteriota; class Terriglobia; order Bryobacterales; family Bryobacteraceae; genus JAIMAR01. The sequence continues at coordinate 8,615 of JAIMAR010000122.1, forward strand.
GGGAACTTGCGGGTGATCGAAGGTGAGGTTAATGTGCTGGCGGGCGACTAGCAGGTCCGGGTGAGTCGGTGGCGGTGGATCTCGCTGAAAGAGAACCTCACGACGGGCAAGTTTGACCGGACGCTGGGCGATTCCTTCGACATCTGGAGCGCCCGGCGGTCGCAGATTCTGGCGGCGGCCGCGATGCGGAGGGTGCGGGGCGTGAGGCCCTTCCGCCGGCTGCCCACTCCCTACAGCGCTTCCTCGCCGGCGATGCGCTAGGCCGCTGCCCGCGAGGCGTCAAGGCCGACAGCAATGACGGCCGCAGGCAAGAATGCCTGCTCTACGGCAGTTGCGCGTGGCTCCAGGCTTGCGCTGCGGGGTGCAGTAGGAAGGCGGCGTGGGTGCAGGCACGGATGCCCACACAACTGGGCAAGCTGAGTTGGTTGTTGGAGAGAGGCGCGGAGGCTCGGAATAGGGATTGGTCAACTTGAAGGGCGGGGACCGGCCAAGAGGGCCTGCTGCGGGAAGACCACGAACACGTCGATGGCGGCGTTTTGTCGTGGGCAGGCGGGAAAGGATCGGACAGGCAGGGTATGGCGCAGTGAGCGCGCGGCGGGGTAAACTGTAGGAGAATCGGGCCGTGGCGCAGCCTGGCTAGCGCGCTTGCTTGGGGTGCAAGAGGTCGCCGGTTCAAATCCGGCCGGCCCGACCAAACCTCTCAAAGACTTACCGCCGGCGCCTCCCTTCGCGAGCCTCGTTTCAGGTCCAATTCAGGTCCAAAGTGGACCTAAACTGCTTCGGGGTGGTGTGGGGTCATGATCTCTTCGATGACCCCAGGGGCAACCTGCTCAATCGAAAGGGCTTGGGGGTCATGGGACCGATGGGGTCGTGTTTTCGCATTTTGTCTTCTCGTTCCCGGATCAGGAGAGAAAATTTGTTCTCTTATATGGATGTCCCCATGCACCCCATGGCCCCGCGCGGTTAGCCGTTTCGCCGGCGCGCCTGTGGTCCCGTATCGCGCAGCCACGGCAAGCGCGATGCAAAAGCCGGATGACGTTTCAAACGATGCGACGACAAGTTGATTTTTCTCTTGACGACTGAGGCCGCCGCCTGCTATCGATGAGGTAGAACGCTCGCGAGGCGTTCCCCCAGAGGCGGGCGGGGCCTCTCGAAACAAACCCGCACCCCACCGGAGCGAGCGCCGGGACGCTCGTGAAACTCTTTCCCGCAGGATTCCCACTCCAGGTGTGTTTGGGTGAACCACCGGATCCCCTTGTACACAGCCGACGGCGAGCTGGCCGATTGGATCAGCGAGCAGCGCTTGGCGCGGCTTCAGGCCGCCGGGTTGATCGCTCGCGTTGTGCGCCACCGGAAGGGGCACATCAATCGCGCGATCCTGTTCCGGCGCCCGGGCGAGGGCGCGGCGGTGGAACTGCGGCAGTACATGGGCACCCGCTACAGCTTCCGCGAACACCTGGACAACGGGCGGCTGTGCTGGAAGCTGCGGCGGCTGGGGCGCGGCAATGAGCTACGGCCGATCTTCCTGGCGGTGGTCGCCGAGTGCATGGCGTCGTGATGAAAGCGCGCAAGGCCAACGTGGGCGGCAAGTGGGTGGCGATCCAACGTGGCCTACTGAAGCGGCCAACCTGGTGGCCATTACGGCGTGAGCTTCTCTGGGTGCTGCGACCTTGCCGGGAGGGCACCAAGGCGAGCGACGGGCAAACGTTCCGTGAACTGCTGCTGGAGAAGCCGTGAGCATGGGGCATGAGCGCGAGCTGGTTGAGTTTTGGCTGCGCCTCCGCGAGCGCCTCGAGGCGGGCGCGCGCAGCTATGGCGACGCTTCCTTCGGGCGAGAGCCGGCGGAGCTGGCCGGCGAGATCGAGCACGAACTGCTGGATGTGTGCGGGTGGGCTTTCGTGTTGTGGTGTCGGCTGCGGCGGCTGGGGGGCGATGCTGAAGCGATTTGCAAATGAGTACCGCCTGAAGATCCGGGCGGATGAGTGCGGGGACCCAGTGATTCCGGGCCGCCGCGGACATCTCTGGTTCGATGGTCCAGAGCTTTGCCTCACGATCATCGATGGCCCACCGATCCTGGCCAAACGGCTCAAAGACCTGGTGGGCTCGAGCGGTTCGGTCTGGCAAGGGGATGTGAGCCTTGACGAACGCGGCCGGCGCGTTCAGGATGCTGAGGTCCGGGGGATCCGGCCCGAGCGCTACCGCGAGGCGATCAAGATTGCGGGGTGCAAAGCCCGCAAGCGCCACCCCGGAGCAAGTCCGGAGGTCATGGCGCGAGTCCGAGCTGCCCGCAGATCGAATCGAGCAATGGCTACAGAGCCCTCTCAGCCGCTAGAACGCGCCGACAGGGGGCGGGAGGGGTTAGATACCAGGAAGCGGTCAGCGACGGCTTTTAGGGCCGGTTTGAGCGCCTCTGGCCAAAAATGTAGACAATTGTCCACATTTGGCCGCCGGGGATTAAAACTTCCGCGCAATTGCGCGGAAGTCGAAGAAGGGCTCAGGCGCTCGTAAGTCCCTGAGATTTTAGGTACTTCCTGGCGCTCTCGGCCGCGGGTGTGCTGGATGGCACGCTGGGGCTAGATTCTGGCGCCGGAGAGTGGTCAACACTGGTCAACACCAGTCAACACGATGGCCATGAAGGCGAACGCCGGCCTGATGAGCCAGGCCGAGTACGCGCGCTACCGTAAGGTTAACCGTTCCTATATCAATCGGTTAGCCAAGCGCGGGATTCTCGTCATGCGCGGCAAGCTGGTCGATGTCGCCGCCAGCGATGCCGTCCTCGATGACCGCCCAGTGGACGTCGAGCCGCAACCGCCAGTCAACACTGGTCAACAGCGACCGCCGGTGGAAGGTATCAGCGCTGCGCCGACCAGCTTCGCGCAGGCGCGCACGGCCGAGATGATCTTCCGGGCCAAGTTGCGGAAGCTCGAGTACGAGACGAAGTCGGCGAAGCTGATCCCGACCGACGAGGTCAAGGTCGTGTGGTTCAAGCAGGCCAGGCAGATCCGCGACAAGCTGCTCGCCGTGCCGGCCAAGCTGGCGCCGCAGTTGGCGGCGCTCGGTGAGGTGCGGGCAGTGCGTGAGTTGCTGGACGCCGAGATCGAGGCGATCCTGAAGGGCCTCCAGGATGACATCCGCTACCGCCGCCATTGACGAATGCCTTGAGCAGCTGGCAGCGGGCTTTGAGCCGCCGCCGCGGCAGACGGTCTCCGAGTGGGCGGACGCAAACCGGTGGTTGTCCTCGGAGGCCTCGGCCGAGCCGGGGCCGTGGCGCACCGATCGGGCGCCCTACCAGCG
>JAIMAR010000123.1 GCA_023511855.1 Bryobacteraceae bacterium
GTACTCGGAGGCGAAACCCGACGCAGTCATGGAGACCATCATAACGGACCAGGTCATCGTCTCCATGGTGGCGAACACGCGGCCCCGGTACTGATCCGGCGTGTGGCGCAACAGCTGAGCGAAGTTCAGCACGCTGGTCACTCCCACCCCCGCCCGCGACAGCGCGATCCACAGGAGCGCCATGCGGAAGTCCCGCGCCTGGCTGAACAGCACGTAGGCCCCGCCGTGAATGACGTAACAAATGGCCACCGTCCACTTGTACGCCGGGAAGCTGAGCCTGCGGCCCACCAGATAGGCGAAGGCCCCGCCCGCCAGCAGCCCCAAACCGGCGAAGCTCCAGATCACGCCGATGCCGGCCGCCCCGCGCCGGAAGACAATCTCTCCGAACAGGCTGAACAGGATTTGCGCCGCGCCGCCTCCGCTGGCCCAACCGATGTTGATCACCGCCAGCCCCACCACGAGCGGCGTGCGCTTCATGTACCGCAGCCCTTCGGCATACTCGCGCCAGGGGCGGACCACCTCCGACTCGGTCAGCGCCGTGCGCTGCGCCCGGAACGCGCCGCCGGGCGGTTTCAGCCGCGAGATGCACCAGGCGGAGAACAGAAACGACGCGGAGTTGACGGCGAACGCCCAGCGCCAGCCCAGATGCGTCACCGCGCCCGCGCCCAGCAGCGCCCCCAGCGTCAGCGTGGTCCACTGCGTGGTCTGAGTAAGAGCGTTGGCCGCGTGCAGCTCTTCGCGGCTGGCGATCGTGGGTAGGATGGAAGCGCGGCCGCTGGTGAAAAACGGCGAAGCGAACATCAGCAAGGCGCTCAGCAGATACAGCAGCCACGGCTGCCGGTAGGGGACGGTCAGGATGAACAGCGCCGCCATGACCGCCCGCACCAGGTCGCTGGCGATCATGATGCGCTTGCGGTCCATGCGGTCCAGCAGCACGCCCGCCAGCGGCCCGGCCAGTACGGCGGGGATGGCGCGCGCCAGCATGATGCCCGCCACGACCAGCCCGGACCCCGTGGTCTCTACGGCCAGGCTGAAGACGGCGATGTTGTTGAAGTGGTCGCCGATTTCGCTCACCACCTGGCCGGTCCAGGTGTAGCGGTAATTGCGGTTGGTCCGGAGAAGCTGAAGGAACGACGGCGCGGCCGCCTGCTGGCCGGCGGCGATCATGACCGCTGCTTGGCCTCCTCCCACAGCCGGTCCATCTCGGCTAACGAGGCCTCCTTCAGCGACTTGCCTTCCGCGGCCAGACTTTGCTCGATGTGTCCGAAGCGGCTCCGGAACCGGGCGTTGGCCGCCCGAAGCGCCTGCTCGGCGTCCACCTTCAACAGCCGCGCCAGGTTCACCAGCACAAACAGCAGGTCGCCCAGCTCATGCTGCACCTGTTCCGGCTCTCCGTCCCGGCGCGCCGCCGCCAGCTCTTTCAACTCCTCCTCGAGTTTGGCCAGCACTTGATCGGCGTTCTCCCAATCGAAGCCCACCGACGCCGCGCGGCTCGTAAGCTGCTGGGCCTCCATGAGCGCCGGCATCGCGCGCGGGACCTTCTCGAGCAATCCGCGCTCGTCTCCCCTTTCCTCGTGCTCCGCCTGTTTGATGACATCCCAGCGCGCTTTGACCTCTTCGGGAGTCTTGGCGTCGCCGTCCGCGAATACGTGCGGATGGCGCCGGATGAGTTTCTCCGCAATCGCCTCCAGGCTGTCCTCGATCGTGAAGCGGCCCTCTTCGGAGGCCATCTGAGCAAAGAACACGCTTTGCAGCATCAGATCGCCGAGTTCTTCGGCCAGGGCCCGCCAGTCGCGGCGGTCGATCGCGTCCAGGACCTCGTAGGTCTCCTCCATCAAGTACGGCTTGATGCTTTCGAACGTCTGCTCGCGGTCCCAAGGACAGCCTTCAGGCGAGCGCAAACGCGCCATGATTTCGACCAGCCGCTGAAATTTCCGGCCGGCCTCGGAAGGTTCAGATCCAGACATGAAGTTTGGTGAAAACGGAAGTGCGCCGCAGCAGTTCGCCACGGCCCTACTAAGTGATTATAGCGGTCCGGCGCCGGCGGCGTTGTAAAATGAAGAATCGGATGAGCGAGATTGACAGCAATGCCGCCGCGGGCCGTGAGGAGCGGCGTGCGCCGCTGCCGCCGGCTTCCTTTAGTCTGCTGGTTCTAAGCCTGCGCGCTCAGGCGGAGGTCCAGCTCGGCCTCTATCCGGTGGGGGACGAGAAGGATTCACCAGAACCCGACCTGGAGGGCGCGCGCCACGCGATTGATCTGCTCGGCATTCTCCAGGAGAAAACCAAAGGCAATCTTACCTTGGAAGAGCAGCGCCTGCTGGAGAACTCCCTGACCGAGCTGCGTTTCCGCTACGTGCAGGCTGCCGAAGAACACAGCAAGGCGAAACAGTCCTAAATGCCATCAGCCAACCTTCCGGTGACCATCACCGTGCTCGGCTCCGGCACCAGCGTCGGCGTGCCCACGCTGGGTTGCCGCTGCGCCGTCTGCCGCTCGGACGATCCCCGCGACAAACGCCTGCGCCCTTCGGTGCTGGTCCAGTACAACGGCAAGAATGTTCTGGTCGACACCACGCCGGACTTCCGCTACCAGGCCATCCGGGCTGGGTTGGACCGGCTCGACGCGGTTCTGTTCACTCACGCCCACGCGGACCATATCCTGGGCCTGGATGACATCCGGCCGCTCAACGCATTTCAGGGCGGGCCGGTTCCCATCTACGCCTCTCCCGAAACCCTGGACGTCATCCGCCGCTGCTTCTGCTACGCCTTCGACGGCAAGGCCAAGGAGTCCAGCTCTCCCGAGCTGACGGTCCACGAACTCGACGGCCGCCCCTTCGACCTGTTCGGATTGACGGTTCTCCCCGTGCCCGTGCGCCACGGCAGCCTAACCATCTACGGCTACCGCTTCGGTCTCCACGCCGCTTACATCACGGATCAAAGCGACATCCCGGAGGATTCGATTGCCATGCTGCGCGGCCTCGATGTGCTCTTCCTGGATGCGTTGAGACACCGCCCCCATCCCACCCACACGACCGTGGAGCGCGCCTTGCAGTTTGTGGAGCGAATCCAGCCGCGCAGGGCGTTCTTCACCCACATCTGCCATGACCTGGGTCACGCCGCCACCGAGGCTGCGCTGCCCGGGCACGTGCGCCTGGCCTACGACATGCTCACCATCACCGCCGCGGGAGAAGCTCATTGACCATGGGGCCACGGATCTGCCGCAGCCTGCAAGAGGCGGAGCGGGGCATCCCCCGGGCGCTCAGCATCGGCAACTTTGACGGCGTTCACGCGGGCCATCGGCGCATTCTGCGCCGCGTCGCCGAACTGGCCAGGGAACAAGGCTGGCGGCCGTCGGCCATGACCTTCGAGCCCCATCCCGCCGTGGTCGTCGCGCCCGAGCGCGCTCCGCGCCTGCTGACCACCCTCGAGCAGCGCGCCCGCCTGATCGCCGAACAGGGCATCGAGGAGGTTCTCATCGTTCCTTTCCACCCCGAGTTCTCCCGCTTGACGCCGCGCCAGTTCGTCCACGAGGTGCTGGTCGAAACGCTCTCCGTCCGGGCGGTCCAAGTCGGCGCCAACTTCCGTTTCGGCTACCAGCACGGCGGCGACATCCACACCCTGGCGCAGCTCGGCGAAGAGTTCGGCTTTCTCACCGGCGTCGTTCCTGATGTGGTCTTGCGTGGGATCCGCGTCAGCAGCAGCCGCATCCGGTCGCTGCTCGAGGTGGGCGAGGTCAGCCGCGCCGGGCGGTTGCTGGAGCGCGCTTACTGGATTGAAGGAGACATCGTCCCCGGACGCAGGGTCGGATCTGCCAAGACTGTGCCCACCCTCAACCTGGAACCGCCCGCCGGCGTGGTCCTCCCCGCTGATGGGGTCTACATCACCCGCACCTTCGATTGGGAGAGCGATCGCCGCTGGCCTTCGGTCACCAACATCGGCTACCGCCCGACGTTTGGGGGACGAGCGCTCACCATCGAAACTCATCTGTTAAGTCCGCTGGAAGGCGGGGACCCGGGCCGCATCCGGGTGGAATTCCTACTGCGGCTCCGCGAGGAGCGCAAGTTCCCGGACGCCGCCGCCCTGCGCGCCCAAATTCTTCGCGATGTCGCCCGCGCCCGGCGTTACTTCCGGTTGCGGGAGCGGCTGCTATACTCAAAAAGTACCCCTGTCTGATCAATCATTTCAGGAGACCTATCGATGCCTCTCGTATCAATGCGTCAGATTCTCGACGAAGCGGCCAAAGGCGGCTACGGCGTTGGCGCTTTCAATGTCAACAACATGGAACAAATCCAGGCCATCATGGAAGCGGCCCGGGAAACGAAATCCCCCGTCATCATCCAGGCCAGCCGTGGCGCCCGCGCTTATGCGCAGGACCGCTATCTCTATCACCTCATGCTGGCGGCCGTCGAGCTGTATCCGGAGATCCCCATCGCCATGCACCAGGACCACGGCAACAGCCCGCAGACCTGCATCTCCGCCATTGACATGGGCTTCACCAGCGTCATGATGGACGGCTCTCTGATGGAAGACGGCAAAACCCCTTCCACGTTCGAGTACAACGTCAGGGTCACCAGGGAAGTGGTCGAATACGCCCATGCCCGCGGAGTCACCGTGGAGGGCGAGATCGGCACCCTGGGCGGGATCGAGGACGGCCACGGCGCCGGCGGCACCGGTCTGGAGCATCTCACCGACCCCGAGCAAGCCGCTGAGTTCGTGAAACTGACCGGCGTGGACGCCCTAGCCATCGCCATCGGCACCAGCCACGGCGCTTACAAGTTCAGCAAGAAGCCGACCGGCGAGACGCTCAAAATGGACCGCCTCATCGAGATCCACAAGCGCATCCCCGACGTGCACCTGGTAATGCACGGCTCCTCCAGCGTCCCCAAAGAGCTCCAGGACGTCATCAACCAGTACGGCGGCAAGCTGAAGCCCACTTGGGGCGTGCCGATCGAAGAGATTCAGCTCGGCATCAAGAACGGCGTCCGCAAGATCAACGTCGACACCGACAACCGCCTGGCCATGACCGGCGCCATCCGCAAGGTCCTCTTCGAGCAGCCCGAGAAGTTCGACCCGCGCGATTACTTGAAGCCCGCCCGCGAGGCAATGAAGAAAGTCGTCGCCGAGCGCATGGTACAGTTCGGTCAAGCCGGGCACGCCGGCGACTACGAGCCCATCCCGCTCAGCGAGATGGCCAAGCGCTACCGGCAGTAAACCCATCTTGCCGGCTCCGCCGTCCGTGCGTCCTCAGGCGCCGGCGGGCCGCGGGGCCGGTTTCCACGCAGGCGGCTTCCGGAAGGGGCGGCGGGCCTTCTCGATCTCGTCGCCCCTCGTCCAGACGTAATCCACGGTCATCGTCCCGTAAGAACCCAGCTCCTCGCCGAGCTGGAGATAGGGAATCGTCGCCGGGTCGTAGCCCATCAGCGCCGCAGCCACCGCGTCCACCGATACGGCCTTGGCCCCGGTCACCAGCAGGTTATAACGGACCGTGGAAGCGCCGGGCCCCTCCGGACCGTCTCCCTCGATCCCCGCCGGGCCGCCGAGGATCGAAAAGTCCGCCGGGTGGAAGTGGAACAGATCCAGGAGCACCTGCTCCGGCGGCGCCAGCTTCCAGAGAGCATCTTTGGGAAAGCCATACTTAGAGCCGGGAGCAAACCCTGCGTAGTTGCTGAACGTCAGGGCCACGCCGGTCCGGCGGTGGGTCTTGAGCGGCGCGATGCTGATCAGCTTGTCGCACTGCTGCAAGATGCGCGCGATGGTGTACACCGGCGCTCCGCTCCGTCCCGGAGCGGGCAGATCAACCGAGGGCGCGAAGTTGGCGTCCAGAATCTCAAAACGGATCTTGGGAAACTCCTTGGCCAGCTCCTGCACCATTTTCCGGTAGCTCAGCCCGCCAAACGCCCCGCCCCAGTCGGTGCTCCAGCCATCGGCCGCGCTCTGGGCCCGTTCGGCCGGCGGCCAGTGTTCCGAGCCTTCCACCAGCGTGATGCGCGAGCCGCAATTGTGCTCGGCCAAATACCGGATCACCGAGCGCACCACCCGCAGATCCGAAATGCTGCCGGGAATGAACTTCGCGCCGCTTGCGCCGCCGCTGTCCGCTCCCCAGGAGGCGGCGATGTTGACTTTGACGGCCACCCAGTCTTCGGGCTCGATCATCTGCCGGAGTTCGGCCGCGCGGGTCGATCCCATTTCGATCGCCTTCCGGACCCATACGTCGATGAACTTGTCGTCGAGCTCCGCATCCACCGGCTTCGGCTCCGGCAACCCGGCCAGCTTGGTTCCGTCGTGCTCCTCGCCGCCGGCGAAGCTGGACAGCACGATGCCCACGCGCGGCGTGGCGTCCTGGGTCGCGGTGGCGATCACTTCGTCCTGCTTCTGTTGCGCCAGGGCCGCCGAAGCCGCCAGCATCGAGATAAACTCCCGCCGTTTCAAGGGAAGAATGGCCATGATTCTCCTCGCTGATCGTTGAGTGAAACCAGGTCAGGCGGTCCAGACGGCGCCGTCCAAACCGTCGCCGTTGTTCTGCGGCCCAACCAGCACAACTGCCACCTGGGGAAGCCGCTCCCCCAGCGGCTCTAACTGAAGGCGCAGTTCATTCTCGCCGGCCCGCAGTTCAATTTCTTTCTGGAACTGGCCGACCCGGAAGCGCGTCGTGCTCTCTTCCTCGAGAATCTTGACCCCGTTGAGCGTCACCGCCACCTTACCCGAAATTCCCATCCACAGGTAACCCTTGCGGCCGCCCTCGGAGCGAATCTTAGCCGCGGCGTAGTAGACCGGCGCGCGTTCGCCCAGCGCTTGCTCCGGAAAGAGAATATCGCCAAACGAGGTGTGAGGTTTCCAAGCCGCCACCGGTGTCTCCGCGCTGCGTCCGATGCGCCACAGCCGGTTGGCCCGCGCGTACCACTGCCGCGGCTTAGCCCAGGAGGCGCAAACGCGGTCCAATTCGTCGCCGACGACCTCAAAGTCCCGGAAGTTGAACGAACCCAACCCCCGCGCCGCGCCCATGTGCAAAAAGTCGATGTCCTCCGGCCGGAAGCCTAAAATCCGAGCGACGGCCGCGTCCACCGACACGGTGTCCTCGCCCGCCAGCACCGCGTTGGTCCGCACCATCTGATCCGGACGGCGGTTATTGTGTTCCGTGTATTGCAGCCCGCGAATGCAATCGACCACGTTGTAGTCGGGCGGATGGAACGCCGCCAGGTCCGCGATGAAGGGATCGATGCGGAAGTCCACCGAGTGTTCATTGTGCAGCTTGGAGTTCCAAAACTGCCCGGGCGCGCTGTAGGCCATGCGCGGCGCGGTGCCCACATAGTTCTTGAAGCAGGCCGTAATGCCGCATTGCTCATGAACCTTGGCCACCGGGATGGAAATCAGGAAGTCGCATTTGCAGATGGCGTTGGTCACGAAGTAGTTGGGCACGCGGCTGAAGCTGCCCGCCCCCGCGAGTTTGGGTACTTCGATTCGCGCCGGCGCGCCGGAGGAATCCTTGATGACGTCATAGCTCAGGTCCACGTAGTCGAAACGCTTGCCCGGATACTTCTCGGAAAACTCCTTCAGCATCCCGCTCAGGGTTCCGCCGAACCCCGGCCACTCGGTCGTTCCCCAGTCGTAGGTCAGCGCGTCGACGCGCACCCCATTCTGGGTCACGACGTTATCCGTAAGCGGATCCTTGGTGCTGCGGTAGCTGCCGCCCTCGGCGATCGTGATCCGCGCCGCCTTCGTGCGCGAGGCCACGTACTCCAGCACCGCCTTGGTCACCCGCATGTCCGTGATGTCACCGGTGCGGTAGCCAGCCTGGGAACCCAGATACACAATGTTCGGCTTCAATACCACCCAGGCGCCCGGTTTGATCTTGGCCTCCAGGCTGCCCGCGCGCGGAGCGCCATATTCGACTGCTTTCCAGACCATCGAGCGTACAATCTCGTAATCGAGTTCCTGGTCCGGCCCTGCCGTACGCGGCAGTTTCGGGTGCGTGCTGCGCACCAACGCCACCTTGGGTTTGCCCTGGGCCATGCCGGCCAGCTTCATAGCCGCCAGCGCCTGGGTTCCAGTGATTAGGAATTGCCTTCGGTTCCATCCGTACATGCCGCTCTCTCCCGCTCCCTAAACGATTATTGATCTCCTCACTCAGCATACCTTGACTGCCGCGGTTCCGCAGGGGCCCCTCCACGGCAGGGTCCGGCGCGCAACCGCAGTGTATACATCGCACTCGGCCATTGTCCTGTGCCCCCTTAGCCCCTCTCTTAAAAGGCCCGGCCAGCGGCTGACATTCGTGTCGGCGTTGGCGCCCCTCACTCACTGCCCCTCTCGAAAGAGCGCCCTCCGCCCGACGCAGCAGACCGCCAGGATTGCTGGCCGTTGGTGTCTAATCCTGTTTCATCCTCCGTTGTGCTCCCGCTTATGAACCGCTCTGTTGAACACCCTTGCATCCTCCGGCGGGTTGTGATAAAGCAAGCACAGGAGAAAACGATGCCCGGCTATAAAACTCGCATTCTGCTTGCGGTACCCCTCGTAATCACCCTGCTTGTGCTGGCGGCCTGTAGCAGCGCACCCCCAGGCCCGAAAGCCGGCACACCCGCGTTTTTCTGGCAAGCGGCCAAAGAAACCTGGGCGGCCAAAGACTACATGAAGACCTTGGACCACCTTGCCCAAGTCGCCAGGACCGAAAACGAGTTCACCACTGACGCCTTGGCCATGCGCCTGGTGGTGAATGCCGGCTTGGTCCGGGCCTACATGGATCTAGCCGAGAATTACGAAACCGGGGCAAGAGCCAACGTCTTCAAGCCCATGCCTCTCCGGAAGGTCTCTTCCGATTACATGAAACAGGCGGAGATCCGGGCCCTCGATTTCGGCGAAACTTACTTGAAGTTCGCCAAAGCCGCCGCGAACCAGACCAACTATAAGCTGGACTTCGCCTTCCCTGCGGCCGACATGACCGAGATCCGCGAGATCAAAAAAATCGTCGCCGGCTCGCTCCCCGATGAAGCCACCATGGCCTCGGTCGAGAGACGCAAGATCCAGCAGTCGCTGGCGCTCTCTGTCGCCGCCGCCGTTGGAGCGCCCAACGACATCGCCAAGGCGCAGGCCGCCTTTGCCTCCGGCAGCGCCGAAGTGCCCCGGGAAACCTTTATCATGGCCATGGCCAACAACCTCTATGACCAGGCCACGCTGTTCTCGCGCAAGAAGCTGGATAATCCCCAGCGCGTAGAACTGTTCGTCAACGAGGCCAAGGACGCCCTCAAAGCCGTCAAGGAATCCAAGGAAACCAAAAGCCTCGTCGCCAAGCTGGACAAGCTGCTGAAGGAAAGCAAAGAACGCTAGGCAAGGCTCCGCTCAGCGCCCCTGGCGCACCAGCGCGGGTGGCAGTCGGCCCAGGCGCTCAATACGCCACTCGCGTGAGTGGCCGGCGCAGTCGGGCAGCACCGAATCCGCGTAGTAGTTGAGGCCATACCGCAACGCCCGGGGAACCTGTGCGACGCACACGTTGCCCCGGTGGGATTCAGCTTGCCGCCACACGGGGCGCGCCGAGGCCAGCCGGTCCACTTCCGGCAAGGCCGCGACCTTCAGGTACAGAATCCCGGCTGCCGCCGCGGCGGCAAGCACGCCGGTCGCCGCCTCCCGCTTCCCCCGGCTCTCCAGCAACCAAACAAGGACAGCGGGCAGCGCACCAAGTGCGGCCCACCACCAGTTCCACTCCGGCGCCCGGCTCCGCGACAACCCTACGGCTAGCGCCTGCGGCAGCAGCTCGGCGGTCAAAGGGATGACTAGGAGCAACGCCGCCGAAGCCGCCAGCAGCCAGCGCAGATTCCGCGCCTCCGCGACGGCCAGCCCCAACAGCGCTGCCAGCGCCGGCAGCAGCGGCAACAGATAACCCGGCAGCTTGCCCGAAGAAGCCGAGAAGAAAACGAATCCGAACCCCAGCCAAAGCAACAGAAACCGCCGGTCAGGATCGCGGTAGAGGTTTCTTTGAAACAGGGTTCCGAGCAACGGAGTCCAGGGAATCACAGCCGCAGCCAGTACGGGCAGGTAGAACCAGAAAGGCTGCGGATGCAGCGTCTCTCCTCCGAAAAAACGCTCCAAATGGTGCCTGCCGAAAAACTCCACCAGAAAAGCGCTTCCGTGCCGCAGCGTGCAGGCCACGTACCAAGGCAAGGTCACCGCCGCAAACGTCAATACTGGCGCCGGCGACGCCCAATCCCGCCACCGCTGGCGCGCCAGATAGATCAACGGCAGGCTCAGAACCAGCGGAACCAGGCCTTTGCCCAGAACCGCCACCCCGAGCAGTCCGGCGGCAAGCGCGGGCAGTGTTCTGCTTCCCGTCGCGTGCCAGCGCAACCCGAGCAGCATCGCGGCCGAAAAAGCCGCGGTCATCGGCAGGTCGGGAACCGCCACTTGGCTGAACGCCACCCAGCCTGGCGATGTGCCCAACACTACCGTGGCGATGCCCGCCGCCCGAGCGCCGAACTGCCCTCGGAGTTCTCGAAAATAGAACACCAGGAATGCCAGGCTCACCAATGCCACCGGCAACCTCGGCGCAAGCTCAGGACCCAGTCCGACCAAGTATCCCAGCGCGGTCAACCAGTAGACCAGCGGCGGCTTTTCAAACCAGGCCTCGCCCCACAGCGACGGCGTGGTCCAGTCCCCCGAACGCGCCATCTCGCGGCCAATGGAGGCATAGCGCGGCTCGTCGGGCCCCACCAAGCCCGCCGATGTCAATCCGTACAGGATGAGCACGCATAGCGCCGCGCCCGCCGCCGGCCCCTTCCATCGCCTTGCTGACACCTATCAAGTATAATGGCCTCAATGAGGTTGCTGGGCGCACTCCTGACGTTGGCCGCAGCCGCCGTCCTGTTTGCCAATCCACCCGGATGCGCCTGCGATCCGGCAGATCCCAAAACCCTGGAAGCCCGCTCGTGCAGCCTCACCCGCGAAGCCCTGGCCCAGCCCGAAGATCCCCCGGTCTTCTTTCTCAAAGACATCAACCCGCGCAAACCGAACCGCTGGCTGGCCCTCCCGCGCGCCGTACGCAAGGATGTTTACACGCTCAGCCGCATGAGGCCCCAGGAACGCGAACAACTCTGGACAGCCGCCATCGCCAAGGCCAAGTCGGCCGGCATTCGCACGGTCATGATCACGGGGGATCATCAGACTACGGCGACCGCGATTGCGCGGCAGCTCGACATTCTGCCGCCGGGAGGGCGCGTGTTGACGGGCGCCGACCTCGAAAACCTGGATGACAAGCGGCTTTCGAACCTCGTGCGGGATACCTATGTCTACGCGCGCGTGACGCCCGAACACAAGCTCCGCATTGTGCGGGCGCTTCAGGCCAATCACGAAGTCGTCGCCATGACGGGCGACGGCGTGAACGACGCCCCTGCCATCAAACAGGCGGATATCGGCATCGCCATGGGCCAAAGCGGGACGGATGTCGCCAAGGAAGCCTCGAGCCTCATCCTGGCGGACGACAACTACGCGACCATCGTGGCGGCGGTCGAAGAGGGCCGTGCCATCTACGACAACATTAAGAAGTTCATTCGCTACCTGCTCGCGTCCAACGTGGGCGAGATTTTGACGATGTTTCTGGCCATGCTGGCAGGCTGGCCGCTCCCGCTCACGCCCATTCAAATCCTGTGGGTCAATCTCGTCACCGATGGACTGCCCGCCATCGCACTCGGCGTCGACGAACCGGAGGACGACATCATGAACCGCCCGCCGCGAAACGTGCACGAGGGCATTTTCGCGCGCGGCATGGCGGTGAAGATCCTGTCGCGCGGCACGCTCATCGGTCTCGCCACGCTCGCGGTGTTCGCTTGGTCGCTGCGGCAGGGAGCGGATCTTGCGCACGCTCAGACCATGGCCTATGCGACGCTCACCATGGCTCAACTTATCCTGGTGTTCGATTCG
>JAIMAR010000124.1 GCA_023511855.1 Bryobacteraceae bacterium
GCACGGTCCCGTTCAAGCCTCCGCCGCCCTGAAACAGGAACCGGCCGTTCCAAGAGTCGGGCAGCGCCAGCGCGAAGTTGATCCCATACTCCTTTCCGCCAACGCCCGTGCGCCGGTTGATCACTCCCTCGACCCGGCAATGAGCCGGCAGAGCCGGGCCGGCCGGCCCCGGCGGTCCCTGTCGGCTCTGGCTGGAGCCGGCCGGCAGCATCTCCGCCCGGCGCATCTCCAGAGGCACGCCGGGCAGGGTGAATCCGGCCAAAGCGGCGCAATCCTTCACCTGGGCGAGGCCTGCACACGCCCAGAAAAACAGCAAAATGGACGCCTTTCGCAAGATCCCTCCTCTCGATGAGATTCTATCTGTGTGCGCTCAAGACCCACCACGACTTCGAAAAGTATAAGGCGTTGCATGAGGCCGGAAAGTTCTCTGGACTGGTCCGCAAAGGATGTAGGCCGCGAAGGCGCGCGATGGCCGGCGGTCCGCCGGCCAGGTTACTCGACGGGCAGTTTCGGGCGGGTGAAGACGTAATCGCGCTGCACCACGAAGGTGGCCAAAAACAGCACCGACTCCACCGTGATCTTGGCGGTGACGACACCCCAGCCAAAAGATTCGGTCAGGAACTGAATCATGGCGTAGACAATGGTGCCGGCCACAGCCATCGTGGTGTAGTACTTCAGAATCAGGCCGGGCAGGCGGGCGCGGCTTTGAAACACGAAGGTCTTGTTCATACTCAGGTTGAAGATGGAGGAGAGCAGCCGGGCCAGAACAATGCCCGGAGCCACGGCCACCCCCGAGCGGAAAGCGACGAAGAAGATCAACTGGTCGAGCAGCGCCGTCAGAAAGGAGGTGAAGCCGTAGCGCAGCAGCACGAAGTAGATCTTCATGGAGTCGAACAGCGGATTGAAGTGGGAGGAGACGTTGTTGTTGAGATAGATCGTGGAGATGGGCACTTCCCGGATGTCGACATCCCGCTCTTTGGCGAGCATGAGCATGTTCATCTCGTACTCGTACTGCTCGCCGCCGAGGCGGAGCAGCTCGGGGATAAGGCTCAGCGGGATGCCGCGCAGGCCGGACTGGGTGTCGGTGAGCTTCTTGCCGACGACGTAATAGAAAACGTAGCGGGTGATCAGGTTGCCTACGCGGCTGCGCAAGGGAACGTCTCCGGCGAAGGAGCGGCTGCCGAGCAGCAGCGCGCGCGGGGATTGGGTGAGTAGTTCGCCCAGGCGGACCACGTCTTCGGGGCTGTGCTGGCCGTCGGCGTCGCAAGTCACTACGCCGGCCGAATCGCGGTGGTGCAGCAGGATGTGATTGAGACCGGTCTTGAGGGCGCGCCCTTTGCCGAGATTGACGGCGTGGCGCACCACTTCGCAGCGGGGGAGCATCTGAAGGCGTTGGAACACCGGGGCGAATTCAGGGCCGCCGCCGTCATCGACCACCACGATGCGGGGCGCGCCCCGGCGCAACAGGTCCTCCACCAGTTGGATCAGAGTTTCAGAGGGCCTGTAGGCGGGGATCAGGACCGTGTAAGTTCGCTTGGCGCTCGGGTCGTCGGGCATGAAAAGAGGCACTCTGCGGTCCCCGGTGCGGGGACCTGAAGTGCTCATTGTCGCACAGGGCCTGACGCTTCAGCGCGCAGAAGTGCCCCTCCCGCCGTGCGGGCGTTCCATCGAGGGCTCGCGGTGCTACGCGTCACAGGCGCGGACGGCCTGCTCGATGGCCTTGACCGGATCGCCGAGCGGCGAATACTCGTGGGCCAGATAGCCGGTGTAGCCGGTCTCGACAATGGCCCGGGCGATGGCCGGGTAGTAGAGTTCCTGGTTTTCGTCGAGCTCGTGGCGGCCGGGGTTGCCCGCAGTGTGGAAGTGCCCGATGTACTGGATGTTGTCCCGGATGGTGCGGATGATGTCGCCCTCCATGATTTGCATGTGGTAGATGTCGTAAAGCAGCTTCATGCGGGGCGAGTTGACGCGCTTGCAGATCTCGACGCCGTAAGCGGTGCGGTCGGCCTGATAGTCCTTGTGGTTCACCTTGCTGTTGAGCAGTTCCAGACAGAGGGTGATGCCCTTGTCCTCGGCCTCGGCGATCACGCGCTTGATGAACGCCACCGAGTTCTCGATGGCTTGCTCATCGGGCATGCCGCGGCGGTTGCCGGCCAGCAGGATGACGTTGGGGCCCTTTTCGGCCACAGCCAGGGCGATGCCCTCCCGGACCTCCTTTTCGCACTTCTCGTGAAACTCGGTGCGGTTGATGCCGTCCGGAATGGATCGCGTGCCGTAAACCATCGTGGGCACCAGGCCGTACTTGCGCATGGTGGGGATCTCCTTGGGCCCCACCAGGTCCAGGCCTTTGAGCCCCACCTTCACGGCGAGCTGGCAGACCGCCTCCAGGTCGTTTCGCATCTTTCCGAAGCAGCCCAGCGTGGCCGACTGCTTCAAGCGGCCTTTGAGCGCCGCCGGGGCTTGCGCCGGGGCGGAGGGGAGCAGAGCGGCCGAGGCCGCCGCGCCATACAAGAACTTTCGTCGATTCATCGGTCTCCTCCAAGCTGTCCACGGCGCCGCGCCGGGCGCCGTTTGGATTTCAAGCTAACGCTCCGAACTCTTTCCACTGGACCTCGCGTTTCTCGTAGATGGCGGTCCGGCCGAGGATGGCGATCAGGGTGCTGAGAGCGGACCGCTCGGCCACGTTTTCGACGTTTCCGCTCAGAATGCGGCCGACGAACTGCTCGAAGGCGTCGATGGTGATATCCCGCGGGGCGGGGATGGTTTCTTGATCATTGCGGCCGCGGATGTGGACCGTTCGGCTGCGGCTGGTCAGCATCACTCCCTTGGTCCCGGTGAACTCCTCGCCGACCTTGGAGAATCCCGCCGGGCTCAACTGGTTGGCTTCAAAGTTGACATGAAAGCCGTTAGGGAACTCGTAAGACAAGGTGAGGTGGTCCAGGATATCCATATTGGTCCGCACCTTGCGGCCGCCCATGCCCACGGCGCGGATGGGCAGCGAGCCCAGGAACCAGTGCAGCACGTCCAGGTTGTGGCAGTCCTGCTCGACGATGATGTCGCCGGAGTACTCGCGGTAGCAGAACCAGTTGCGGAGTTTTTCGATCTTGGGATCGTCGTAAGGGCGCCGCTGGAACGGATCGTTGGCGATCCAGAAGCCGCGGGCGTTGGCCAGCTCGCCGATCTGGCCCTCCTGAATGCGCCTGTAGGCTTCCAAATAGACCGGACCGTAGCGCTGCTGGAAGCCGACCGAAATGCAAATCTTGGGATTGGCCTGTCGGCCGGCCCGGATGACGCGCTGGCAGCCCTCCAGGTCCACCCCCATGGGCTTCTCGCAGAAGATGTGCTTGCGGGCCTGAACCGCGGCCTCGAGCATGCGCGGATGCTCGAAGGGGGGAGTGGCAATAATCACCGCGTCGATGCCGGGCGAGGCCAGCAGCTTTTCGAAGTCTCTGAACAAGGCGGGATTGGTGAGCTGGAGCTGCTTGGAGGCGGCTTGCAAGCGGTCCTCAAAGAGGTCGCAAAGAGCCACCACCTGAGCCCGCGGATCCCTGTGGACGATGGAAGCATCGTAAGTCCCGCGCCCGCCGGCGCCGATCAGGCCGAAAGCGACCTTCGAGTTAGCCTGGGTTCCGCGGACAGCCTGGGGCTGGACTATGGTGAAAGCGGCCGCCGCTTTGGTGACAAAACCACGCCGCGTCCATTCAGACATAGATATCTCCTCAGGGCCCAGTATACAACGGCGCCTAAGCGAGGGCTTCCACGACGGGGCGCGGGCCGGGCGTGTTCTTTCGGCTCGAAGGATGCGCGGTCCTCCGGGGCAAGCGCCGAGCGGATCCGATGGCATTGCCGGGTGGCTCAAGGGGTGGGCTTCGGGTAGGCCGTTCCACTTAGAAGTCCGGGGCGGAAGCGCGGGGGACCGAGGGATATTTCGATCGAGTGGTTCGGGGGCGCTTTAGGGCCGGTTTGTCACCCTCCTATCTTGCGGAGTCAAAGCAAGGATCCCGGCTGCGAGCAGCCAACCAGGACAAGGCACTCCGGCGTCCCAGTCCGCTAATCACTTCTGCAATCTCCGCCGATAGGTTAAGACGCCGGAGTCTTTATGGATCGCCGACTGCTGACGGTGCTGGGCATCAGTCTCTTGTTCGCGCTGGTGGTTTCCAGTGTGTTCTACATGATGACGTCGAGGCTCCGGGGCGCGCCTGCCCAGCCCAAAAAAGCGGAAAAGACCACCGTAGTGGTGGCGGCTGCCGCGTTGCCGGTGGGCAAGCAGATTCAGCCTGAAGATGTGAGGGCCATTACGGTCGCAAAGGAGCAGGTTCCGAGCGGAGCGTTTCAGAAGGTGGAGGAAGTGATAGGGCGGCCGGTGATCAACCCGATTCTGCCCGACGAGCCCGTGGTGGCCAAGCGGGTTGGGGAGCGGGGAAGCGGTTTTGGGCTGGCGCCGGTGATCCCGCCCGGGATGCGAGCGGTGGCCGTGCGGGTGAACGAGGTGGTCGGGGTCGCCGGATTTGTGACCCCGGGGATGCGGGTGGACGTGCTGGCCACGGTACGGCCGCCCGGCGACGCGGGGCCCCGAACCACGACCATCCTGCAAAACATTGTGGTCGCGGCGGCGGGGCAGCAGATCCAGCCGGACGGCAGCGGGCGGGCGGTGAACGTTCCGGTGGTCACGCTGCTGGTTACCCCGGAACAGGCGGAGATCTTGACGCTGGCCGGCAGCGAGGGCCGGATTCAGCTTGTGCTGCGCAACGCGGCCGATCAGGGATTGGCGCAGACGCCAGGCCGCGAGCTTTCGGAGCTGTACGGCAAGCCTGCGGGTGCGCCGAAGGTTGCCGTCCGCCGAGCTCCTGTAAAGACGCCCGCCTTGGCGGCCGTCAAAACCACGGCCGCGGAGGCTGATGACCGGATCTTGGTAATCCGCGGATCTCAGGCGAGCCTGGAGAGGATCGGGGCAAGGGAGGCGGCGCCATGAAAGCGCGGGGCAGGTCCGGCGCGGTCCTGGTGGCCGTCGTGGCCGCGGCTGGGGTGGCGTTGCCGGGCGAGGTTCCGACTGCGGCGATCGAGATGACCGTCGGGCAGAGTCAAGTGATCGACTGTCCGGCGGAGCTGGCGCGGATCTCGACGACCGATCCCGCGGTCGTGGACACGGTTGCGGTCAGCCGCCAGGAGGTGCTGCTGCAAGCCAAAGGCGCGGGTCAGGCGACGGTCGGGGTCTGGCTCAAAGATGGAAGCCGGCGGTTGTACCGCGTGGAGGTCAGCCACGATCTGGAGCCGCTGCGGAAGCTGCTGCGGCAGAACTTTCCCACTGAAGAGATTGAAGTGGCGGGAGGCCGGGAGGCCGTTGCACTTTCGGGACGCGTGTCGGCTCCGGCCGTAGCCGAGCGGGCCGTCTCGCTGGCGGGATCTTTTGCCAAGACGGTGGTGAATCACCTGAGCGTGCCGCCGGCGGCGCCGGAAAAGCAGGTGTTGCTGCGGGTGCGCTTCGCGGAGCTGAACCGTTCAGCGGCCGTGTCGCTGGGAGCAAACCTGATTTCGACCGGCGCAGCCAACGTAACCGGCCGCATCACCACGGGGCAGTTTCCGGCGCCGGAGCCGGGCAAGATCACCTCGGCCTCTTCGATTCTGGAAGGCGTTACCGGAACCGTTCCCGGTCATACGGCCTCGCTGAGCAACTTCACGTTGAGCGACGCGCTGAATATCTTCGCCTTCCGCCCGGACATCAATCTAGCCGCCTTCATTCAAGCTTTGAGGACGCAGGGGGTATTGCAAATCCTGGCCGAGCCAAACCTGGTGACCACCGAGGGCAAGGAGGCAAGCTTCCTGGTCGGCGGAGAGTTTCCGGTTCCGGTGGTCCAAGGAGGAGCCAGCGTGGGCGCGGTGACGGTGTCGTTCCGCGAGTTCGGCATCCGGCTGACGTTCCAGCCGGAGGTGACGCCGCGCAACACGATCAAGCTGAAGGTCAAGCCGGAGGTTTCCACCATCGACATGGCCAACGCGGTGACGCTGTCGGGATTCCTGATCCCGGCCTTGGCCACCCGGCGGGTGGAGACGCAGATCGAGCTGGCCGAGGGTCAGAGTTTTGTGATTGCCGGGCTGCTCGACGACCGGGTGACGGAGAACCTGGCGCGGATGCCGGGTTTGTCGCAAATCCCGGTCTTGGGGGCGCTCTTCCGCAGCCGGCAAGAGAAAAAGAGCAAGACCGAGTTGGTGGTGATCGTGACGCCCTCGATTGCGGATGCTGAGGCCCTGGCCCGGCAACCGGTGGAACCCACGATGCCGTTGCAGTTTCTGGCCCCCGCTGCCGAAAGCGGCAAACGGCAGGAGAAGAAACCGAGGCAGCAGGAGAGGTAGCAGAAGAGTGTTCAGCACGCCTTCCAAGCGCGGCGCCCGTCCCGTGCCGGTGCTGCTGGTTTCCCCGGACCGGCGGCTGGCGGGCTTGTTCACGGAGGCGGCTGCGGCGGCGGGCTGTTTTGAAGTTTTGGCCGAGCTGAACAAGTACGGGCCGGCTTCGATGATCGAGATCCGGATGCGGCAACTGCGGCCCGCGGCAGTGGTGGTAGATCTGGCGACGGATGCCGAAGCGGCTTGCGAAGTGATCCGATTGGCGGGGCGGCAGGATCCGCCCGTGGTGGCGCTGGGTCTGGATTACTCCAGCCGCCCGGGGGTAGTGATCGAGGCGCTGCGGGCAGGCGCCTGTGAATTCGTCACCCCGCCGTTCGGAGTGGAGTATCAGCGCCAGGCGGCGGAAGCGGCCCGCCGGCTGGCAGTTTGGGAGGAGCTGGCGCAGCCGGAGGCGGGCAGGATTGTCGGCTTCGCCAACGCCAAGCCGGGCTGTGGGGCTTCCGCGCTAGCGTGTCATGTCGCCTACGAGCTGGCCAGGCAAACCCGGCAGAAAGTGCTGCTGGCGGATCTTGACCTGGCGGGCGGCGGCGCCGGCTTCTACACCGGCGTAGAGCACAACTACAGCGTACTGGACCTGCTCGAAAGGAGCGGGGAGAGCGAGCCGGGGCCCGCCGGGTCTTTGGCCGTGCCGAAGCACGGGATTGATGTGCTGCCGGCCGGGCCGGTGCCGAGAACTTGCGCCATGGACGTGGTCCAAGTGCGACAACTGTTCGAGCGGCTGCGCAGCTCTTATGAGTGGACCGTGTTGGACCTGCCTGTGATTTTCGAGCGAATCAGCCTATTGGCTCTGGCCGAGGCGGATTGCACGTATGTGGTGACCGGGCCGGATCTGGGAAGTCTGCACGCGGCGCGCAAGGCGGTGCGATTGCTGGGGCTGGCAGGGGTGGGATCGGAGCGGTTCGAAATCCTGCTCAACCGGGCGGGCAAACCGGACGGGGCACGGCTCGGGGAAATCGGCAAGGTGCTTGGGCGCAAGGTGCAGGCGGTGTTCCCGGAGGATCACGGGGCGCTGCACGCGGCGGCGGCGACGGCCGGCAAGCTGGATCCCTCGAGCCCGCTCGGAGGGGCGCTGGAGCGCTGGGTCGCATCGCTCACGGGGGCCACGGCGCCGGAGCGGAGAGGCGGAGGCTTACTGCTGGCGCAGGGGGCGGCGTTTGCCGGGATTTGAGCGGGAAGGAGCGAGTAAAGCATGCTGACCAGCGCGGGACGAGACCAAGGCGGACGGCTGAGCTGGGAGCAGAAACTGGCGCGCCCTGTGAGCCGCGAGACGGCCGCGTTGCGGCCGGAGCACCAAGAGCTCAAGCTGAATCTGCACCGCAAATTGCTTGAGAAGATCAACCTGGAGGCTCTGGCGGCCATCGACAATCAGCGCGTGCGCAGCGAGGTGCGGCTGGCGCTGTTCACGCTGATCGAAGCTGAGGAGACGCTGTTGAGCAGCGCCGACAAACAGCGGATCTGCGAGGAGGTGTTAGACGAGGTCTTCGGCTTAGGCCCCCTGGAGCCGCTGCTGGAAGACCCGACGGTGAGCGACATTCTGGTCAACACGCACCGGGCGGTCTATGTCGAGCGGCGTGGGGTGCTGGAGAAGACCAATTTGACCTTTCGGGACGACATGCACCTGATGCACGTGATCGACAAGATCGTCTCTCAGGTCGGGCGGCGGATTGACGAATCGACGCCTATGGTGGACGCGCGGCTGAGCGACGGCTCGCGCGTCAACGCCATCATCCCCCCGCTGGCGGTGGACGGGCCGCTTTTGAGCATCCGGAGGTTCTCGCGCGACCGGCTGATGCCGCAAGATCTGGTGGAGCGGCGGGCGATGACGCGGGGCATGATGGAACTGCTGGAGGCGGCGGTCAAGGCGCGCCTGAACATCATCATCAGCGGGGGCACCGGCGCGGGTAAAACCACACTTCTGAACGCGCTGTCGGCCTTCATTAGCCCGCGCGAACGCATTATCACCATCGAGGACGCCGCCGAGCTGCAACTGAAGCAGCCTCACGTAGCGCGGCTGGAGACCCGTCCGCCGAACCTGGAAGGTCAGGGGGCGGTGCGGCAACGAGAGTTGTTGATCAACAGCCTGCGAATGCGGCCGGACCGGATCGTGGTGGGCGAGGTGCGCGGCGAAGAAGCGTTGGACATGCTTCAGGCGATGAACACCGGCCACGAGGGATCGCTGACCACGATTCACGCCAACAGCCCGCGGGATGCGATTTCCCGGCTGGAGGTGATGGTGACGCTGGCCAACGCCAGCATGCCGCTGGCGGCGATCCGGCACCAAATCGCCAGTGCGGTTCAACTCTTTGTGCAGGTATCGCGGCTGACGGATGGCTCACGGCGGGTGGTGAACATCACCGAAGTGACCGGCATGGAAGGCGACGTGATCACCATGCAGGACCTGTTTGTGTTCGAGAAACGCGGCCTGTCGCCGGAAGGCAGAGTGATCGGGCGCTTTGCGGCCACAGGCATCCGGCCGCGGTTTCACGAAAAGCTGCTGGCAGCGGGGATTCTGCTGCGCAGCGACCTGTTCGACGAGGTCGAAGAAATCTGAAATGGCGGGCTCGGCGCAGTTTTGGATCGGCGCGGCTTTGTGCTGGGCGGTGTGCCTGGGGGCCTGGATGCTGATCAGCCGTTGGATGCAGAGGGCGGAAGCCCGAAAAATGCAGCGCCGGCTGATGGGCGCGGCGGCTCCCAAGAACAAGTCGGCGGAGGGCAAGGCCCCGGCGCTGCTGAGCCAGGAGGATGTGACCACGGGGCGTCTGGTGCAGCGGTTGCTGGCGCGTTTTCCGGTGATTCCGACACTGCGGGACTGGCTGGAACAGGCCGGGCTGAAGTGGCATCCGGCGCGGTTGCTGCACCTGTGCCTGGCGTTGTTTCTGTTGGCGGTGACGGCGGTGTGGCAGGCGGCGCCCGGCTGGCGGAAGGCGACGCCGGTTGTGGGAATCGGGGAGGGGTCGCTGCCGTTAGTCTTCGTGCTGCGCCGGAGGAGCGCGCGGCTGCGCCGGTTTGAGGAACAATTTCCGGAAAGTCTGGAATTTGTGGCGCGCTCGATGCGCGCCGGCCACGCGTTCTCGGTGGCGCTGGAGATGTTGCACAAGGAGTTTCCGGAACCGCTCAGCGGGGAGTTCCGCCGCACTTTCGAGGAACACAATCTCGGGCTTCCGCTGGAGGTTGCGCTTCAGAAGCTGGCCCAGCGGGTGCCGTTGATGGACGTCAAGTTTTTCGTATCGGCGGTGACGCTCCAGCGGAGAACCGGAGGCAACCTGGCCGAGCTGCTGGACAAGCTGGCGTATGTGATCCGGGAGCGGTTCAAACTGCGGGGCCGCTTGCGGGCGGTGACGGCCCATGGGCGGATGACGGGTGCGACCTTGACGCTGATTCCGGTCGGCGTGGCCTGTGTCCTGTTTATGATTAACCGGGAATACGTACGATTCTTCCTGAACGACCCCACCGGCCAAGCCATGGCGGCGGGAGCGATCTTGCTGCAACTGGTCGGATACGCCATTATCCGGAAGATCGTTTCCATTGAGGCGTGAAAGATGGAGCTCTGGCTCAGCGTAGCGCTATTTGTGCTGGTGGCCGCCACAACGGCGCTGGCGGGAATCCGCTTGTGGGCCCGGCCGCGGGCGGTCTTGGATCGGCTGGCGGGAGCGCCGGAGGCCGCTGCTTGGCGGATCCCAACCCATCCAAGTCTGGCGTTCCGGGACTTGGTGGCGCGGCTGGGCGCGGCTCTGCCGACCCCGCAGAAAGGGGCAGCCCAGTTGCGGAAGATGCTGATCCGGGCGGGCTATTATCAGACGCACGCCCTCTGGGTGGTGCAAGGCGCCCGAGTGCTGGCGGGGGCCGCGCTGGCGCTGGTGGCGGCGGTGGCGAGCCGCGAAGCGGCGGCGAGCGACCGGGTGCTGGCGGCCATGTTCGGAGCGGCCGCGGGCGCCGTGGCGCCTGGGATGTTCGTCGCCTGGCGGGCCCGGCGCCGACAATACCGCATCCGGCGAGGCCTGCCGGACGCTTTGGACCTGCTGGTGATTTGCGTGGAGTCGGGCTTGGGACTGGACCAGGCCATTGCGCAGACGGCCAAGGAGTTGGAGTCGGCCCATAGAGACATCAGCCGTGAGTTGGCGCTGGTTCATTTGGAGCTGAAGACCGGGGTGCGCCGCCAGGAGGCTCTCCGCAACCTGGGAGAGCGGACAGGGGTGGCCGATGTGAAAAAGCTGGTCGCGGTTCTGCTTCAAGCGGACCGCTTTGGAACAGGGATCGCGCAGAGCCTGCGGACGCATGCGGACTTTATGCGGGTGCAGGCCCGCCAGGCGGCCGAAGAAAAGGTGGCCAAGCTGGGCGTGAAGCTGGTATTTCCGATCTTCTTCTGCATCCTGCCCTCGCTGTTCGTGGTGACGGTAGGCCCCATGGCGGTGCGCATAATGCGGGAGCTGCTGCCGCAAATGAGAAACCTCTGAAGCGGGGCAGCCTGGGCGGCCATTCGAAGTGAGCGGACGAGCTTCGAGATTAACGCCGCTGCGAGACGAAGAAGGGCAGGACGGGGATAGGGACGGAGGATTCGAAAGGAAAGGAGGAAGACGCAATGGACGCATCTACGATACGGATCATCTGTGCGGTGCTGGCGCTGGTTCTGCTCGGCGTGATTGTCATGCGGCGCCGGCGGGCCAAGGCTGAATAGTCGGTGAGCCACTGAATACAGCCTGCGAGTCGATCACCGACCAACTCAGAAGCAGGGATTCACAACCGAAGCTGAAAAGGGCTAAGTTGTACTTCGCCGGAGCGACTGTCGGCGGGGCAAGTCTTCAGCAGCCGCAGCGACGTCTCCAGGTCCTGGCGCGCCTCCTCCGTCTTTTCCATCTCCATCTAGGCGAGGGCCCGCTTGTAATAGGCTTGCGCGTAGTCCGGATAGAGCTCCAGGGCCATGGAATAGTCGCTGACCGCGCCGTCGTAATCGCCCGCCGAGGCGCGCACGTCGCCGCGCGCCGTGTAGGCGGCCGCGAAATCCTGCTTCAAGGAGATAGCCTGGCCGAGGGCCTCCACCGCCTGTGCACTGCCCACGGCCATGCCCACCCTCCAACCTGCCATGTTGTACGTCTTGGACAGCGAGTTGAACTCGAGGGCAACGTCCTTGGCTCCGGGCACCTGCAGGATGCTGGGCGCCACGTAGCCGTCGAACAGTACATCGCAATACGGGTTGTCGTAGCACAGCAGCAAGTCGTGTTCCCGCGCAAAAGCAACAGCCTGGGTCAGGAACTCGAGATCGGCCGTCGCGGCGGTCGGGTTGTTCGGGTAGTTGAGCCAGAGCAGCGCCACCCGGTCCCACTCGGCGCGGTCGAGCGCGTCGAGGTCGGGCAGGAAGCCGCGCTCGGCCGCGAGCGGGAGCGCGAGGACCCGCGCTCCGGCGAAGCGCGCGCCCCGCTCGGGGATCGGGTAGCCGGGCGAGGTCACGACGACCGTGTCCTTGCCGGCGCCCGGGTCGAGGACGTAC
>JAIMAR010000125.1 GCA_023511855.1 Bryobacteraceae bacterium
CTCCACAGCCTGGGCAGCGACCTAGCCACTTGGCAGCTTCATACCCGCATTCCTGACAGACATACCGGGTCTTCGTTTTCGGCACGGAAGACCGTCCTTTCCGCTTGATACAAAATCCCAATTTAGAATATAAACCAATTGGCACCGTTTCGCCAGGCCATACAAAAGACCCCGGGTTGTCCGGGGTCTCTCGGTTCATTACGCGCCGCGCTCGTGCCGGCGGCAGATCTTTTCCGCCCTTCCTTGCCTGCCCCACCGAAGCTCCGAACGCAAATAGAACGATGCCCGCCAACAGAATTGCCGCGTATCGTTGAGTGTTGTTGAACCGATCCATCTTCAACCTGGATGGCATCACTTCCTCCTTCGCGGGCCCGTTTCAGCGCTGCGCCACCTGAATCGGCTGCATCTTTCCCAGCAGCTTGTGTACGACGAGCAAGGCCGTCAAATGAAGCAATCCCATGCCCAGAAAGATCGGCGTGTAACCGAAGTGCGACACCACATAGCCGGGCAGTAGCGCCGAGAACAGCACTCCGCCCACGCCGCCCATGCAGCCCCCGATCCCCGTCACCGACGCGACGGCTTGCTTGGGGAATACGTCCGAGGTCGTCGTGAACAGGTTCGCCGACCAGCCTTGATGCGAGGCCGTCGCAATGCTCACCAGCGCGATCGCCAGCACCGGACTCGGCGCCAGCACCGACATCGCTGCGATCGGCATCAGCCCGGCGCAGATCCCCATGGCGGTCTTCCGCGCTCTATGATTCGGCCAACCTCGCCGCATCAGAAATCCCGACAGCCATCCGCCCCCCACGCTCCCGACATCCGCCATGAGGTACACCACCGGCAGCGCCCAGCCCACCTCCGTCAGATTGAACTTGCGTACGTCGTATAGATACGGCGGCAACCACACCAGATAGAACCACCACACCGGATCGGTGAGAAACTTGCCCAGCGCAAATCCCCAGGTCTCCTTGTACCGCAGCGCCTCCAGCCAGCCCACTTTCGGCCCGCCGGCCTCTTCCACATCGGACTTGATGTAGGCCAGCTCCTGCGCGTTCACCGAAGGGTGATGCTCCGGCAGCCGGTACACCATCCACCAGATCACCACCAAAATGAAGCCCACGCCTCCCGTTATCAGAAAGCAGTCCCGCCAGCCGTATTTCGCTGCCATCCACACGAAGATCGGCGGCCCGATCATGGAGGCTACGTTGGTGCCGGCATTAAAAATCCCCGTGGCAAAGGCGCGGTCCTTTTTCGGGAACCACTCCGCCACCGCCTTAATCGCCGACGGAAAGTTGCCTGCCTCCCCCAGCCCGAGCAACCCGCGCCAAAACCCCATTTGCAGCGCCGTCCGCGCCACCGCATGCATGCAAGCCGCCGCCGACCACCAGGCGATGGAAACCGCATAGCCGATCCGCGTCCCAAACCGGTCGATCAGCTTCCCCATGAACAGGAAGCCCACCGTGTAGGCGAACTGGAAAGAGGCCGTGATGTAGGAATACTGCTGGGTTGAAATGTGAAGATCTTCTCGGATCACCGGGATCAGCACTGAGAATACGATGCGGTCCAGGTAGTTGTTCGTCGTCACCAGAAACAGCAAACTGAGGATGAGCCAGCGATATCGGGTCATGACTGTGTTTGACAATCATATCTCAACATATCACAATTTGGTTTGGGCCTGAACAAAACGGTCGCGGAAGCGTACGGCTGTCCGGATTCCGCACCGGCGAGGGTGCCATGAAGCACATGAACCATTCGTTCGCGATCATCTTTTCTGCCGTATTGGCGGCAACCGGCGCCGCAAAAGCCGAAACCGGCTACGAAGCCTGGCTGCGCTATGCCCCGCTCGGTGAAACCGCCGCCCGGCCCTACTACACCGCGCTCCCTGCGGCCGCCGTAGCCTTCGGCGATTCGCCGGTGATTCAATCGGCGCGCGAAGAGCTTCTGCGCGGCGTCCGCGGAATGTTGGAGCGAACCCTCCGGCTCCAACCGCGCCTTCCCAACGAAAGCGCGGTCGTGCTGGGCACGCTCGCCGAGCTTCGCCGCGCGGCCCCGGAGTTGAATCTTGCCGGCGATCTGCCCGAGGACGCTTTCTGGCTCAAGACCGTCACGCTCTCGGGCCGCTCTCATCTGGTGATCACCGCATCCAACGACCGCGGCGTGCTCTACGGCGTGTTCGCTTTGCTGCGCAAGATCGCTCTGCTCCGCCCCATCTCGGCGCTGGATGAGAAGGAAGTCCCATACGCGCCCATCCGCTGGGTCAATCACTGGGATAATCTCGACGGGAGCATCGAGCGCGGCTACGGCGGGCCCTCCATCTTTTTCGAGAAAGACAACGTTCGCGCTGACCTGAGCCGCGTTCGCGACTACGGCCGCCTGCTCGCCTCGCTCGGCATCAACGGCTGCACGGTCAACAATGTCAACGCCAACCCGCGCGTGATCACCGACGAGTTCCTCCCGCAATTGGCCCGCATCGCCGATGAACTCCGCCCCTGGGGCGTCCGCATTTCGGCTTCGATCGACTTCAGCAGCCCGCGCCGCATTGGCGGCCTGGACACCTTCGATCCGCTCGACGCCCGCGTCGCCCGCTTCTGGACCGAGCGCGTCGAGGCCATCTACAAAGCCATCCCGGACTTCGCCGGCTTCGTTCTCAAGGCCGACTCCGAAGGCCGCCTCGGGCCCTCCGCTTACGGCCGCACCCACGCCGACGCGGCTAACGTCATTGCCCGTCCCCTGAAGCCGCACGGCGGCCTCATCTTCTACCGCGGCTTCGTCTACGACCACAAGATGGACTGGCGCAACCTCAAAAACGACCGCGCCCGCGCCGCCTACGACAACTTCGTCCCCCTGGACGGTAAGTTCGAGGACAACGTCGTCATCCAAATCAAGAACGGCCCGATCGACTTCCAGGTCCGCGAGCCCGCCTCCCCCCTGTTCGGCGCCCTCGAGAAGACCAACCAGGCCATCGAGCTCCAGATTACTCAGGAGTACTTCGGCCAGGCGCGCCACATGGTCTTCCTCGTGCCTATGTGGAAAGAGACCCTTGATTTCGACATGCACGCCCGCGGCGCCGGCACCCCGGTCAAGGCCCTGGTGGCCGGTAAGGTCTTCCAGCGCCCCGTAGGCGGTTTCGTGGGCGTCTCCAACGCCGGCATGGATCTGAACTGGTTCGGCCACCACATGAGCCAGGCTAACCTGTACGGCTTCGGAAGACTGGCTTGGAACCCGGATCTCTCCTCCCGGCAGATCGCCGACGAATGGACCCGGCTCACCTTCGGCCACAACCCACGCGTGGTCGAAACCATCGTGGGCATGCAGCTGGAATCCTGGCGCGCTTATGAGAACTACACCGGCAATCTGGGCATGCAGACGCTCACCGAGATCACCGGCAATCACTACGGGCCGGCCGTGGAAGCCTCCGAGCGCAACGGCTGGGGACAGTGGCACCGCGCCGACGCCAAGGGCGTTGGCATGAACCGCACCGTGGCCACCGGCACCGGCTTCATCGGCCAGTACCGCCCGCCCGTCGCCAAAGTGTATGAGTCGCTCGCCACATGCCCCGACGACCTGCTCCTTTGGATGCACCACGTCCCTTACACCCACGTTCTGCACTCCGGCAAGACCGTCATTCAGCACATCTACGACGCGCACTACGAGGGCGCCGCCACCGCCGAGGGCTACGTCCGCAAATGGAAGTCTTTGAACGGCTTGATCGACGAGCAGCGGTACAAAGAAGTCCTGGCGCGCCTGGAGTATCAAGCCGGGCACGCCCAGGTCTGGCGCGACGCGGTCAACACTTGGTTCTTCAAAACCTCCGGCATCCCGGACGCCAAAGGCCGGGTCGGAAACTACCCGGGCCGCCGGGAAGCCGAGGCGATGACGCTGGAAGGCTACCAGGTCATCGACGTGCGCCCCTGGGAGGCCGCTTCCGGCAGCAAAGCCGTCCAGTGCCCCTCCGGCGCGCAACGCTGCTCAGCCGGCTTCCGATACGACGGCCGCCCCGCCTGGTTTGTCCTGCGCGTGCAGTACTTCGACCAAAACAGCGGCGCCGCCCGCTATCGGGTCTCTCTGAACGGGCAAACGGTCGACGAGTGGGCGGCCACCGATACGCTGCCGACCCGCGGCATCAACGCGCATTCTTCCACCCGCCGCGAACTGCGGGGTTTGCCGCTGCGCCCCGGCGACGAGATCCGCATCGAGGGCTTCCCCGACGGCGCGGAAAACGCCGGGCTCGATTACGTCGAGATCCTACAAGCGGCCGCCCCGCCGCCGCCCCCGGCAGCCAAGAAATCCGCCCGTTGACCAAAGCGTCCGGCGACCGCGCGGCTTCACTTCCGCCGCTCAGCGCCGGCGGCGTGTCGGCTTGCGCTCTGGCGCCCGATGCGTTCTGATAGTTCTTATGATGAACCGGCGATCCTTCTTGCTCTCAGCCGCGCCCGTGTTGGCGACGGCGCGTCAAAGCCTGCGTGCCGCGCGGGGCGAGCGTCTAGTCTTTTTCGGAACCTACACCCGCAAGCTCAGCAAGGGAATTTACGTCAGCCGCTTCAACCCTGCCGATGGCAAATTAAGCGAACCGGAACTGGCCGCCGAGCTAACCAACCCCTCCTGGGTCGCGCTCCACCCGAAACGCCGCGCCCTCTATGCGGTGGCCGAGACAAGCAACTACCAGGGACAGAAAACCGGGGCCGTGGCGGCGTTCGCCTCGGATCCGGTTACGGGCAAGCTCACCAAGCTCAATGAGCTTCCCTCGCACGGCACTTCCCCGTGTCATGTCACCGTGGACCGGAGCGGCCGCTGCGCGGTCGTAGCGAACTATGGCACTGGCAGCGTAGCCTGCTATCCCTTGAAGTCTGATGGCAGCCTCGGCGAAGCCTCCGCCGTGATCCAGCACACCGGAAGCGGCCCAAATCCCTCCCGCCAGCAGGGCCCGCATGCCCACCAGGCCGTGGTCTCCCTCGACAACCGGTTCGTCTTGATCCCCGACCTGGGCTTGGACAAGGTCATGATCTACCGGCTGGACCCGGCTAAGGGCACGCTCACGCCCAACGATCCCCCCTTCGCTTCAACTCCTCCCGGCGCGGGTCCGCGGCACATGGCCTTCCATCCGAAAGGGCGATACGCCTACGTGATTTGTGAGCTTACTTCCGTGATTACGGCGTATTCTTACGATGCTTCTCGCGGCGCATTCACGCAGTTGACGGCCGTGTCGACCTTGCCGCCGGATTTCAGCGGAAGAAACTCCACCGCGGAGATCGAAGTCCACCCCAATGGCCGGTTCCTCTACGGCTCCAACCGCGGGCACGATAGCATCGCGGTTTTCTCGATCGATGCTTCCACGGGGACTTTGTCCTTGGTGGAGCACGTCTCCACCCAGGGCAAGACGCCCCGCAACTTTAAGATCGATCCCTCCGGGAATTTCCTGCTCGCCGCTAACCAGGACACCGACAACGTCCTGGTCTTCCGCATCGACCCATCGACGGGCCGCCTGTCGCCCACCGGGCAAACCGTGCAGGTCGGCGCCCCAGTGTGCATCGAGTTTCTGTGACCGCCTGACGGTTTGCGCTCAGAGCCCCTCGGGGAGTTCCGCCGTGGGCGGCGGGGCAGCCGTGCCGCTCAGCGCCTGCAACCCCTGAAACGCCGCGATGAGCCGCTCCAGCTTTTCATCGCGCGCCTGGTTGGCGGCATACAGCGCCCGGATCGCCGCTGCTTGAGCATCCAGCCGTTTCATGACTTCCTGAAGCGCCGCCTCCATGGCGCTGTGGTTCGCCGGCTGGGCCACCCTCTCTTCCAGGCGCGTCACCCGTGCGGAAAGCTCGCGGTGGTCCCGCGCCAGCAGCTCCACCGTGCCGCGGTCCTGGACCACCAGCCCGTGGATGTCCTCCACCGCCCGGCTCACCGCCCCCAGGAAGCTCTTGGTGAATTCCTCCGCGAATTTCTGGAACTCCGGCGTGCGCTGAGATCCCTGGCCCCCAACAGATACGCCGGCCGTCGGCGCCAGTCCGGCCGCTGCGGGACGCGCTGCCATATTGGGCCGGCTCCACGCCGCCGGGGCCACGGAATCCCCATTGCTTCTCGGCGCCTCCGGCTTGGGTCCGGCAGGTGGCTCAGCTACCGCCGCCGTCCGCTCTTGTCCCGTCAGCACCGACTGCAAGCGGCTCAGCGTGGGCTTCTTCGCGCCTGGCGGCTCGGGCTCCTGGTCTTTGTGATCGAAAATGTGCAGCATGCTTGTGCGCCTCGCGTTTCTTCGTCGTTTTTCAGCACTAGTAGATGTGTAGTATATTCAGGGCTGTCGGGCAAGATTCGAATTGGATAATGAAACTGCGTTGACTTTGGTTAGCTGACAGGAGGAATCATGGCAGACCAGGCAAGCTCCCCGCCCGCGATGAGCGAAATCGGCCGTTTGACCGGAATCATTTGGGAACCCCGCCCCGTCTTTGAAGACTTGGCCGCCCGGCCCAGATTCTGGGCGCCGCTGATCCTTTTGACCTTGCTCCCCATTGTTTTCGTCTCCACCTTCACCCGCGTGGTCGGTTGGGAAACCTACATGGAGCAGCAGATGGAGCGCCAGGCGGCGTCCAATGCCCGCATGGCCCAAATGACTCCTGAGCAGAGGGAGCGCGCCATGGAGATGTCCGCCTCGATCGCCAAGTACGCCGGCATCGGCGGGGCCGTGGTGGGATTCGCGTTGCTTTGCCTGGTGGTGGCCGGAGTTCTGTTGGCCCTGATGAACTCCCTGGGCGGCGCGGATCTCAAATTCAAGCAGGCGTTCAGCATCACTTGTTACTCGTTCGTGCCCTCGGCCATCTCTACCGTCCTGGCCCTCGTGGTGATGGTGCTCAAAAACCCGGCCGATTTCGACCTTCAGAACCCCCTGCCCGCCAACCTGAGCGTCTTGGTCACTTCCCCACCCGCCCCTCGCTGGCTTTATTCGCTAGCCGCCTCCATCGACTTGTTCACCATCTGGATCATTCTGCTGCTGGCGCTGGGATTTTCGGTGGCCTCAAAGAAGCTGAGCTATGCCAAGGCTCTGGCGCTGGTGGCCTCTCCCTGGCTGCTCTACGTGCTGATCAAGAGCGGGCTGTCTGGCCTGGGCGGGTAAGCCGCCCGTCCGGGAGTTTCAAAGGCGCCGTGGCGCGTTGGGCGGCGGGCGGGCGGCGGACGTCGCGGCGCCTTCGGCGCATCATGACAGCAATCTTTTTGATGCTATGATGTCAACATGAGAACTACGGTGACCCTGGATCCGGACGTCGAAGCGCAGCTGCGCTCCCTGATGCGGCAGCGAGGCCTCTCGTTCAAACAGGCGCTGAACGAGACCCTGCGCGCCGGGCTGAGAACGAAGG
Organism: Bryobacteraceae bacterium; assembly: GCA_023511855.1. GTDB lineage: Bacteria > Acidobacteriota > Terriglobia > Bryobacterales > Bryobacteraceae > JAIMAR01. The sequence goes on from JAIMAR010000125.1 coordinate 7,338, forward strand.
CCTCTCCCTCTCGCCGCTTCATTCAAAAGACCTATCCCTTGGGCGCCGAACCGTTGTTTCACTGGGACAAGGCCCTCGCGGTCGCCGCCGCGATCGAGGACGAGGAGCTGGCGCGGAAGATCTCCTTGCGCAAATGATCCTGCTCGACGCGAACCTCCTGATCTACGCCGTGAACCGGGATGCACCCTTGCACCGCCCGGCCAAGGCCTGGCTACAGAAGACCCTCTCTGGAGGCGAGATTGTGGGTTTATGCTGGCCTGTACTGTTGGCCTTCATCCGGCTCACCACGCGGCCTGGCCTGTTTCGGCAGACCTTGCCTTTGGAGATGGCGTTGGACCTTGTCGCCGGATGGTTAGCTTGGCCCTCGGTGCAAGTCGTGGAACCGACCGGCAGACACCTCCACGTTCTTCGTGACCTCTTGATGTCGCTCGGGACTGGTGGGAACCTCACCTCTGACGCACATCTGGCGGCCTTGGCCATCGAGCATGGAGCTTTGCTCTGCTCCACCGACGGCGACTTCGCGCGGTTTGGCGGCCTCCGCTGGTTCAACCCTCTGGCCTGACGCCGTCCGTTTGCCCCGTTCTCGGTCCCTGAGCTCGCTAGATCCTGTGGAACCCGCGCAGGATCTCCCGCGTCGAGAAGCGCAGCGCGATCGGACGCCCGTGCGGACAGCTCATCGGGCATTGCGTGGCCGCCAGCTCCGCCAGCAGCCACTCCATCTTGGCCTGGTCTAGTTTTGTATTGACCTTGATCGCCGCACGGCAGGCGATTGAAGCCGCCACCGCACGCCGCAGGTCGTCCAGAGTCCGGCCGCGCAGCTCGCTTTCGGAGATCTCGAGGATCTCGCTGAAGATCTTCTCCACGTCGCCCGCTCCCACCCCCGCCGGAACCGCCTTCACCGCGATCGTCCTTTGTCCGAACGGTTCGGTCTCGAAGCCCGCCGCATTCAGCTCCTCCGCAATGCGGGCATACTCGATCTGCTGCGCCGGCGTGAGTTCGACGATGCTCGGCATCAGCAGCCGCTGGGATTCCACCGCGCCCTGCCGCCTCTGCCGCAACAACTGCTCGAACAGCACCCGTTCGTGCGCCACGTGTTGGTCGATGATCCAAAGGCCGTCGCGGCCGGCGGCGACGATGAAGCTCTCATGCAACTGGCCCAGAGGCCGCAGATCGCCGACTTCCGCCATGCTGGCCGGCGCCTCCTGCCATGGACCGGGCGGAAAGCCGGTGTGGGTCTCCGGCGCCCGGATCCGCAGCGGCGGCTCCTCCACGGCGGCAGTCCGCAGCGGCGGCTCAACAACGTGCAGGGGAAGATCCGCCAGGTTCTCCCGGACCGGCGGCGGCATCACCGGCGACGGCTCGCCGCTCCACGCCTGCTGCTCCATCCGCGTAGTGAACTCTGAGAAGGGAAGAGTGGCCGCCCGCTGGGGACCCTCGGAGGTTGCACCGGCGACCGGCGCCGGCAACGAGAAGACCGGCCGCGATTCCATCAGGACCTCCCGGATGGAATCCCGAACGAAGTCGTGCACGAAGGAGCCGTGCCGGAAGCGCACCTCCGTCTTCGACGGGTGCACGTTCACGTCGACTTCCTCATAGTCGCAGTCCAGAAACAGCAGCGCGAACGGGTAGCACGCCGGCGGCATCAGGTTGTGATAGGCCGCCGATACCGCGTGCATCAGCAGCCGGTCCCGGATCAGCCGCCGGTTGACGAACAGGTACACCGAGTTGCGGTTGAGCTTTTGATATTGCGGGCGGGAAACGAATCCGGTCAAGCGGAAAACGCGCCGTTCGGCTTGCGGCGGCTGGTCCTGGCCGGCGCCGAAGGCCTGCCCAGGCGGCCCGTCCGGCGGCGGCAGAAGCAGCTCCCGCTCCCGCAAGCCCAGCTCCACCAGCTCCTCCAGAATCTGCCCTCCAAAGACCTGATAGACGCGGTCGCGCAAGCCGCCCACCGGTGTGGCCGACAGCAACTCGCTCGCGCCGCTGCGCAGCAGAAAACTCTTGTCCGGGTGGGCGAGGCTGTAGTGCGTCACCAGCGCCGCAATGTGGGCCAGCTCGGTCTGCTCGCTGCGCAGGAACTTGCGCCGGGCCGGAACGTTGAAGAAAAGATCCCGGACGGTGACCGTGGTGCCGGCCGCCAGCGCCGTCTCCTCCGCCCGCAACAGCTTGCCCCCGGCCATTTCCACCCGCATGCCGGTGGCCTCCTCGGCCGAGCGCGTCTCCAGCACCAGCCTCGAGACCGAAGCGATCGATGGCAGCGCTTCCCCGCGGAACCCCAGCGTGGAAATGCAGGTGAGATCCTTGACGTCGCGCAGCTTGCTGGTAGCGTGGCGTTCAAAGGCCAGGATCGCGTCGTCGCGCAACATCCCGCAGCCGTCGTCGCTCACCCGGATCAGGCGGCGGCCCCCGCCTTCCACCTCCACCTTCAAACTGGCGGCCCCGGCGTCCAGGGAATTCTCGAGCAGTTCCTTGACGACGGAGGCGGGGCGCTCGACCACCTCCCCTGCGGCGATCTTATTGGCGACTTGATCGGAAAGTACCCGGATGCGGCCCATGCTGGCGTGCGGTTCGCGGGCGGAACAGCCGTGTCTCTACGGACTCGCCTCCGCCCGCGATTCCATCACTGTAGCACGATGCCGCGCTCTTCCAACAATTCGCCCGTGGCCCGCAATAGAGCCAGCCGGTTGCGGTGATAGTTGATGTACTCGGTGGCGAGCTGATTCTGGGCTGCCGTAAGTCGCTGTTGCGCGTCCAGAACGTAGAACATGATGGTGGTGCCCAGGTCGTACTTCTTCTGCTCCGCTTCCAACTGTTTCTGCGCCAGATCCAACTGCACTTTAGCCAGCTCCACCGACTTGCGGCTGGACTCCAGGTTGGTGATGGCGTTCAGGATCTCCAGCCGGACCTGTTGCTCGCTGCGGCGCAAGCTCAGCGCGTCCTGCTTCTTTCGGATCAGCGCGTTGGCCAAACTGGCCGCTCCCTGGCGGTCCCGCAAGGGAAGCGTCAACTGGAGCCGCACCGAGTGGTTGGTGGTGTCGAATCCCCACAAGCGGCTCCAGGCGTCCCAGAAACCGCCGGGCGCCACCAGGATCGCCGGCCCGCCGATCAGACTCCGCTGATAGTAATTCCCGCCGCGGCCGCTGCTCTGATAGGTGCCGGTGAGGCTGAGCTGCGGCCGGAGGTTATCCGCCGCCTGGAGGATGCTCAGGTCGTCCAATTCCAGGTTGATTTTCGCGGACTGAAGATCGGGGCGCGATGCCAGAGCTTTCTGCACCAGGGCCTCCCGGTCGAACTCGCCCGTGTCGGGCGGCGGCTGGATGCTCTCGGTCAGCTCGATCGGCATGTCGCGGAAACGCGGATCCAGATCGGCGCCGATCTGCCGCCGCAAGGCGTCCTCCAGGCTTTTCAGGTTGAATTGCGCCTGGCTCAACCGAATCTCGGCCGATGCGTAATCCGCCTGCGGCCGGTAGATGTCGAGCGGCGCCATCGCGCCCAGCTCTAGTTCCCGCATGGAACGGTCCAGCGAGGCTTTTTGGAGCTTGAGCGATTCGGCCTGCACCCGCAAATTCTCTCGCGCGCCCACCAGGTTCCAGTAGGCCAGCTCGGCGTTCTGGATCAACGTCATCAGTTGATTCCGCAGGTCCAGCTCGGTCCGCCGGAGGTTCGCTTTGGCGGTGGTGATTTGCAGCCGCTGGATGAAGGGGCTGCGGCCCCGGAGCAGTTGCTGAGTGACGCTGATGTTCAGCGCCGCATTCCAGCTCGGGTTCCAGGTCGCGAAGGCACTGTTGGTGGCCGTCTTAGACGGGTTAAAACTGACGCTGTACTGCTGGCCGGTTTGAAGCGTCTGCGTGTAGGTAACGCCGGCCGACTGGTTCAGCGACTTCTGAATGTCGGCGCCCGCCAGCAGGTCCGAAGCCGGCTGCGCGGAGCGGCTGTGGTTCAGGTTCAGCGTCAGCCGCGGATCGAACTGGCTATACGACGCCAGCAAAGAGTTCCGCGAGGTCTCCACCGACAAGCGTTGAATGGCGATGTCGGTGTTGTTCGCCATCACTAGGTCCAGGTACGCCTTCAGCGAAAGCACCAGCTTGCCGTCCTGAACGTAATCCTCCAGTTTGGCCGGAGGCAGCAGCTCCACCCGCATGGGCGGCGTGCTGAAGTGCTGCCGGAAATACGCGGGAGAAGGGAAAGCCGGGGCCTGCTCGCTTGAGCCGAACGGGAACATCTTCTTGAAAAATGATTTCTCCGGTTCCACCGGACTCTGCCCGCTCAGGCCCAGCGCGCAGGCCAAAAACACTGCCACAAGCTTCGTTTTCATAGGAAATTCTCGCTATTCGTAACGGAGAGCTTCGATCGGGTCCAACTTAGCGGCCTGGAAGGCCGGGTACAGACCGAAAAACACTCCAATGC
>JAIMAR010000126.1 GCA_023511855.1 Bryobacteraceae bacterium
GCGCATCGCCGAGCGGCTGGTGGAGCATCCCAAGGTGCGGCGCATGCGATATCCGACCTTGTATGACGACCCTGAGCAGATCAAGATCCGGCTGGCGCAGTGCGACTATCCGGGGGCGATGTTTTCGATGGAACTCGACGGGGGCAAGGCTGCGGCGTTTGAGTTTCTGCGGAACTTGAAGATCGCGCGCAACGCGGTCTCGCTGGGCGGGGTGGAGACTCTGGCCTGCCATCCGATGACCACGACCCATTCCAGCTACACGCGGGAAGAGCTGGAGAAGGCCGGAATCACCGAAGGGCTGGTGCGGGTGTCGGTGGGCGTGGAGGACTGGCGGGACCTGCTGGCGGACTTTCAACAAGCGCTGGATGCGATTTAGGCTCACGCGAAAAAGAGGCGCATAACGGTGTTGACCAGGGCGTGGGCGACCATGGGCGCTCGCATGCCCCGGGAGCGGTCGCGCGCAAGTCCATAAAAGATGCCCGCCAGGCCGGCCACCAGAGCGAACCTCCAGTTGGGAAAGCCACGGAAGGGCAGGTGGACCAGGCCGAACAGCGCAGAGGTGAGCAGCAGGCCGGCGGCGCGGCTGCCGAAGAGCCGGGCGAGCCAGGGCTGGAGCAATCCGCGGAAGTAGAACTCCTCGGAGAGGGCGACCACCCAGAGCATCCCAAAAAAGGTGGCGGCGGCGTAGGCTGTGGCGAGGGGCCAGTCCAGGGGGACGATCCGGAAGCGGATGACGCCCAGGGCGAGGCCGGCCGCCACGCCGACAGGCAGGAAATATAGGAAGAAGCGAAAGCCGCACTTCCATTCCTCAGCGGTGGGCCAGAAGCCGAAGCCGATTTGCTCGACGCGGCGGAGGGTGAGGACGGCCCAGATGCCGAGGCGGATCCACATCAACTGGCCCAGGATGGAGAGGGTCAGTCCCGCGACAGGGGTGGGGTAGAGCGCCGGGAAAAGACGCAGCAGCAGGGGCGCCGCCATGAAGGCAATGAAAGCGAAGTCGGCGGTCTTGCCTGGAGGGGCCGCGACAAACCAGAAGGAGGCGGTTAAGACGAGGAGCAGAAGAATGGCTGCGGACCGCAGGTCGAACAGTCCAACGGGCAAGGTGTAGGCGAGATACGGAGCCATGGCGCTGGCGGCGAGCCCGGCGGCGTGGAGAGCAGGGGGCCAGCGGCGGGCGGCGGCGTCCCGGAGGGCGGCGAAAGCGGGGGCAACATAGAAGGAGGCCTCCCAGAGAAAGGCAGCCAGCAAAGGGGCGGTGAGCTGCGCGGGCAGTCCGAGGATTCGCGCGTAGGCAAAACCGGCCGCCCCCAGCGAGAGCCACAGGGCTCCCAGGACTCCAACGAATTTGCGCAACGGTTGATCCATTTCGTAGGCGGACGGCGGAGGAAATCTTTCGGGAACTTTCCGGCGCCGCCCGGGGAATCTTTCATAGTAAACGCGGATGATCCTGATGTTCCAGCAGGCGGGACCGAGCGACGAAGAGCTCCTGCGGGCCATGCTCGAGCGAGACGAAGCTGCGTTTGCGGACCTGTACCGGAGGCGGCAAGGAGAGATCTACCGGTTTGCGCTTCAGATGAGCGGGTCGGCGGCCACGGCCGAGGATGTGACCCAGGAAGTGTTCTTGACTCTGATGCGGGAAGCGCACAAGTACGACACGCGCAAAGGGACTCTGAGGGCCTATTTGTATGGCATTACCCGCAACAAGGCCGCGCGGGCCATGCGGAACAAGAAGGAAGACCGCTTGGAAGCGGCCAAGGGCCCTTCCAGAGGTACGGAGGGCCCACTGGAAGCGATCCAGCGAAGCCAAGAGATTCGAGCGGTGTGGGAGGGGGTACTGGCGCTGCCGCCACACTACCGGGAGGCGGTGGTTCTGTGCGATTTGCACGAGGTGTCTTACGAAGAGGCGGCGCAGGCGCTGGGCTGCGCGGTGGGGACCGTCCGGTCGCGGCTGCACCGAGGACGGCAATTGCTGGCTCAAAAACTCCGGGCACAGGCTGCGGATGACGTGCGGGCAGCCGGGAACCGGCGGGTGAGGAGCTGGTCTCTATGAAGGATAGGGATTGGAGTGAAGCTGAAGCCAGGGCGCTCCTTAGCGCGCTCCGGGAGTCGATGAAGGACATCGAGGCGCCGGCCAGGGTTGAGGCCGAGCTGATAGAGGCGTTCCGGGGACGCCGCTTCCAGGTTGAGGGTGGCGGCATCCGGTGGCCGCGCTGGAGGTGGGCGGGGTTAAGCGCGGCAGGGATGGTCCTGTTAGCCGCCGGGATTGGCGGCTGGATGTTGCGGGAACACCACCTCGATCCGCCGCCGCTGGTTGTTCATGCGCCGCAGGCGCCGCCGGAGGTGCTGCGGCCAGTGAAGAGCAGACCGCCGGAACGAGTCCGGGCTGGCATGGAGCGGAGGCCGCAGAAGCCCGCCGGCCCCGTTGCCGCACCAGCCGCGAAGGCAGAGGAGGTGGCTACGGGTTTCATCGCGGTGACTCACCCGGCGACGTGGCCGGAAGAAGAGGTCCGGCAATTGTTGAGAGTGAGATTGCCACGGTCGGCCGCAGCGGCGTTAGGGGTTCCCGTGAATGCGGAGCGGGCCGATGAGATGCTGCGGGCGGATGTGGTGGTTGGCCAGGACGGCGTGGTGCGTGCGGTCCGGTTTGTGCAGTAGGCCGAGGAAGGTCATGGGGCCGGTTTGTGGGGAAGCTGCCGGGTTGGCGGAGAAGAGACTTCAACGGAGATTGTCTTTAAGGAGGTTGATATGCGTTGGATGAGTATGGTGCTGGCTCTGGCAGGGACCAGCGGTTTGATTTGGGCGCAGCAGACGGTCGAGGAGAAGGTAGTGGTTCTGGCTCCGGCGGAAACCGCGGCCAGAAGCGGGCAATTGGCTGCCACGATGCCGCTCGCCGCGCCCCGGACGCAGTTGAACGTGGAGTACGTGGCGGCCGAGTTTGGCGGAAGGGTGGTGAAGGGTGCGCCGTATTCGGCGCAGGAGGTAACCGAGACGCGGCAGACGCTGGCGGACGGCAACCGCATTGTGCAGCGGAGCACGGCACTGGTCTACCGGGACAGTGAAGGGCGCGTGAGGCGCGAAAGGATCGCGACAGTGGCCGGGCCGTGGACAGCAGAGTCCGGAGAAGGCGCACGAGTCATCACGATCTCGGATCCGGTGGCGGGGGCCACCTACATTCTGGATCCGAAAACGAAGACGGCGCGGAAACTGGTGACGGCGAGCGGGGAGATCACGGCGAAGCAGCCAACCGAGGCGGCAGGGAAAGTCCCGCACGCGGAGTTGGTTGAGAAGCGCATCGAAGTTGTAACGGCGGGCAGTCCGGACGCAGTGAAGGCCGGCGGCGGGGCGCAGGTGATCATCCTAAACCAGCAAGCCTCGGGACAACGGGCCAAAGAATCCCTGGGAACCCAAGTCATCGAAGGGGTCAGCGCCGAAGGGACGAGGGTAACGGTGACGATTCCGGCAGGCGCGATTGGCAACGAGCGGCCGATCCAGACAGTGTCCGAGAGCTGGTATTCCGCGCAGTTGCAAACGATTGTGATGAGCCGTCAAGAGGATCCCCGCATCGGAGAGACGCTGTTCCGGCTGACGAATTTGAGCTTGGGCGAGCCGCCGGCGGCGTTGTTCCAGGTTCCGCCGGACTACAAGGTAGTCGAAGGCGGCGCTGTCCTGGTCCATTCGAAGGAAGAGACGGTGAAATAGCGGAGTTGGGAGCGGACCGCGGATGCGGGGGTCGGCTCCGGCTTTGGGGATGGCCTCGGAGTAATCGGGGGTTGGTGAGGCGGGAGGGACGCGCGTTAGAGGCGGATTTGGGCCAGGACCCAGGGGATGATCGTGAGGCCGGCGGCGCCGGTCTCGCGGGTGAGGCGGTCGAGGAGCTGAACTTCGACTCCTTCCGGGTCGAGATCCACGCTGCAACGGCGGATCTCCTCATCCGAGGCGCCCTGGAAGCAAAGATCGCAGATGCGGAAACGCTCCGAGCCGCACTGGACCGGAGGCCCGAAGGCGCGGCAAGCGATGGGGCGCCATGAGTAAAGGTCGCAGGTCCTGGTTCTTGGGTCGAGGGCTGGGCAAGCGACGGGCTCAAAGATGGTGAAGAACCTCTCCTGAGCCTCTTCATCGTCGGAGAGCACTCCGGTGTCCCGGTCGCCCGGGAACGAATCGCGCATTTGACGCCACGCGGCGCGGGCGCGGGTGAGTACGCGGCGGGCGCGGCGGGGATCGCTGCGATGGAGTTCTGTAATGCCCCGGCGCAGGCGCAGGGCGTCCAGTTGGGTGATCTCGAAGGGGCCCAGGCAGCAGGGGTCGCAACCGGGGCGGCAGGCCATCCAAGCGCCGGCCCGTGCGTAGGCCGAGGCAAGAGCAGAGTCGATGGTGCGGATCAACGCTCCGTCAGCGGCTTCGATGGGGCCCTCCGAGTTCATATTCCAAGTGTAGCTTGATGGCGAGGCGCGGCGAGCCTTGCGGCTCGTTCCACTGCGGGCGGATGGCGCAGAGAAGAGCCCCAGCACGGGGTTGCGCATGAGCGGGCTTCACAGCACGTGACGAAACAGGGCGGTGGGTGAAGCGAGCCAAGGCCGACAGGAATGTCGGCCGCAGGCCTGGAGGCCTGCCCCACGAGAACAGCCTGTCCCACAACGGGGGGAAGAAGGGCCAGAGGACGACCGTCGGCAGGACTGCCGGCGTGGCGAGCCTTGCGGCTCGCTCCACTGCGGGCGGAGGGCGCAGGCCGGGAGGGCTATACTGCTGGGAGCGGTTAGAGCTTGACGGGCTGGTGTTTCTTGACCCAGTCCGGGTCGAAGTCGACGCCGAAGCCGGGACCGGTAGGGACCTTGATCTTCCCTTTCACGACCTTGAGCGGGGAGGTTTTGCACTCGAAGCGGACGTGGGTGTCCAAGCCTTTGAACTCGTGGTGCTCGCCGGCGTTGGGCACGGCAGAGACAAAGTGGATGTTGTAAAGGTAGCCCAAGCCGCCGCCGGACATGTGAGGCACGATGGTCTTGCCGAAGGCGGCGGCCATGCGCGCGACCTTCATGGAGCGGATCAGGCCTCCGAAGTAGTAGTTATCGGGCTGGACGATGTCGAGGCCGTCGTTGGCAAGCAGCCAGCGGAAACCGTAGAAACTGTAATCCTGCTCGCCGTTGGCGATGGGGATCTGGAGCGCGTCGTGGACCTGCTTGATCTCCTCCAGGTGGTCGAACATGACGGGCTCTTCGAAGTACCGGTATTTGTACTGTTCGAGCAGGCGGCCGACGCGGATGGCTTCCGGCACGGTGTAGAAACCGTTGGCGTCGGCGTAGAGGGCCATAGCGTCGCCGAAGGTCTTGCGGACCAGCGGGATGATCTTTTCGGTGCGGCCCGGGGGCCCGGCGGCGTACATGTCGGTGGTCATGAACATGAGTCCGCCGACTTTGATCTTGAGGGCGCGCGCTTCGGGATACTCGGCGACGGCCTTCTTGATGAGTTCGATGGACTCATCGACGGGGCGCTCGCGCCATTCAGTGGCGATGTAGACGGCGACTTCGGGGTTGTGGATTTCGCCGATCAACTCGCCGACGGGCTTGCCGGCGATGCGGCCGAGCATGTCCAGGATGGCGAACTCGATGGTGGCCAGAGGCAGGCCGAGGGCCATGCCGTTGAGGCGGTAGTTGAAGTTGTAGATGTAGACCTTGTCGAGGATGAGATCCAGCTCGCGCGCGTCCTTGCCGGGGAAAAAGGGCTGGAGGTTGCGGATGAAGATGGGGAACAGGGTGTTCATGGTGCTGTGGGCGACCGAGATGCCTTCGGCGCCGTCGCGGGAGCGGACGCGGCAGAGGAAGCTGTTGTTCAGCCGGAGCAGCTCGAGCGATTCGATGATTATGGGAGAAGTGAACAGATGCTTTTGGAGGACGGGCTGACGGAGGATCTCATCGAGCTTGGCGTAGCGCGGATTGCGGGCCGGCGAGCTGGGGCTGGGCGGGGCTGCGCCAGGAGCTTCAGATGAGACGATGGGCAGAGATGCGGCTGCGGCGCCGAGGGCGGCGGAATGGAAGCGGCGGCGGCTGGTTTTCATGAGCGCTGATTCCTTTCGAACATAGGGTAGCTCAGGAGCGGGGGTGTACAGCGGGGGATGGAGAGATCTGAGTCGCCACCCACCGGTACGACTGCCGGCGTGGCAAGGTCCCCGGCGAGGGGAGAGCGGCGGGTGAAGGGGGCCAAGGCGACAGGAATGTCGGCCGCAGGCCTGGGGGCCTGCCCCACAAAAGGAGACTCACGCCCCTGCGCGGAGGTCAGACTTCCAGTTTCCAGGGTTTGCGGTATCTGGCTTTTAAGTACTGGCGCGCCTCGCGCTGGACGACGGTCTTGGCCTGGTCGTCCCAGGTAAGCGCGAGGCCGAAGCGCATGGAGATGTTGGCCAGGAGGCAGGGGATGGTGCTGCGCACGCAGGTCTCGATTTCGGCGATGGGGGCTTGACGGGTGCGAATGCAGTCCAACCAGTTCTGCCAATGCGGTTCATTCATGGGGCGCATCTGTTTGTCGATGACTTCCACGACGGGACCGGCGTCTCTGCCGACGGGCATGATCCAGTAGCCGTCGCGGTTGACGACGAGGGTGGCCTTGGTTCCATGGAAGGAGGTTCCGTAGCCGCGGTTGAACATGGGGGTGGGGTTGCAGGTGCGGCTCTCGTAGCTCGCCAAGAATTTGGGGTACTGGAAGGTGGCGAGCATGGTGTCGGGGGTTTCGACGTTATCGTCCACGTAGAACTTGCCTCCGAGGGCGACGATTTTCTGCGGCATGACCTCATTGAAGGCGTAATGGACGACGTCGAGCAGGTGAACGCCCCAGTCAGTCATGGCGCCGCCCGCGTAGTCCCAGAAGTAGCGGAAGGTAGACCAGCGTTTAGGGGAGATGCCCCAACGGTTTTCGTTAAAGGGGCGTTTGGGGGCGGGGCCGAGCCAGAGGTCCCAGTCGAGATCGGGCGGAGGAGCGGAGTCGGGCGGTTTTCCTTCCCCCTCCTTGCGGGCGAGGCCGGCCTGCCAGGTGTGGCAGAAGGTGATGTCGCCCAACTCGCCGCTCTGGACGATCTCCTTGGCTTTCTTGAAGAAGGCGCCGGAGCGCTGCATGGTGCCGGCTTGGACGATGCGTTGGTACTTGCGGGCGGCCTCGACCATTTTGAGGCCCTCTTCGACGTAGACGCAGGCAGGCTTCTCGACGTAGACGTCCTTGCCCGCTTTGCAGGCTTCCACGGTCATGTAGGCGTGCCAGTGATCGGGGGTGGAGATGCAGACGGCGTCGATGGAGCGGTCGGCGATGATCTCGCGGAAGTCCTTGACCGCCTTGACGTCGAAGCCGCCTTTTTTGGCCTGGGCCTGGGCGCGTTCCAGATACGGGCGGTAGACATCGCAGATGGCGACCGGCTGGAAGCCAGGAATCTTCATGGCGTAACCGAGGTTTCCTATGCCCATGGCGCCCATGCCGATGAAGCCTAGGGCGACCTTGTCGTTGGCGCCTTTGAGACGGCCGGTAAAAAGGTTGGTTGTGAATGGGGCGGCTCCGGCGGCTTTCAAGAACTCTCTTCGCGCCGGGGTCGCTGGGGTTGTTTGGTCCATAATAAGTCCCTTCCTTGCCGAACGAATCCCGAGAAACTTGCGCCGGGCGGCGGCGAGCCGGCACCGGGTCTCAAGAGGTACACGTTAGCATAACGGGCTGAGGCATACTGCCGCCGGGTACGGATGTGAAGTGGCGGCGGGGTACGATTAACACACTTTAATTCTCCAGGGTAAGACGGGGGAACTTTTCTGCGGTCACGGCGTCAAAACTTTTGCAGGACCAGGCCGTGCCGTGGTAGCGTGATAATGGAATTGGCGAGAGGCGCCGCCGTGGCAGAACAGATAGCGGGTTGGGACACGATTTGGAGCGAGCAGGAGACCGCCCTGCAAGGGGACGGGGAGTCCTCGGAGGCGCGGCTGGTCGAGGGACTGCGTACGGGGGAAGAGTGGGCCTATGAGACTCTGATTCAGAAGTTTCAGCAGCCCGTGTACAACCTTGTGGCGAGGCTGCTGGCGGATCCGGCCGAGGCTTGCGACGTGGTTCAGGAAGTGTTCCTGAAGGTCTTCCGCAAGATCGGTTCCTTCCGCGGGGACAGTTCCTTGAAGACCTGGATTTACCGGATCGCGGTGAATGAAGCACACAACCACAGCCGCTGGCACGGAAGGCACCATCGGAATCAGGTGGGGCTGGAAGACAGCGGAGAGGCGCGAGGTGTTTCCGAGAGCCTGGTCAGCCCGGGTGTGTCGCCGTATGAGTATGTGCTGGGCCAAGAGCAGCAGCATTTGCTGGAGGTTGCGCTGGCCGAGCTGAATCCGGCGTTCCGGTCGGTGCTTGTGCTGAGGGATGTGGAGGATCTCAGCTACGAGGAGATTGCCGAGGTTTTGCAGCTTCCGTTGGGAACCGTGAAGTCCAGGATCTTGCGGGGCCGGGAGGCTCTGCGAAGGTCGATGGAACGGCAAATGGAAGCGAAAGCGGAGTTTCAGTTGTCGCCGCAGTTGGTGGAGTGAAACGCTATGGACTGCTACGAGATTCGGAGAGTTCTCGCGGCATACTGCGAGGGTCTTCTATCGCCTGAGCAGTCGCGGGAAGTGGACCGGCACTTGGCGGAGTGCCGGGGTTGCGCATTTCGAAGCCGGCAGCACACGCAGTTGCGGTCGGCCTTGCGCCAGTTGCCGTCCTTGAAGCCGCCGGCGCAGTTGTTGATATCCCTTCGGATTTTGGCCTCAAAGGAACGAGTGCGGCATCTGGCCCCGGCGGGCGTTCCGGTGTGGCTTGCGTCCTGGGTCACGCGGACCAGGCTGTGGGCGGATGCCATCATGAAACCGCTGGCGCTGCCGGCGGCGGGTGGTCTGGCGTCGGCCCTGGTATTGTTCGCTCTGCTGGCCCCTGGGTTGGCCGTGCAGGCGCCTTCGGGCGCGGCCGATGTACCCATCACACTGTTCACCAACGCAACGTTTCTGGGCATGGGTCCGTTCGGGTACACGGCGGATGACATCGTGCTGGACGTGACCGTGGACAGCCGCGGGTCGCTAATCGATTACTCTTCTCCGGCGGGGCACCGGGCGTGGTTGAACGACCCGGTGGTGCGGCGGAGCGTGGAGAACGCGTTGCTGTTTGCGGTGATCAGTCCTGGCACGGCCTTCGGCCAACCGGTGGCGGGGAAGGTTCGGATCACGCTGCGCCGCAGCTCGATCGACGTGCGTGGCTGAGGCGGGAGCTTTGTGCCGGCCCGGCTCGGGCAACATTTCCTAAAGCGCGGTTCCATTCTGGCTAAGATTGCTGCGGCTGCCTGCCCGTCGCGCGAGCCCCTGGTGATTGAGATCGGAGCGGGGCGTGGTGCGCTCACCGGGGAGCTGCTGGGGCGGTCCGAGCGCCTGGTTGCCATCGAGGCCGACAAGGCCTTGGCTGAGCATCTGCGAGAACGGTTCCCCGGAGCGGAGAACCTGACGGTGATCCATGCGGATGTTCTTTCGGTGGATTTGGCGCAGTGGGGCCCAGCGGTGGTGGCGGGAAATCTGCCCTACTACATTACTTCGCCCATCCTCCGCCAGACGCTGGAGCTGGGGGCGCTGCTGAAACGGGCGGTGTTTCTGGTTCAGAAAGAGGTTGCCCAGAGGCTAACGGCGGGGCCCGGCAGCCGGGACTATGGGTTGCTGACGGTGATCACACAGTTGCGGGCTGACGTACAGGTCCTGTTCACCGTACCGCCGGCGGCGTTCTCGCCTCGCCCGAAGGTGGAGTCGGCGGTTGTGGTTCTGACGCCGAAGCCGGAGCAGAGCGGGCCCATGCTGTCCGAGCCGGGGTTTGTGGAGTTCCTGGGCTTGTGTTTCCGGCAAAAGCGCAAGACGCTGCGGAACAATCTGAAAGGCGTGTATGAGCTGCGGCTGCTGGACCGCTTGGCTGCGGCCGGCAGGCGCGCCGAGCAACAATCCATCGGGGAGTTGTTCGCGCTGTATCAGCAACTGAAGGCGGCCAAGTCTTAGATTCCGGGCAGGTTCGCTATACTGGGACTTCCATGTCCAATGTTTCCGTACGGGTGCGCTATGCGCCGAGCCCCACAGGCGATTTCCATGTAGGGGGCGCGCGCACGGCGTTGTTCAACTATTTGTTCGCGCGTCATCACGGGGGGCGGTTCATCCTCCGTATAGAGGACACGGACCGCAAGCGGTACAATCCGCAGGCGCTGGAGTGGCTGCTGAGGGGTTTGCGGTATCTGGGATTGGACTGGGACGAAGGGCCGGAGGTCGGGGGACCATACGGGCCCTACGTGCAGACCGAGCGGCTGGAACTTTACCGGGGGGCTTGCGAGGAGCTGCTGAAACGCGGGGCGGCGTACCGCTGCTTTTGCACGCCGGAGCGTCTGGAAGCGGTCTCGAAGGCTCAGCAGGAAAAGGGCCTGAACCCGGGCTACGATCGTCACTGCCGGAGCCTGGATCCGGAGGAGGCGGCGCGCCGGGCGGCCGCGGGGGAAGCTCACGTCATCCGGCTCAAAGTGCCCCTGGAGGGGGAGATTACGGTGCACGACCGGATCCGGGGGGACATCACCTTCCAAAACAGCATTCTCCAGGATGCAGTGTTGATGAAGTCGGACGGCTATCCCACTTATCATTTGGCCAACGTGGTGGATGACCACTACATGGAAATCACCCACATTCTGCGCGGCGACGAGTGGGTGAACAGCCTGCCGCTGCACATGCATCTGTACCGGGCCTTCGGCTGGACGCCGCCGGAGATGGCGCATCTGCCGCTGATCTTGAACCCGACGGGCAAGGGCAAGATGAGCAAACGCGAGGAGCGGGCGCCGGACGGGCGATTGATGCCGGTTTTTGTGCGCAGCTTCGAAGAGGCGGGCTACCTGCCGGAGGCGATGATCAACTATTTGGCGCTGCTCGGCTGGAGCTACGACGACAAGACTGAGATCATGAGCCGCCAGGAACTGATCGAGCGGTTCACGCTGGAGCGGGTGAACGCTTCGCCGGCGGTTTGGAACTATCAGAAGCTGGATCATTTCAACGGCTACTACATCCGGCAGCTCCCCGTGGACGAGCTGGCGCGAAGGGTTCTGCCGTTTTTGGAGCGGGCGGGCTACCGGGTGGAATGGAACCGGCTTTTGGCGATTGTGCCGCTGATTCAGGAACGGATCACGCGGCTCAGCGATGCGGCAGAGGCGGCGGACTTTTTCTTTCGGGACGAGCTGCGGCCGTACGATGCAGCCGAGCTGATCCCTGCGAAGGGCGATGCGGCGCTAGCGGAGGCGGTACTCCGGCGGGCGCGCCAAGTGCTGGCGGCGGTTGAGTTCCGCCGGGAGGCGCTGGAGAGCGCCTTGCGAGCGGAGGCGGAAGCGATGGGAGTGAAAGCCGGTGTGTTCTTTCAGCCGGTGCGGGTGGCCTGTTGCGGGCGAAAGGCGGCGCCGCCGTTGTTTGAGACGCTGGAGGTGCTGGGACGGGAAACGTGCCTGAAGCGGATCGGCCGGGCGCTGGAGCTTTTGGGCAAGCCGGCGGCGGGCTAAGCTCATCTTCTAGGGCGTGAGGGCTTTGATGCATCGAATCTTGGTGAAAGGGGATACGAAGATGTTTGGAAACCGTTTGGCGTTTGTAGCCGCCGTGGCGGCGGCTACGGCTATGGGGAACC
>JAIMAR010000127.1 GCA_023511855.1 Bryobacteraceae bacterium
CCTAGTCCCAGGCTCCACCGACGAGCGCCTGGTGAATCTCGGCCGCATGCTCTACTACGAAACCCGCCTGTCGGCCGATCACAAGATCTCCTGCAACTCTTGCCACGCTCTCGATAAGTACGGCGTGGACGGCGAGCCCACCTCGGAAGGCCACAAGGGACAGCGCGGCACGCGCAATGCTCCCACGGTCTACAATGCGGGCCAGCACGCCGCGCAGTTCTGGGACGGCCGCGCCCGCGACGTGGAGGAACAAGCCAAGGGCCCCGTCACCAACCCGATCGAGATGGCTATGCCCGGCGAAAAGGTGGTCGTCGCCGTGCTGAAGTCCATGCCGGAGTACGTCGAGGCTTTCAAGGCGGCCTTTCCCAACGAGAAGGATCCGGTCACGTTCGATAACATGGCCAAGGCCATCGGCGCCTTCGAGCGCCGCCTCATCACTCCTTCCCGCTGGGACCGATTCCTCAAGGGCGACCAGTCCGCGCTGACCCCCGAAGAAAAGGAAGGCTTCAACACCTTCATGACCGCCGGCTGCCAGACCTGCCACTCCGGCGCGCTGCTGGGAGGGACCATGTTCCAAAGGCTGGGCGTCATCAAGCCCTATCCGGATGAATCCGACCTCGGACGCTTCCAGGTCACCAAAAACGAAGCCGACCGGATGGTGTTCAAAGTCCCCTCGCTGCGCAATATTGAAAAGACCGGGCCCTATTTTCACGATGGCAATGTCGGCACGCTTCAGGAAGCCGTGGCACGGATGGGCGAATATCAGGTCGGCCGCCAGTTGACACAGCAGGAGATCCAATCCATTGTCACCTGGCTCAAATCGCTCACCGGAGAGATCCCCGCCGAGTACATCCGCCCGCCGCAGCTTCCCGCGAGCACGCCAAAGACACCCAAACCGAAAGCTTAGGAGGAACCACCACAAACTCAGATGGGCAAGAAGACGAAGATCACTTTGACTTTACTGGGCGTTTTGTTGCTGGGGATGCAACTGTACCGGCCGGAGCGGATCAACCCGGTTTCCGATCCGGCCTTATCGTTTCAAGAGGTGGAGAAGCCGTCTCCGGAGCTCACCGCGCTTCTTAAGCGGTCCTGCATGAATTGCCACTCACACCAGACCGCTTGGCCCTGGTACAGCAACCTGGCCCCGGCCAGTTGGCTAGTAGCCTCCGACGTAGAAGAAGGGCGCGAGCATCTCAACTTCTCCGAGTGGGGCAGACTGCCGCAGGAGAAACAGGTCCACGCTCTCGAAGAGATTTGCGAGGAAGCGCGAAGTGGAGCGATGCCGCCCTGGCAGTACCGGCTGCTTCACCCTCAAGCCCGCCTCAGCGAGCAGGATGTCAAGCTGCTGTGCGCGCCGCCGTTGGGGTCACGCTGAACCGGGGTTGGGTTGAGTTCGACCTGCAAGGGGCGGTGAGGCGCCTCAGGGCATGAAGTCCCGGGCATCGGCGAACGGCATCGATGGGTCGCCGAAATCGGGGCGGTAGTAATCCGGGGCCTGAGCCTCGAGCGGCTGCACCCATCCGTTTTCGAAGCCCAGCTCCTCCAGCCATCCGAGCACCTTTTCGTACTCGCTGGCCCGGATGCGCCGCCCGAGGAGCGCGAACCGTTCTTCGGTGGCGCGTCCCGCCGGGAAATATTGCGTCATCACGCTCAGCGTCACCCGGGGCGACAGCGCCCCCCGAATCCACTCCAGGGTCTCGCGCAAGCCGGCAAGGTCATTCGGCAAGATCAGGAGGCGGATGATCAGCCCGCGCCGCGCCAGCCCCTGTTCATCCAGCAGCAGCTCGTCGCCCATTTGACGGTACATCTCCGCCACCGCCGCCCTCGAATGTTCCACATAGCGGGGCGCTTTCGAATACTCCCAGGCGGCTTCGTCGTCGGAGTACTTCATATCGGGCAGGTAGATATCAAAGATCCCCTCTAGCAGACGCAGCACGCTGACTTCGTCGTAAGCGTTGGTATTGTACACGAGCGGCAGACGCAGCCCCCGCTTCGCCGCCAGCTCCACCGCGCGGACGATCTGCGGCACAAAGTGTGTGGGCGAGACGAAACCGATATTGTGGCAACCCCGCTGTTGCAACTCCAGCAGTACGCCCGCCAGTTCCTCAAAACTCATCCCCGGCTTTTGGCCGCGCTTCAGCCCCTG
Organism: Bryobacteraceae bacterium; assembly: GCA_023511855.1. Taxonomy (GTDB): domain Bacteria; phylum Acidobacteriota; class Terriglobia; order Bryobacterales; family Bryobacteraceae; genus JAIMAR01. The sequence continues at coordinate 2,147 of JAIMAR010000127.1, forward strand.
GCTGATCTGGAAATTCTGGCAATACGCACAGCGGAGGTTGCAGTGCCCAAGAAATACGTTGCCGGTCCCACCCGCCTTGCCCTTGCCCAAATGCGAGCCGCTCAGCGCCGGCTCCTCGCCGAAATGCGGAGTCCAGGCGGCGACCACCGGCAAGTAGCCGGAAAGACAGACCTTGGTCTGCCCCTCCCGGCGGTTTACCCGGCAGTCCCAGGGACAGATGTCACAGGCTTCCAGGCGGGCGTCCAGCAGCGCCGCGCGCCGCCGCAGCTCGCCCGAACGCAACAGGCTCAGGTAGGAAGGCTCGAACATCCCCTTTGGCTGGAGTGTAGCAAAAAAAGAGCGGGCGCTGGGTCAGAGCGATTAGGTGAGTGCGCCCGCTGTCGTAACGGGGATTTGTCTGTATTAACGACCGGCTTTCAGCAAAGGTTACAGGCATCGATTCGATTTTTCCCTTGACAGCCTCCCCGGACCGCGTTACACTGGAAGCGAAGAAAAGGCGAATATGAAGCCGCCACCCTCACCTCCCCTGATCCGCGTCGGACCCTCTGGCTGGGACTACCCGGACTGGCAGGGTGTAGTTCTGCCACGCCGCTCGCCGGGCCACGGCCACCCTTTGGAGTTTCTGGCCAGTCGCTTCGACACCGTCGAGATCAACACGACCTTCGACCGCCCTTTGCGCCCGGAGATTGCGCGGCTGTATGCGGCCATCGCCCGCCACAATCCGCGGTTCTCTTTTACGGTGGTGCTGGGACGCCGCTTCACGCGCGACCGCTCGCTCGATCCGGCGGAGATCGACGAGTTCAAGGCCGGCCTCTGGCCTCTTCATCGCGCCGGTCGCCTGGGCTGCCTGGTGCTGACCTTCCCCTGGGCGTTCCGCTTCACCGTGGAAAACCGCGAGTTCCTGATCCAGCTCCGGCGGGCCTTTAACCAGTTCCCGCTGGCGGTCGAGATGCAGCATGCAAGCTGGCTCGCCGAGGAGGCGCTGGGCACCCTGATCGACTACCGACTGGGCTTTGTGAATATCGACCAGCCGCCCTACGCGGGGGCGATGCCCGCCCAAGCGATTGTCACCAGCGGAGCGGCCTGCTTCCGGCTCCACGGACGCGATCCGGGCTATTGGCCTCGCCAGTTCGCGCAACAGCCGGGATGCAACGACTACCTGTACTCGGCTGCGGAACTGGAAGAGTGGGGCGCCCGAATCCGCCATGCGGCCGCGCACGCAGCCGGAGCGTTCGTGACCTTCGTGAATCCCGCGGCCGGGAAATCGGTGATCAACGCCATGCAGTTGTCCGCTCTGCTGGCCGAAGACAACCGCACCCCGCACCGCGCCGTAGCGTAGCCGCCCCGCGTCGGCGCAATTGGCGCTTCGGCGAGCTTGCTTGCCCCTGGCCGGCGCCGGGTGTGGCATAATTCCGGCGAGCAAGCCAACTTTTGCGGGAGTGGAACATGCCTTACCGTTCTGTTCTCATCCTTTTCTTGTTGATGTTTACGGCCCAAGGCGGTTATGGCCAGCGCATCACCATGTCACTGGACGGCGATTGGGCGGTCGCGGACAGCCGGGACCCGGCACCTCCGCCCAAAGTTTTTGCACACAAGGCGCCTGTGCCGGGCCTGACGAACCTTGCGCAACCCCGTTTTCCTGATGTCGACCGCTTCGAGAGCGCAGAGCTCATCAACAACCTTATTAGCCGTAAGAAACTGCCCGCCTCCGCCCGTGTGACCACCGCGGGCGTCCCCCGCCAGGACCGCAACTATTTTTGGTACCGGAGGACCTTCCGTCCAGCAGCCCGGAAACAGGTTGCGATTTTGCGCATCGGCAAGGCCCAGTTCGGGACCGCAGTGTGGCTGAACGGAACGCTACTGGGCGAGTACCCCGGCTGCTTCACCGCCAGTTATTTCAATCTCACGCCGGCCATCCGCTGGGCGGAAGACAATGAGCTGGTTGTGCGCATCGGTGCTCACCCTGGTGTTTTGCCCCCGTCTGTGCCTGCCGGAACCGACCAGGAGAAGAACCTATGGACCCCCGGCATCTACGACAGCGTCACCGTCATCCTCGCGGACAACCCGGTCATTGAGAGCGTTCAGGTTGCGCCGCGGCTCCAGTCATCAGACGTCCTGATCGAAACCCGGCTCCGCAATTACGGCCCGGCCCGCAGCTTCACCTTGACCCACCGCCTGCGGGGCGGAGCGGCCACTCGCCCAGAGAAGTTGAATCTGGCCCAAGGAGCAACCGCCGTCAGCCGGCAAGTATTGCGGATCTCCAACGCCCGGCTCTGGTCTCCAGACGACCCGTTCTTATACACGCTGGAAACCAGCACCGGCGGCGATTCTCTTTCCACGCGCTTCGGCATGCGCGAGTTCCGCTTCGACACGCCCACCAAGCGCGCCTACCTCAACGGCCGACCCATCTTCCTGCGCGGCTCCAACATCACCTTGCACCGTTTCTTCGAGGACCCCAATTGCGGGCGTCTTCCCTGGGACGAGCGCTGGGTCCGCCGCCTGCTGGCTGAAATCCCCAGGCAGATGCACTGGAACAGCTTTCGCTTCTGCATCGGGCCAGTGCCGGACCGGTGGCTCGAAATCGCCGACGAGGCCGGCCTTCTGATTCAGAACGAGTTCTTCATCTGGCGCTGGCGCGACTCCTGGGACCTCGCACAGGTCATCGCCCAGTACAAGGATTGGATGCGCGACAACTGGAATCATCCCAGCGTCGTGATCTGGGATGCGCAGAATGAGACCCGTCACGACGCGCTCACCACGATCATCCGCGAAGTGCGTGGACTCGACCTCTCCAACCGCCCCTGGGAGAACGGCTACAACCTTCCGGTGGGACCCGACGACCCTGTTGAAGACCATCCTTATTTATTGGGCCGCTTGGGGCGCGGCTTCGAAATTGCCGACCTGGAGAACATGACCGGCGCCAAGAGCACCAACTCCGCTCATCCGACCGGCCACCCGGCCTTGATCAACGAATACGGCTGGCTCTGGCTCAACCGCGACGGCTCTCCCACCGAGTTAACCCGAGACGTCTACGCCCGCCTGATGCCGCCCGGCGCAACCGCGCGCGACCGTTTGGAGATGAATGCTTACCTTCTGGCCGGCCTCACGGAGTTCTGGCGCGCTCACCGGAACTTCGCCGGAGTTCTCCACTTCGTCTACCTTACTTCCAGCTATCCGGAGGCGTTCACCTCGGATCACTGGGCGGACTTGCAAAAGCTCGAACTGCATCCCGACTTCGCCGACTACGTGGGGAATGCTTTCAAGCCGCTGGGGGTCTATCTGAACTTCTGGCAGCCGAACTTGGCGGCGGGCGCATCCCGCGCGCTCAACATCATGATGATCAACGACGGCTACGAGGCGGTCCGCGGGAGGCTGGCCTTAACTCTGGAATGCCCGGGCCGCGCGGCGCCGGCCTCCGAAGAGACGAACTTCGAGCTGGCTCCGCTCGGGCAGCACACGTACCGATTGAATCTGCAAATCCCCCTTCACAAGGGAGCTTGCCTGCTGAAGGCCGAAGCGCGGCCGGAGGGTTCTGCCGCCTCGGCCGGGGCCACGGTGAGCCGCCGCAAGGTGAACCTGACGGCGCCGTAGCAATATGCAGACACGGTGTTATACTGAACCCGCTCGAGACAGGAACAACCACGATGAAACGCCGCCAATTTCTGCTCTCCGCCGCCGCTCCTTTGTTGGCCGCCTTCCGCGCCGCGGCGGCGGCCGCGCCCCCTATGCGCATCACCCAGGTCGACACCGTCTACTGGCGCAATCGAACGGACGCGCCCTGGCAGCCGCACTGGACCTGGGTGCGCCTGCATACCAATACCGGCCTGACGGCCATCGGTGAGACCTATCCCCGCAACGCGGTGGAAGCGGCGGCGGTGCATGCGGCGCTGGCGCCGGTTCTGCTGCGGCGCGACCCGCGCGACATCGACCGCCTCTGGGCCGACTTCTACCGCACGTTTGATTACCAAGTCACCGGCGGGGCCGAGATGCGCGCCCTGAGCGCGGTGGATTTAGCCCTTTGGGATTTACTCGGCAAGTCGCTGGGGGTCCCGGTGTACCGCTTGCTTGGAGGACGGTCCAATCCCCGGGTGCGCGTTTACAACACTTGCTTCCCGTACAAGTACGACTTCAACAAAGAGCCCGAGAAGATCATGCAGGAGCTGATCGACACCCGCGGCATCCGCGCCATTAAGATCTGGCCCTTCGACGCGGCGGCCCGCCGGAACGCCAACCAGTTCATCACGCCTCAGGACATTGATCAGGCGCTGATGCCGGTCCGCAAGCTGCGCGATGCGTTCGGCGGCCAGATCGACATCCTGATGGAGTTCCACTCGAACTGGGACCTGGCTAGCGCCATCCGCATCGCCAAGTCGCTGGAGCCGTACCAGCCGATGTGGCTGGAAGACATGCTGCTGCCGGGCAACTTCCATCAATACCGCCAACTGGCCGAAGCGACATCCCTGCCGCTGACGATCAGCGAACGCATGGCCGGGCGCTTTGCCTTCGCCGAGCTACTGGAGGCGCGCGCCGCCAAGTACGTGATGTTCGATGTGTGCTGGTGCGGCGGGGTTAGCGAAGCCCGCAAAATCGCCCAGATGGCCGAGGCGTATCACTTGCCTGTAGCCCCGCACACCGCGGGCGGACCGCTGTTGTTCTACGCGACGACCCACTTGACGACGGCGTTGACCAACGTGGCGATTCAGGAAAGCTGTCAGGTTTTCTACGAGCGCGACTGGAAACAGTTCCTGGTGGATCCGATCGCGCCAAGCGACGGCTACATCAGCGCGCCCGAAGCGCCGGGGTTCGGCATGGAGGTTCAGCCCGAGGTCTGGAATCATCCGGCCGCGGTGATACAAACCACGAAGGCCTGATTGGGGCGGAGAGCCGAAGCTAGGTCTGCATGCCGGGGTTGGGAACTTCCTGGCTGCGCAATTCTCCGGGGCCGGTAACGAAAACCGGGCTCTCGCTCAGCGGAGCGATGACGGGCCTGCCGCCCTTCGGATCTTTCGGCACAAACCGTTCGCAACCGTAGACGTCGCAAACCGTCAGCCCGCCTTCGTTCTGGATCCGGAGGTAGGCGTAAGGCCGTGTGGTCCAGGTGACCAGCACGCACTCGCCGGAGCCGGGATCCCGAAAGACCACCGAATAAACATCGGGACCGAAGACGTCATTCCTTTCCCAGCGCTTGCCTTCCAGCAGCCGCGCCATCCAGGCGTGTGCGTAAAACCAGTAGCGGGGAGTCAGGTCGCTGCGCACCATGCCCACCATCTGGGAGCCGCTTTGCTGGTCCGTTCCGCCGTCCCGGAAGCCCCAGGGGAAGATCTTATGAACGTGGCCGGTGCCGAGCGCCAGGATGTAGAAGCGCACCATTAAATCGGCCTGTCTCAGCTCCGGGGTGCCGTAGGCAGCCAGCAAGGCGTTCCAGGTCATCTCGGTGATCCAAAGCGGCTTGGGACGGCCGTAGGTTTCAAGCAGGCGCACCAGATCCCGCGTCTGCTCCACAAAGCTTTGCCGGATGGGCGGATAGTCCGGCGGCACGCGGCCTTTGTGCCAGGGCGAGAGAGCGACTTTTTGGTAGCGGTCCAGGGTCCACCAATCGAACGACTCCTCCGGCGTGGAAGGATTGCGGTAGGGGTGATAGCAAACGATATCGAAGGAATTGTAAGGGATGAGTTTTAGGACGGTCTGCGCCCATAAGATGTCGCAAAAGGCCATGTTCAACGCCAGGACCTTGGCCTTGGGGTTGGCTTCGTGAATGGCGCGTCCGGCCGCGGCCGCCATCCGGGCGTATTCTTCCGGCGTGCCGTCCCAGAAACCGCCGTTGGGTTCATTCCAGAGCTGCCAGTGGTCGACCCTTCCGCGGAATCTCTCTACAGCGGCCCTGGCGAAGCGGCAGTAAGCCTCCACTCCCTCCGGGGTCCGGGGGTCATGAAACTTGGGGTTGTAGGCCAAGTTTCCAAACAGGTGCAGCCCGTGCTTGTGGTAGGAAGCCACGACGCGCTCGTGGGGCTCGAAGTTGTAGCGGCCCTTTTCGGTTTCGATCTGGCGCCAGACGAAGTCCTGGCGGCCCCATTTGACGCCGGCTTGCTGCATCATCTCCAAGCGCCGGTCGATGTCGGGGTCGTCCAGGCGGAAGATCTGGGTATTGATGCCGAACGGCGAATCCGGCAGCATCTGGGTTGCGTAGCGGTGCGGCGGCAGTTGCACCCGGAACCGGCTGATCGCCCTAGGCCGGTTTTCGGCGGGCGACGCCTGCCCGCCGACGGCGGAGGCAGGCAGAAGGGCTCCCGCTCCTAACGCCGCCATTCTATGGGCGAATTCGCGGCGGCCGTAGCGCTGGGCTGGACGCGTGCCATCCTGTTTGTGCGCCTGGGCGCCGACTTGGGGTTGTTCGTGCTGCATTCCTGTCTGCTCCCGTGTTGTTTCGAAGCACTGCCCAGGCCTTCCCCTTCCCCGCTGAGTCTGCAACTAAGAAGCTGTTTGGCTTGCCCCCGCTGGAGCGCAGAACGGCCGGCGCATCATCGGGTCTTCCATTCTTCCGCCAGCGGCGGAGTTCGGCGCAGATACTCGTCCATCGTGCCTGCGAGTTTGGGTTGAAGAAGCTCGATTCTGACTCCGTTCTTGGCGGCCTGAACCAAAGCCGCGCGGGCTTCACGGCTGAGAACCTCGGCCAGCGGCGCCACAATCCCCTCGCTGTAGCGCTTCAAATAGTCCGGTCCCTTGCGGAGCACCCCGTCGGTGATCACATCCACGAAAGCGCCATTGGCTGTGTATTTGTCGTAGGCTTCGGCAGCGGCCGTAAAATCGGCGTAGTCGCGCAGCGTCTGGAAGGTGCTGACGTAGACGGCGCGGCGCACCTCGGGTTTGGCCCGCGGTTGCTTGGTCAACTCCACCACGTCGCGGACCAGCTTCTCATCGAAGGGTGGAGGCTCGCGGACGTCCTGCGTGTTGAAGCGGCAGACATTGTACACGGCCGCGCCTTGCCCGTAGATTCGCTTGGTGCGTTCGGCCTGCACGGCCGTGGTTTGCTCGCGGACGGCGCCGATTTCGATGCCCCAGGGCTTGCCCAAGGAGGAGCCGCGCACCCAGCTAAACATGAAGTCGGCTGCGTAGTCGTCCATCATGACCCAATCGACGTTGTCCATGTAGCGGGCGAAGTCGAACAGCACGGTGCGTTCGTGCATGAGCAGGCCGCCTCCGCCGCGCCACAGCAGCCTGGCGTCCGGGTCTCCTTGCCGGAGGGCGTCGCGCAGCAGCTTGTTCCAGCGATCCATGGACCAGTACTTGTATTTGAGCCAGTCCACCCGCGGGGCCAGCGCCTCGGTCTGGTGGGTCATGCGCAGATCCTCAAAGCTCTTATAGACGCGGATCTCCCAGGGCTGCCAGCGGGTTTCTTTGCCCTGATAATCCATTCCCCACGACTTTCGAAGCGCGCCGATGTCGCCGTAGTGGCTTTCCAGCCAGCGCCGGAAGGCCGCCTGAGCGTGGTCGGAGTAATCGACGTTCGGCCCCAGCCCCCACCAGTCGGATTCCATGTTCTGGTGCAGGGTGATTTCGTAGGCCACCACGCGATGCTTTGGGCCGTACCTTTCACGGACGCGAGCCGCCACCGACCGGTAGTAGCGGGCGGCCATCTCCTGAACCTCCGGGGAGTCGATTGCGAGCCTGGCGGTCAGCAACCTCCGCGATTCCTCCGCCCGGGATGGATAGACCCAAAGGCTGCGCTCGATGCCGCGCATGGCGTGCCGCTCCAAATCAATAAAGGGTGGGAACGACTGGCCGCTCAGGTCCAGGATGATCATGATCCAGGTATTGGGGTGGTATTTGTGCAAATAATCCAACCGCGCGTCCAGATAAGCCCAGTCAAAATGGTTGGGGTCGGGTTCGGGCTGGACGCGGTTCCAGGGCAAGGTGAACTGCACCGTGTTGATGCCGAGCTTGACGGTGCCATCCACGTTGCGTACAAAGTCCGCGTAGTCCCAGGGCCGGTAGTTGAGAGTTCCGCGGATCGGGAAGTCGAAGAACTTGTTGACAAACAGCCGCTGGTTTTCCAGCTCCGGACGCTGGGCCGCCAAGCGGCCCCCCCGGCGGTAGGACGATTAGGCCCAAGCCCAACGCAATGGTCTGAAAGGACACACCAATCCTTTTGCTCATTCCAAATCCTCCTGGCGAGAGGCGTCGTTCGCCTCCCCCCTTTCGCCCTGTAGAAACCGCGAGAGCAGGCCGGAGCGACCCGCCTCGTCACGCGGGTTTCTTCTTGTAATCTTCGATCTCGACCCCGAAGGGGCCTTTTTTGGTTCGCGCCAACAGCGCCCTCTGCTCGTCGGCGGTCATGGGCGTATGGCGCTTTACAATCGCGACGTTTTGCTCGAGATGTTCCAGGGTGTCGACACCCGAGACCACCGCATCCACGTCCTGGCTCAGCACAAACCGGAGGCATTCCTCAATGCTGGCGATGCCCTTGCCCGTGATGTTGCCGAACGCGTTAGGCTTGATGGTAATGACTCCCAGCCCCTTCTTGCGGGCCGCCGGCAGGGTGATCTCGAGGAAGCTCAGGTAGTGGGGATCCACCACGTTCAGGGGGAACTGAGCGACCTCCCATTCGTCGCAAGCCTGGAGGAACCGGACCAGCAGCTCGGGATCGCGGTGGCCGCTGAAACCGATATGGCGGACTTTGCCTTGGCGCTTGGCGGCGACGAAGGCTTCCAGCGCGCCGTTGGGACCATAGATCCGGTCCATCTCCTCCTGGGTGCTGACCATGTGGCACTGCCACAGGTCAAGGTAGTCGGTCTTCATCCATCGCAAGGTGTCTTCGAGTTGGGACATGGCCTTGTCGCGGTCCCGGTCGATGGCCTTGGACATTAAGTAGACCTTCTGCCGCTGGCTGCTTCCGCCGAGAGCCATGCCGTAGATCTTGTCGCTACGGCCCTTGTGGTAACCTTGCGCGCTGTCGAAGAAGTTCACTCCCAGTTCAGTGGCCCGATGGACGAGCCGGACTCCGTTCTCGTCCGACTTATTGGCGATGTGGTAGCCGCCCAGGCAGAACCGAGAAACCTTCATGCCGGTCTTGCCGAGCATCGACATCGGCATCGGACCGTCAGCGGCGCCGAATGCGGAGCCGGCAGTCAGGGCGGCTGTCGAGAGTTTCAAGAAGGATCGTCGTTCGATGTTCATTTGGCCTCCTCTGGTGGTGTGGTTATTATCCAAAATATTGCAACGTATCGTCTCGCGTAACTCGTTTTGCAAAACCTTTGCGCCGCCACAAGGGGAAGACGAGAACCCGCCGGCGCCGCGCGGCCGGGTCC
>JAIMAR010000013.1 GCA_023511855.1 Bryobacteraceae bacterium
TCGGCAAGGTTCGGTTGGATGGAGGGCAATGGGGGAAGGGGGCCAAACTCCAGGGGCCGACAGGAATGCCGGCCGCAAGCTAGAAAGCCTGCCCCACAAGATGGCTGCCCCACAGAAGCAGGGTTTGGCAAGTGAAACTTAGTGCGCGTGCGGGCGGAACTCGCGGCCCAATTCCGGCCAGCAGGTGTCTTCCTCCTCTTCCAGGGTTTGAGCCGAGGACGCCGCAGCTCCCGCGGCAGCGGGACGCACAAACTTCGGGTCCAGAATTTGAGCGATCCGGTCCCTCATTTCCCTCAGGTGGAACTGGGTGGTGCGGTCCGTGGTGGAGCCGATCCGCCCGGCAATCCACGAGTCGATGGCCCGCAACTCGCCGCGGAACAGCGCCCGGGTGTCGTCGGCCGGGGCGGTTCCCGTGCGAGGATTCAGGCGCTCGTCGAGCAGGTCGAGATAAGCGCGCTGCAAGTTTCTCCGGTAAGCGTCGATCACTGGGGAAGGTGAACTCAATTCGGTGAAGATGCCCTGGCGGAGGTCCGCCAGAAACTCCACGGGCCGGTAGGCCACGCTTCCGTCGAGCGCTTGCTGCTCCTGCAAGCGCGTCATCCGTGCCGGGGACAGCAGCGAAGTCAGCACCGACCGCTGCAACGTCAGCACGCGGTTTAGAGCGCCGGTGGGTTCGATTCTGCGGATGATCTCCGGCCGAACAATCCACTCCGGCGTGGCGAACACGGCCTTGTTTAAGTAATCGACGGCTGCTTTTTGCCGCGCGCGGGGGACTGGCGTAAACGCTACGCCCGGTTGTCCGCCTACCCGGTTCTGCGAGTCGAATCCTCCCACCAGCGCCGCCACGTGCCCCAGCTCGCGGTTCCACTGGCCGAGCACCGCGGCATACACCACCCCTAACTCTTCGTAATTCTCGCCCTCTTTGGGAACGGCCGCAAGCAGCATGTCGAGAGCCCGCCGGATGTTTTTTGTGCCGAGCGTGGTGGCTTGCACCGGATCCGAGTCGCCGACCGCTTCGGTGACATCGCCTGGGTCGGCGCCCGCCGCGCGGGCCGTGGAGAAGCGCAGCCAGGGCGTCGTTTCCTGAATCTTCAGCCATTCATTCAGGGTTTTCTTCTCATCCTCGGGCGTGGCGGCGCCCGGAATGGGCTTGTAGCCCCACATGATGGAGAACTTGTCGTAGGGGCCGATCCGCGGAATCAGGAGCTCGGGAGGGATCTTATCTTCGGGCTGCGCCACATAGTTGAAGCGGCAATAATCCATCAGCGTCGGCGTATGCCCCATGGTGCGCAGCCACTCCGGGTCCCGGATCTTCTCAATGGGATAAGTGGAGCTGGCCTTGAAGTTGTGGGGCAATCCCAGCGTGTGGCCAACCTCATGAGCGATGACGTAGGTGATCAACTCTCCCATCAGGTCATCGGGCAGGGGCAACTTTGCGGCGCGGGGATCGAGCGGGCCGACCTGCGAAAAATACCAGTCGCGCAACAGCTCCAAAACGTTGTGGTAGACCTGGATGTCCGCGTCCAGAATCTCGCCGCTGCGGGGGTCGTGGATGTTGGGGCCCATGGCGTTGCGGACGGTGGAGGGCAGCCACCGCACCACCGAGTAGCGCGCGTCCTCGGGGCTCCAGTCGGGATCCTCCTCCGGGGGCGGCGCCTCCTTGGCGATGATGGCGCGCCGGAAGCCTGCCTCCTCGAAGGCCGGCTGCCAGGCCTCAATGCCTTTCTTGACGTAGGGGACCCACTTGGCGGGCGTGGCCGGGTCGACATAATAGACGATCGGCTTCACCGGCTCGCTCACTGCCGCCGTGGGGTCCTTCTTCTCCAGCCGCCAGCGCACAATGTAGCGGCGCTCGGTGGCGCGGTGCTCGTTGGTCCCATAGTCGTACCGGCGGATGGAGAAGTACCCCAGGCGTTCGTCGGCCAGCCGCGGCATCATGGGCTTTTCCGGCAGGCGCACCATGCTGTGGTGCAGCACAACCGTTCCCGTGTTCTGCCGCATCCGGCCCGCACCCGGCTGGGACGGGGTTGGAGTGGGCGGACCGGCCGGGGTGGCGTCCAGCGGGATCGTAAAGGTTTGCGTGGCCTCGACGTTGATATTCTCCGGAAAAGCCGCGACGCGCTCGATGAAGGAACGCGAGGCGTCAAAGCCGCGGGCGCCCAGGAGGCGGCGCGGGCTGAATTCAGCCACCTCGGTAGTGAACAGGCGCGTGACCTCGATGACCGGAGCGTCGTCCTTGCCGACCGCCTCGATGTTGAACGCCATCAGGATCGACTCGTTGTTGGCCGCCCGCACGGCGCGCGAGATCGGCTCTTTTTCATCCGCCACCATCTCATAAGAAACACTGCGAAGCAGTACTCGGCGGTCCCGCCGCTCCCAGCGAACCACCCGGTTGGCGACTGCGGTGCCCCCGTAGCCTGCGCCCAGGGTCGTCTTGGCGAGGGTCACAACCCACAAGAATTCGCGGCCGAACTCGCTCTTGGGGATCTCGTAGTACAGCCGGTCCCGCAATTGGTGCACAGTAAAGACGCCCTTGCGAGTCCGGGCTTCCGAGGTGATGACCTTCTCATAGGGCCGCGGCGCGGCCGGCTCCTGGGTCTTGACCGCCGCCGGGGCCGGCGGAGCAGGTTCCGGCTGGGGCGCAGGCTGCTCCTGCTGAGCCCAAATGATTGCAGCGCCCAGCAGCGCGAACACGAGAAAACGCTTCATGGTCCGATTCCTCCTCTTGGGTCGGCGCAAGCCCGACCGCGTGATTGACCGGCCGAAGCGCCGAACCCACTATGACCGATAGGATAACCCGATCGGCAGAGGCCCACATCCGGGGGGCGCCTGCACATAAGGAGGCCCCACTCCCGTCCTCGTCCGCTGCGATTCCCGTCCCGCTTCAGCGGGTCAGCTCCGGCGGAAAATCTGCGGCCTTGGGGCCGGTCTTTCTGCGCAGGTTGGACTGGCCGCCCCGGTCCGGGTAGAGCGGAATCTGCATGCCTCCGGTTTGCTCCAGAATCTCAAACAGGCGCTGGTTCATCGAGCGGACCACGGGAGCGTGTTCCTTGCTGAAGATGAGGTTGTTGGATTCGAGCGGGTCGGATTGCAAGTCGTACAACTCATCGATATCCCACAGGCCGTGCACCCGAATGTATTTGTAGCGGTCGGTCCGCAAGGCGTGAATCGTGGGCGTATGAGGGAAGTTCCGCTCCCAGTAATACTCATACAGGAGCTCCTTTCGCCAGCCGGAGCCCTCTCCCCGCATCAGCGGCAGCAGGCTTGCGCCGTCCAATCCTTGCGGCGGAGTCAAACCTGCGGCGTCCAGCACCGTAGGCATGATGTCCAGGTTGGCTACCATGGCTTCCACCGTCTTTCCCCGGCCGAATAGCTCCGGGCACCGAGCCAGCATAGGCACCCGCATGGACTCTTCGTAAGCCGTGCGCTTGTCGATCAGCCCGTGCTCGCCGAAGGCGAAACCATTGTCGCCCATGTAGATCACCAGCGTGGAATCCAGTTCGCCCCTTTCGCGAAGCACCTCCATCACTCGCCCCAGGCTCTCATCCACCGCCAGAAGCGTTTCGGCATAGCGCTTGTAATACTCGGCGATGTCCAAATCCGAATGGTATGGAAAATCCACTCCGTGCCAGCTATTGCGCTGGTTCTGGACCCACATCGGCCGTCCGCGGGCCATCGTGTCGCCGGCGGCCATGGTCGCGGGATACTCAAAGATCTCTTTGGCGTAGCGTCCCTTGTGCCGCTCGGCGGGGATGAACTCCGAGTGCACCGCCTTATGGGACAGGTACAGGAAGTAGGGCTGATCGCGCCGAAGTTGCTTGAGCCAGTCCAGCGCGTAATCGGTGAGTTCGTCGGTGATGTAACCCTTCTGCGGGACCCGTTTCCCGTCCACGTTCAAGCCATTCTTACTAGGCAAGTAAGTTCCCTGCCCCAGAAAGCTGACCCAGCGGTCGAAGCCCGGCTGCGGGTCATCGCGGACGTTGCCCATGTGCCATTTACCGAAGAAACCGGTCTTATATCCGGCCTTCTGCAAATACTGAGGAAAGAATGTGGTCCCGGGCGGGATGGGGGTATTGTTGTCCACGATCTTATGGCGGTGGGCATACACGCCGGTGAGGATGGTGGCGCGGCTGGGTGAGCAAAGCGCGGTTGTGACGAAGGCGTTCTTAAAGTGGACCCCTTCGCGCGCCATGGCGTCCATGTGGGGAGTCTGGAGCCACTTCTGGCCTCTCAGGAAGCCCATGGCGTCGTAGCGGTGGTCGTCGGTCAGGATGAAGATCACGTTGCGCGGCCGTGAGGCGGCGCTTCGAGCGAGGCGCGCGCCTGCGGCGAGCCCTAATCCGGTAAGAATGGCTGCCCTTCGGTCCATGCACGACAGGTTACAACAAGCGGTGCCAGACCGTTCGAAGAGCTTTGCCGCCGGCCAATCCTCAGACGCTTACCACGGGGCACGGCGACTGGCGAATGATGGAGTATGCATTGGTGCGCAAGCGGCCGAACACCCCGGCCGCCGAGCCGCGGCCAATCACCAGCACGTCTGCGCCCAAGCGTTTGGCGACCGAACAGACCACCCGGGGCGCATCGCCGTCTTCGATGAGCACTTCCGCTTTCGAGCCGGCTTGCTCCTGGAGCTTCGCAATCTCCGCGCGGGCCTGTTCCGCCAGGTGGACCCGCCAGTCCGGATCGAAGTATTCGCCGGCCCGACCCTCCAAGGAAGGCGTCGCGTGGACGATCCACAGCCGGGCGTCGCAGGCCGAGGCCAGCCACTCCGCCCAACTCAGGGGCTCCACCGCCTGCGGGCTGAGGTCCAATGCCACCAGCACGTTGCGGAAGGTGATCCGCTCCAAGGGAGGGGCTTCCTCCAGATGGACGCCGGTCCAAACCGGCCGGTCCGCATCGTGGAGAACCTTGGCCGTGACCGAACCGAGGATAAACCGGCGGAACGGTCCGTAGCCGTGGGTCGGCATGACGATAAGATCCACCTGCTCTGTTTCGGCGTATTCGACGATCTTGCGGGCCGGATCGCCCTCCAGCAGGACCCGGTTGACGCGGATCCCCGCCAGCTCCTCTTGCAGGAGGGCATCCAAGTCGCTTTGGGCTTGCCGCATGCGGGCCGCGTACAGCTCGTTGAGCACCGAGCCGCCCACCTCAAGCACGCTGAATTCGTAATGCGGGGGCGGCAGGACATGCAGCATGGTGACTTCGGAGCCGAAGCGCTGCGCCAGGGCTTCTGCGTAACGGGCCGCCCCCCGGCATCGTCCTGAGAAGTCCACAGGCAGCAGGATCTTCGACATGGCAGGCATAGCAACCTTCCTCCGCCCAACAGACTAGCAAGTTGAGCCGGCTTATTGCTGGGGAGCGGGTTCCAGACCGAGATCCGCCAGGATCTTGGGCGCCTCTTCCCCCATGGCCAGGATCTGGTGACAACTGTTGCAATCCTGGCGGACCACGGCGCCGTCGTTGCTCTTGTGTTGATCGTCGTGGCAGCGGAAACAACCCGGAAAGTCGGTATGCCCAATGTTATTCGGGTAAGTGCCCCACTGCACCTTCATGGCCGGGAAAACGTTGCGGCGGTAAATCGAGATGATGCTGGCGGCGGCACGCTCGATTTCGGTCTTGCGGGTCTTGGATAACTCCGGGTACTGCTCCCGGTAAAACTGCTCGAGCCGGCTGCGGATGGAGGACTCCGCCTGCTGGGTGCTCGGATAGTCCACCTTCAGAAGCTCCACCGCCTTTTTGCGGACGTAAGGCAGCGATTGCGGAAGATCGCCGCCCGAGATGGCTTCATCCACGGACCGTTCGGGCAGGGAGAAGGCGTGTGTGGGCCGGTTGTGGCAGTCCATGCAGTCCATCTCCCGCACCGGCAGGTCTTTGATCTGCTCGCGCGTGACGCCCTCGGCGAAATATTCGGTCACCTTGCCCGAGCTATCCCGGTATTCCACCCAAGGGATCGTCTGACGCGATTCGTCGGAGTGAGCGTAGCGGATCACCACCCCGGGGTCCAGATGCATGCCGTGGATGCCGGGTCCGCGCTTGAGTCCGCCGCCGATTCGCATCAGCAGCACCGTGCGCGTGCGGCTGTTGGCTTCATCGTCGGCGTAATGGTCGATGATCCGCAGCCGGTCCGCGCCAAACTTCTGCGGCCAGTGGCAGGTTTCGCAAGTCTCGCGCGCGGGGCGCAAATTGCGCACAGGCGTGGGAATCGGCCGGTCATAGGTATTAAAGGCGACCGCGAAAACCTGCCCGACGCCGGAGAGCTTGCTGCGCACAAACCAGCTTGCCCCCGGACCGATGTGGCACTCAACGCAGGCCACACGGGAGTGCGGTGAATTCTGGTAAGCGGCGAACTCCGGCTCCATCACCGTGTGGCAGGTCCGGCCGCAAAAGGTGACGCTATCCATGTAGTTCACGGCGCTGTAACTGGTCTGCGCCCCGATGATGATGTTGACCACCGTCGCCACCCCAACGAAAGAAAGCAAACGCCGGAAGTCCGGGTTGTGAAAGTTCAACGGGGGGAACTCCGCCGGATAGGTGTGCCGCTTCCGCTCGCCACGAAACCGCAAGAAGATGCCCAACGGAATCAGCAGAAGTCCGAGAAAGAACAACCCTGGAAGGGCCAGGAAAATGAGAATCCCCATGTAGGGGTTGTCGACCTCGGAGCGCAGGCTGACGGGCAGAAGAAAGAGCCAAAAGACCGTGGCGGTGGTAACCATGACGACACCGGCCAGGCTCAGCGGGTTGTTCGACAGGTGCACCAAGGGAGAAAGCCAGCCGCTCGGCAAGCGGCGGGATGGGCCGTTAGCGCTCATGTTCCTCTCCGGAAGGGTTCTGCGTCTTGTGCGCATGCGGGTGCGTTTCCCGGAGCCGCACGCTGCGGCCGGTCAGCCAGGCGCTGTCCATGGGATAGACCTCGGGATCGAAGATGACGAAGTAGAAGTGCCAGACCAGGATGGAGAGCGTGGCAAGCACGGCTTCATAGAAATGGATAGCGATGGCCACATCCAGCCAGCTCTTTGGCAGCCAGCGCAAGGTGAAGTTGACCGCCCAGAGTGCGATTCCGGTCAAAGCCATAATCGCCGTGCCCCAGACCACGGCCCAGTATTCGGCCTTCTCGACGTAGCCGTGGGCGCTTAGCCGCGGCTTGGTCTTGCGCAAGCCGAGCAACCAGGCCAGATTCAGGATACCCTCAGTGGCGTCGCCGGCTCGCGGCCGCAGCTCCAGCCAGTGTTCGCGAAGCCTCCGGCTGAACACAAGCGTGAAGACATGCATGAGGGCTACGCCGATCATGACCCCACCGGCGACCCGGTGGATCGTTCCCCGCACCGGGAACACGTGCTCCCAGATCAGCAGCGGCCGGGCCCACCATTGGTCGGGATACTTCAAGGCAAACCCCGTCCAGACCAAGACCATGAAGGAGACCATCAACAGGACGTGTTGCACGCGCTCGAGCGGGTACATGCGAATTTCCCCGCCGCGCGCTGCCGCCCTCGCCAGCCGCATCATGCCAGCCAGACGCAGAGCCTCGGCATCCGGGCGAATCCTCCAGCGGTACAGCTTGCGGATCCAGTCCGCCAGGTTGTGCAGGAACATCAGGCCGACCACCAGCGGAATCAGGCCGAGATAAAGCCGCCGGACCCAGGCCACGCCGGCCGGCTCCCGGTTGCCCTCCTGCCAGTGGATGGGGCCCAAAGAGAAGCGCGTTCCGGCCCCGGGATGGCACTTACCGCAGGTCTCGGGCAGGTTCTTGGGATGGATGCTGGAAGCCGGATCCGAAGAGGGCAGAATGTTGTGGTAGCCGTGGCAACTGGCGCAGTTAGCAACCGTCTGCGAACCCGCCCGGGAGGCCAGCCCGTGGAAGGAAGCGTCGAAGGAAACGACGACGTGGGAGGGGAGGCCGAAGCGGCGCGAGAGCCGCAGATCGCCATGGCAGCGGCCGCAGGTTTCGCGGATGTGGCTGGGGTGAACCGGGGAGGCGGTCTGGCGATGGGGCAGGATGGCGTGCTCGCCATGGCAATCGGTACAGAGAGGCGCATTCAGATTTCCGGCCTGAAGAGCCTTACCATGCACGCTGGCCTGATACTGTTCGGCGACATCCGAGTGGCACATCCCGCAAGTTTGGGGGACCGACGCCCGGAATTGGGGCGAGGTGGGCTTCAAAGCTTGGTGCACGTCTCCGTGGCAGACTGCGCAGTCCGGCGCCGCGGCGTTGCCAGCCCGGCGGGCTTGGCCATGCACGCCCAGAGCATCGTCCTGCGCCACCCGGGAGTGGCACTGCGCGCACTCCGGTGCGGGCATACCAGCCGGGTGAGGAAACGTCTCGTGCTTGATGTGGCAGGCTGCACAGTCTAGGACTGCATGGGTGCTAGAAGGCAGGGCTTTGGCCTGTTCCTCATGACACGAGGAGCATGGAACCCCGGCCTGACCCCAAGCCGCCGCCGCCAGCAGTGCGGCTGAGAGCAGCAGCCCCGCGCCCCGGCGAAGACTATCCAACCCAAACCCCATAAGATACACGTTGATCCCCCTACATTACCGCCCCGCCGGTCCAACCGGCCCTTAAGAGATACGGGAGGATTCCACCCAAGCCCGATAGGAGAAGGCCACCGCCAAAGCCAGTCCGTAAAGGATCAGCAGAACCGTCAGAAGTTTTCCCCAAAACTCGACTTTTTCCAGTTTCCTGGCGATGGCGATCTGGCGGCTGGCATACACCTCAGCCTCGGGTTCGGAGATATGGGGAATGTCGTCCTCCTCCCGCGCCAGCCGGCTGCGGTAGAACGCCAGAACGAGAACCACAATCAACAGGGCAACCCATCCGATGGCGAAAGGATAGAGATTCACGGTTGTTCACTCCTATTCTGTTGCGCGTCTTGGTCTACCTTATCATTATTCGCCGCGGAACTCGACTTGGGGCTTCCGTCCGGGCGGGTTGCTTTGGATACCCGCAGCCTCGCCGCCATGACTGCCAGCAAAGCCGTGTTGACCGGTTCGTTGTCATAAACCACCGACACGATCCCCGCCTCCCAAGCTTTCGCCAGATGGGGAGCGTCTTTCTGGGTGATCAACACAATCCGCTCCGGCTTGGCGATAGACGTAGGCAAGCGGTCCAGGGCCTCGGAATCCACCACGATGATCCCTTCCAAACGCAGATCGGGCGTATCGGCCATCAGGATCTTCCAGCCCGGATTCCGGGCCAGCAGGTCCCGCAATGCGGTGGCGTACGCCTTATTCGAAATGGCGAGTTGAACGGTCTCCATGGGTTCGCGCCCGGCTCGCAGGCTTCGCCTTCCCTGCCTCCGGTCAAGTCCCCAACTCGATGTGCAATCCTAAGACCATTCCGTTTCTGCCACCCAAGTCCCTGGAATTGCTCTATCTGTTCTATATAAAGGGGTAAATCCCCCACGCCGGCAACCGGAGTGTGTCAACTGACCCAGGCTGGCGGCTCGTCGGCGGACCGCCTTACGTCGAGTGCGGGTGCTGCGTGATTTCACACACCCCGGTCGGGAACTGCTATACTGGGGTTTAAGCGGATCCGAGGGGATGGCCAGGCTCGCACCACAGTGGCAGGACTCCAGCGTATTTGAGGCCGTCTTCGACCAACTCTCCGACGCGATCCTTCTTTACGATAAGAACTACATCATCACGGGGGCCAACGCGGCGGCCGAGAAGCTGTTCGGCATACCGGCCGAGGAGATGGTCGGCAAGGAGTGCCGCGAGGTGTTTCGCTGCGCCGAGTGCGAGCCGGGCTGCGGACTTTTGGCCGGCATCTCGGAGATGCCCCCCACCTCCAACACCACCCTGCGGCTGCACACCGACAACGGACGGGAACGCCTGGCCGTAATCCGGACCCGCCAGGTGCATAACCGGTCAGGGGAAGTGACCGGCGCGGTGGTCACCATCAAGGACGTCACGGAAGAGACCGCCGCGCAAAAGCGCGAGGTGATCGCCGAGTCGCCCAGCATGCGCGAGGTGATGAACTTCGTGCGGCGAGTGGCGGCCAGCGAGGCCACCACGATTCTGCTGGAAGGCGAAAACGGCACAGGCAAGGATCTGATCGCCAAGACCCTTCACTATCAGAGCCTGCGCCAGGCCGAGCCGTTCATCGCCATCAACTGCGCCGCCATTCCCGAAACCCTGCTCGAAAGCGAGCTGTTCGGCTACGAGAAGGGCGCCTTCACCGACGCCCGCGCCCAAAAGCGCGGCATCTTCGAGCTGGCCGACAAAGGCACGCTGTTTTTGGACGAAATCGGCGAGATCCCGCTGATGCTCCAGGCCAAACTGCTGAGGGTTCTGGAGGAGCAGAGCTTCCGGCGTCTGGGCGGACTCAAGGACATCCAACTGGATCTGCGGGTGGTGGCCGCTACGAACAAGAACCTGCGGGAGGCGGTCAAAGAAGGCGCGTTCCGCCAGGACCTGTACTTCCGGCTCAACGTGATCCACATCGCCATTCCCCCGCTGCGGGAACGGCCAGAGGACATCATGCCTCTGGTTTCGTTCTTCATCGAGCATTACAACAACAAGTTCAAGCGGCACATTGAGGGAGTTACGCCGGAGGCGGAAAGGCTGCTGATGGCCCACGACTGGCCGGGCAACGTCCGCGAGCTGCGCAACGCCATCGAGCGGGCCATGATTCTTGAGGAAACCAGCCGCATCACGACGGCCAGCCTTCCCATCTCGATCAGCCAGGCCAGCGGCCGTCCGCCGGCCGCGGCTCCGTCGCCACCGGTGATTCCGGACGACGGCCTGTCTCTGGAGGAGAACGAAAAGGCGCTCATCATGCGGGCCCTGGAGAAAACCAACCATAATCAGACCCAGGCCGCGCGGCTGCTTAAGATCACCCGCGACACCCTGCGTTACAAAATGAAGAAGTTCAACCTCCGCTGAGAACCCTGTCCGGGCCGGCGTGTTGCCTCAAATGCTGTAGTCGTCCAGGAACAGCCGCGCGTCGCGCAAGCTCACATAGACGTGGTCATTGCGCGCCACCGGCGTCTGGCGGAACCGCTCGTGAGTCATCTCCACGCTGAGAGCTTCCCCGGTTTCCGCCTCCAATTCCACCCTGACCAGCGGCCCGGCGGAATGCACGCGAAGAACACGGGCCCGCAAGCCCGGCCGTTCTTCACCGTGGGGATGGATCTCCAGCTCGTAGGGCCGCACCAGCAGCCGCGCCGCCCGGCCTTCCGAGGCGGAACCGCCCGGCGCATCCAGGACCAGCGAGCCGAAGATGGCTTTTCCGTTTTCAATCCGGCCGCGAAACAGATTGACGTTGCCCAAAAAATCCATCACAAACTCGCTAGCCGGATGGTGGAAGACCTCGTCGGGCGTGCCGACCTGCTCGATGCGGCCCTCGTTCATCACCACGATGCGGTCGGCCACCTCGAGCGCCTCCTCCTGATCGTGGGTCACAAACAGGCTGGTGACGTGCACCTCATCGTGCATTCTCCGCAGCCAGCGGCGCAGCCCCTGCCGCACTTTGGCGTCGAGCGCTCCGAAGGGTTCGTCGAGCAGCAGCACGCGGGGCTCGATGGCCAGCGCCCGGGCCAGAGCCACTCGCTGTCTTTGGCCGCCGGAAAGCTGCCACGGATAGCGGTCGGCGAGGCCCTCCAGGTGAATCAGATGGAGCAGCTCGCTAACCCTGCGGCGGATCTCCTCGCGGCTGGGCCGGGTTTTGCGCGGCCGCACGCGGAGGCCGAAGGCGATGTTCTCGAAAACGGTCATGTTGCGGAACAAGGCGTAATGCTGGAAAACGAAACCGACGCGGCGCACTCCCGCCTCCACCCGGGTGACGTCTTGACCGTCGATGAGCACGGCGCTGTGCTCGCAGGGGTCGGGGGCCTCCAACCCCGCGATGATGCGCAGCAGAGTGGTCTTGCCGGAACCGGATGGACCTAGCAGAGCCATCAGCTCCCCATCCTTGACCTCGAGACTCACGTCCCGCAGGGCCGTAAACCCACCGAAGCTCTTGCGGATGCGGCGAACCTCGATGCCCAAACTATGCCTCCCCCAACTGCCGGACCGCCAGCGTATCGTGCTGGGTCTGTTTCTTCCACTCGAGCAGCCGCTTGACCGCCAACGTCACCAGGGCCAAGGCCGACAGCAGACTGGCCACGGCGAAGGCGGCGGCAAAGCGGTACTCGTTGTACAGGATCTCGACATGCAGCGGAAGGGTGTTGGTTTCGCCGCGGATGTGGCCTGAGACGACCGACACGGCCCCGAACTCGCCTAGCGCCCGCGCCGTGCAGAGCACGACCCCATAGAGGAGGCTCCACTGGATGTTCGGCAGCGTGATGCGGAAGAAGATCCGCCAACCGCCTGCGCCCAGCACCAGCGCCGCCTCCTCTTCCTCTGAGCCCTGCGCCTGCATGAGGGGGATGAGCTCGCGCGCTACATAGGGCAGGGTGACGAATAGCGTGGCGATCACGATTCCCGGCACGGCGAAGATGATCTGCCAACCGCGATCCGCCAGCCAGGGGCCCAACCAGCCGTGCGCTCCCAATACCAAAACGAAGATCAGGCCGGCCACGACCGGGGAGACGGCCAGAGGCAGATCGATCAGGGTGACGAGAACGTTTTTGCCGCGGAATTCGAATCGGGCGATGGCCCAGGCTGCCGCCAGCCCGAACAGGGCGTTCAGCGGGACCGCGATGCCGGCCGCCAGCAGCGTGAGCCGAACGGCGTCGAGCGTGTCCGGGTGAGCGATCGCCGCCCAGTAGGCCGCCCAGCCTTTGCTCAAGGCCCCGGCAAACAGCATCACCAGGGGCAAGACGATGAACAGCACCAAATACCCCACAGCGAGCAGAGTCAAGCTCCAGCGCAGCAGAGGAGGATCCTGGCAAAACCGACGCGCGCTCATAGTCCGGGCGCCTCCATCGCCCGCCGGCTGCGCCATTGAAGCAGATTGATGGCGAGTAGAAGAAGGAACGACGCTGCCAGCATGACCAGCGCGATGGCGGCCGCTCCGGCGTAGTCGTATTGCTCGAGCCTGGTGATGATCAAAAGGGGGGTGATTTCGGTCCGTAGGGGGATGTTGCCCGAAATGAAGACGACCGAACCGTATTCGCCCAGTCCTCGAGCAAAGGCTAATGCGAAACCGGTCAGCAGCGCCGGGCGGGCCAGCGGGAACAGGACCAGACGAAAAGTCTGCGCGCGGCCGGCGCCGAGGCTGGCGGCCGCCTCCTCCGCTTCCTGTTCGATATCCTCCAGCACGGGCTGAACGGTGCGGACGACAAAGGGCAGCCCGATGAAGGTCAGCGCCACCAGCACGCCCAGCGGTGTGTACGCCACCCGGATCCCGGCCCGCGCCAAAACACTCCCGATCCAACCTGTTTCGGAGTACAGGGCCGCCAGCGAGATGCCGGCTACGGCGGTGGGAAGGGCGAAGGGCAGGTCGACCATCGCGTCCACCAGCCGTTTGCCGGGAAAGTGGTAGCGCGCCAGCACCCAGGCCACCAGGAAGCCGAAGACCGAATTGATCAGCGCGGCCGCCAGCGAGGCGCCGAAACTGAGCCTCAAAGAAGCCAGCACTTGCGGGGCAGTAATCATCCGCCAAGCCCGGCTCCATCCTTCCGAGGCGGTGGTCAGCGCCACCGAGCTGAGCGGAATCAGCACAATCAGGCTCAGATATAAGAGCGCGAAGGCGAAGGCCGGCCAAAAGCCGGGCAGAATGCTGGAGCGCTTGAATCTCACCCTTCACGTCCCCCGCTGGTAGATTTGATCAAAGGTCCCCCCTGCGGCGAAGTGCGCCTGGTGAGCCTTTTGCCAGTCTCCGAAGAGCTCGCCGAGGCGGAAGAGGTGGAGTTGAGGGAAGCGGACGGGCGATTGGGAAGCAGCCTGCGGATTCTGCGGTCGGTAGTAGTGCCGGGCCGCGATCCGCTGTCCTTCGTCCGAATACAAATACTCCAGATAAGCTGCCGCGGGCTCGGCCGTGCCGCGCCGTTCGGCCACACGGTCCACCACCGCTACAGGCGGTTCGGTCAGGATGCTCAAGGAGGGCGTAACCATCTCAATCCGGTCCGCGCCGAGCTCGGCAATGGCCTGGAAGGCTTCGCTTTCCCAGCTCAACAGCACGTCCCCGATGCCGCGCTGCACGAAGGTGGTGGTGGAGCCTCGGGCGCCGGAGTCCAGCACGGGGACGTTGAGATAAAGCTGAGCCACGAAGCTGCGCGCCGCGTTCTCATCCCCGGAGTGCTTTTGCAGCGCGTAGCCCCAAGCGGCCAGGTAATTCCAGCGCGCTCCGCCGGAAGTCTTCGGATTAGGCGTGATGACCGCCACGCCGGGCCGGATCAAATCCTCCCAGTCCCGGATTCTCTTCGGGTTCCCTTTCCGCACCAAAAAGACGATGGTCGAGGTGCAGGGGCAACTGTTGAAGGGAAACCGCTCGCGCCAGTTCGGCGCAATCAGTCCGCGCGCGGCGATCGCATCGATGTCGTAGGCCAGAGCCAGAGTGACGACGTCGGCCCGCAAGCCGTCGATCACCGCGCGCGCCTGCTTGCCCGAGCCTCCGTGGGACTGCTTCACGGTGACATCCACCCCATGGAGCCGGCGCCAGTGCCGCGCAAAGGCGGCGTTGAACTCCTGGTAGAACTCGCGGGTGGGGTCGTAAGAGGCGTTCAACAGGCTGACCCGCGGCGAGCTCGATCTGCCGCAGCCCAGCATGGGAGCTAGACCCAAACCCAGCAGCTCACGACGGCTTGGAGCCTTGCTAGGAGCAGGCCCTGTGGCGGAAGAGCGAGTCATTACGATCGATGCTTAATCTACCAGATATCGATCGACAATGTCAAGAATGCAATGGCTTGGCCGGTCCCGGCCTGCGGCTTGGAATTGTTGTTTTGGGATCAGTGGGTTAGGAGGAGGGAAAGGGGATCGACGCGGCGAACCAGTCTTGGAAGTTGGGGGCGGCGGCCAGCGAGACATGCTCGATGCGGGCGCGCAGACCGGCGTAGTCGCCGCCGTCGAACAGGGCCATTTTGGCGCCCAGCAGGGCGGTGTTGCCGGAAGGCAGAATGGCGGCTTCCGGGAAGGGGAGAAGGCCGATGCGACGAGCGCTGGAGGGACGGATGTAGTTGCCGAAGGCCCCGGCCAGATAGACCTGGCCGACATCCTGCGGCGACAACCCCAGCCGGCCGAGCAAGATTTGGATTGCCGCGGCAACGGCGGCCTTGGCGAGCTGGAGCTGGCGGATATCGGCCTGAAACAGGCGAACAGGGTTGGCCAGCAGCCATTCTCTTTGTTTGAGGCGGCCCGACGGCTCTAAGATGCCGAGATCAAGGCCCACGGCGGCGGCGTCTACCAGCCCGCTGCCGCAGATGCCCCTCGGAGGCCCGCCGCCCAGCACCCGGCATTCGAAGCCTTGCGCCACGCGCTCGATGCGCCAGATTGCGCCGGTGTCGGCGCGCATGCCCATGCGGATCCGGCCCCCCTCGAAGGCCGGCCCGGCGGCGGTGGAGGCGCACAGCAGCCGTTCCCGGTTGCCGATGACGATTTCACCGTTGGTGCCAAGGTCAATGAGGCATGCGGGCTCGGCGGACTGGTGTAGGCCGGTGGCCAGAATGCCGGCCAAAATGTCGCTGCCCACGAAGCCGCCCAAACACGGAAGGAAGCGCAGCGTAGCCGACTCTTTGAGCCAGGGCAGGGTTCGATGGTTCAGAAGCACCAGCCCGCCATTGGGCGACTCGAACGGGACGTGGGACAGCGGGTCCACATCCAGCCCGCAGAACAAGTGGTGCATGACGGTGTTTCCGACCACCACCACATCGCGCAGGTCCGCCCCTGCGGCCAGCCCCGAAACCATCTCAGCGATGCGGCTCCGGACCGACTGAGTGAGCTGACCGGCGAGGCCGCCGGCCGTGGCGGCCTGGATGCGGCTCATGACGTCGCTGCCCCAGGCTGCCTGTGGGTTGAGCGCGGTCCTGGTTCCGGTGACATGGCCCGTTTTGAGGTCGACCGCCTGGGCGGCGATGGTGGTGGTTCCAAGGTCGACGGCGACGCCGGCTCCCTGGCGGGGCGTAAAGGAAAACGCCGCACGTCCGGCCAACACCGGCGTTTCCCACTGGGCGATTTTCAGCGTGAGGTCCTGCTGAGGACGGAGGCGGCACGCCAGACGCCAACCTTGCCGGATCTCGCCGGGCTCGAACGCCGACCGGTCTTCTTCCGAAGGCGGGGCTTCTCCCGACAGGACCTTCACCCGGCATCCCTTGCAGATGCCGAGACCGCCGCAGGGGAATTCCACTCCGAAATCGAAGAGCGCTTCCTGCAAAGAACTCCCGGAAGGCAGTTCGAGCGTGCGTCCCAGAGGTTGCAAATGGATTCGCACGGTCTGGGCCATAGTATCAGGGCTTCTCGGCGCGCACAACGCCGTCGTCGTGGGAGGCGGCCACGCGCCAGCCGGGCGGCACGGTCAGGAACTTCGAATCGTCCCAGGGCCCGTTGACGAGCTGTCGGATCAGTGTCAAATCGCCTTCGACCTTTTCAAAAGCCCAGCCGCGCCCGGCGGCTTCGCGTTGCGCCTGCTCTTCGAAGCGCTGGTCGGGCTCCACGCCCATCTGGATGAAGGTGATCTGCCGGTAATGGCGGGTCAACTCCTGCTGGAGGTAGCGGGCGTTTTCCTCTCCGTAACGGGCCACTAGGTCCGCATGGTTCAGGCTGAGCTGGGGCTCCAGATTGCGGCCGCGTTCGATCCAACCGGAGGTCAGGAAGTAGACGCCCGGGTGGTTCTCAAAGTAGTTCTGGTAACGCTCGCGGCTGCCCAGGAACAGAGTAATGCAATCGTGCGCGCGGGGGACGATCAGCGGACAGGCGCGCGCTTCCAAGCCGGCGATCCCGTTGCCGCACAGCCCGTAGCCGAGCACGACGGCTTCGTAAGGCCCGGCGGATGCTTCTTCGATCGCCTGCTGGAGGCGCTTGCGCATGGCGGCCGGGCCCTGGTCGTGAAGCCCCTTCAGGAGAAACAGAAGGTCCACCTGGTGGATGGAGCGGGCGACTTCGGCGCAGATTTCCCGGAAGAAGACTTCGCAGGCGATCAGCTTCAGACGCATGGCTGGCCGTTGAACTCGCGCACGGCGTTCAGCATCGCGATGATGTTTTCCGCCGGAGTGCGGGCCTGGATATTGTGGATGGTATTGAAGACGAAGCCGCCGCCGCGGGCGAACACGCGGCACCGCTCCAGAACTTGAGCGCGGACTTCCGCTGGGGTCCCGAACGGCAGCACCGTCTGAGTGTCGACTCCCCCGCCCCAGAAGACGAGGCGGTCGCCGTAGGCGGCCTTCAGCCGCTCGGCCTCCATATCCGCGGCCGAGCACTGCACCGGGTTGAGGATGTCGAAGCCGGCCTCAATGAAGGAGGGGATAAAGCGCGCCACCGAGCCGCAGGAGTGCTTGAAGGTTTTCCAGGGGGTGTGCGCGTGGATCCAATCGTTGACTCGCTTGTAGTAGGGGAAGTACAGCTCGCGAAAGGTTTCCACGGAGCAGAACGCGGACTTTTGCGTGCCGAAATCCGTGCCGCAGACGAAGACCGCATCGACATTGTCGCCGACCATCGCGTGAATCTTCTCCAGATTCGCCAGGGCGATTTCACATTGCCGCTCGAACACCTTGTGAATGTAATCGCGGCGGCTGCGAGTTGAGATGTACCATTCGGCGACGTCGCGGATGCCCTTCGGGTGCTTGAGAAACGGGCCAGGGACAAGGGCGATGTCGCCGAAGGCCGTACCGCCGAAGCTGGCGATGACGCCGCGCCCGGTGGCGGACGCCTCCGCAGCGGCCCGCTGGAAGTGGTCCAGGTCGTCCGGCGAGATGGGCTGGAACTCCTCGAGGTTGTCTTCGGGGTTGAGATGGTCTTCGTCGATGGGCGGCTGGCGGACGATGGTGTCGAAGAAGTAGCCGCCTTTGGGCATTCGTCCACTGGGAGGAGCGCTGGTGTCTCCTTGGGGAAACACCAGAGTGTCTCCGTTGGCGTCTTTGACGAAACGGAAGTCCTCGGACATGAGGACCTCGAGCCCGTCATCCATGCGCCACGGCTTCCAGGCGCGGTTAGGATAGCCGAACATAGTGCGGGGCGGGAAAACGCCTTCGGTGTCAATGCCCATGGCCTCCTTCAAGTCCTCGTCGATCCAGCCGAGCATCTGGTAAGGCTCATGGACCTTGACCAGGCGCTTTTCCAGCCCGAAGTAATCGCGCAGCGCGGCTACGCAGCTTACGTGGATGCCCGTGACTGAGGTTCCTCCGAAGTCGATCGGTATGCGGTCCGGTTCTTGGAGGCGCAGAACCGCTTGCAACCTTTGTCGGGGGGTCATGACAGGGTTCAGTCTAGCAA
Organism: Bryobacteraceae bacterium; assembly: GCA_023511855.1. GTDB lineage: Bacteria > Acidobacteriota > Terriglobia > Bryobacterales > Bryobacteraceae > JAIMAR01. Next base: position 18,301 of record JAIMAR010000013.1, read on the forward strand.
TGCGGCGGGGCCGCGGCCAAACGACTCCGGGACTGGGCGAGGAGCGGGTGGCGAAGGAACTCATCACGGAGTCGCTCACCAGCAGGGGCGCACAACGGAGGAAAGAGGCTGACCTGCCAACCACCGGCAAGACTGCCGGCATGCTCCACTGGGGCAGACGCGCGGGTCCGTCGCTACAAAATCAGAACTGCTGCGCTTTGCCTTTCAAGGACTCCAGGCGGGGATTGAGGTTGAACAAACAGATGTGGTCAAAGGCCCACAGCACCACCGAATGCAGGCCGCGGCCCAGCGCTTCCCGGCATTCCTTTTCCCAGGCGTAACCCGGCTGGAATATGGCCACCAGGTGGCGCAGGGAGTCTTTGGGCCAATCCAAGCCGAGCGCGAACTGGATCGCCTCGCCGGTGAGATCCAGGTTGCGGCACCAGGCGCCGAAATCCAGGGCCTCGGTCTTGAAGCCGTCCAAGCCGCTGGAGTTCTTGCCGGTCCACTCGGGGGGCAGGTTCACAAACCGGTTCAGGCGGCCGCCGATTTGGTGCACCCCTTTGGGCTCCGGATAGTTGACGTCGTAAGGAAACAGAATCTCGATCTGAGCGGAAGGGCAGCTTTGCCGGATGTGCGCGGCCAGCGCCGCTGCATAGTCCCGCAGGCGGTTCCGCAGGAAGGCCGCGTCGGCGGCTTGATTCACCTGCGGATCGTCGTCCGGAGAGCGGAAGATATGGAGCGGGCGGCCGAGCGCGTTCTCGGCTTGCGCCGCGGTCTCGGCGTCGTAGTAGGCCATGCCGCCGTCCGGGTTGGTCGCGTTGTGATTGGTGAAGTACCACCAGCAGAACTCGCCGAATTGCACCCGGGGAGTAAGGCCGGCCTCGTTCATCTGGGCGGCCAGCTCGGCGAAAAGCGCCTTGTGATAGTTGAGCATCGGCGTCGAGAAGGCGCAATGGGTGGAAACCAGGCTGCCGAAGCCTACTGCCGTTTCCACCGGCCGGCCATCGGGGTAGCGGGCGGCGAATTCGGCGGGAGGATTCACCAGCTCCATGGAGGCAGCTACGGTCAGCTCCCTGCCGCGCCGGGCGCACTCGCGGAACAGGTCCGCGTGCCAGTCGCGGGCGCCGCGATTCAGAACGGGAGTTTGAGCCGGATCCACGACCCAGCGGCCCGGATCTCCGCCTTGCAGGCTTCCTGAGAGGGCCGCCTCGCCGGTGGAGCCGGAGGCGCGCTCCACCCAGGCTTGAACCGGGAAAGAATAGGCCGGGTGCGCAGCCCGGGCGGTGATCACGAGAACGTTGTCTTGCGCGGCCGCCCAGACTCCGACGTAGGTCATGTTGATGAAGAAGGCAAAGTGCCGGGCGATGATGGAGGCGTCCTCATTGGGAAACACACTCTTGCCGCAGACCTGCCCGCCGATGTTGACAAACACTTGGTCGCCCGGGACGAACTGCCCGGTGAAGGCGATCTGGGCTTGCGGGATCGATGCGCCTTCCCGGCGGCGCTGGTTCCACCAGAACACGCCGATGTACTCGTTGAGCGGGCCGTGATAGCCGAGCTGCTCCAGCATCCAGAGGATGCGGGCGGGCGGCAGCTTGTAGGTGTGATCGGTGCTGTAGTCGAGCGCCGGGGCCACGCGCTCCAGGGCCGGGAGCGGCTCGGGCAAGTCAGATGGGACGGCCGCTTCGAGAAAGTCGAAGTAGAAATGGCCTTCGGAGACCAGGCGCAGAGTCACAGTATGCTCGCCCGGCGCGACGCCCGAGCGGAGCTTGCGGCGCGTCACCACGGCGGGCTCCGTATTCAGACGGCAATCAAGTTCCGTGGGCTCGTCTTCATCCAACTGGACGCGGATTCGGGCGCGGTCTGAGTACAGGGACGTGCCCAGGTACAGGTCGTGGGTCTGCGCGCAGGAGTAGGAGATGGTGACGGCGTCGCCCACGGCCGAGGCGCGGCGGGCGAATCCGCCGGAGTACCAGCCGGTCTCAACGCTCCACTGGCCTTCGTAGCGGCACATTTCGTCGTCTTCCTCCACGCGGACGCTGCCGGGTCCCGCGACGGCAAGAGCGCGTTTCTCTTCAGGCCCGCTGAGCGACCAGTTGGTGAATGCGGCCTGCCATTCGGTACCTTCAAAGGCTTGCCCATCGGCCAAAGGCGGGGCGAAGGTGAGCCACATCTGGCGGATTTGGGAGATGCCCAGGGCGGCGAAGTCGAGGGTGACGCGCCATGTGGCGTCCGAGCTGCCGCCTTGGAAGACCGCCACGGGATCGGTCGTCCGCAGGCGGGCATTCTTGGCGACGGCGTACATGCGCAGCATGTTGCCGTCGGCGCCGGGCCGGGTGGTCTGGATATGTAAAGTGGCGCCGTCGGCCTGCGCCGCCAGAGGAAACAGGATTCCAAGGGCCTGCCAATTGACGGAGTTGATTTGGGCAGCCAAAGCGGCGGCCACTTCCGCGGCGGTGGGCCGAGGGCCGGACTGGTCCGGCACGATGTAATCGAAGGCGAAGTTCTGATACCAGAGCGTAACCCGGTCGTAGGGCTGCAACCCGTTGTCTTCGATGATAAAGCTGGCCGAGGCGCAGGTGTAATCTCCCGAGACCTGGGCGGCGTGGTCGAAGAGGCGGATCTTGGCTGTTGTGCCATCGGGGCGGATGACATCGAGGAAGGGCCAGTCGATGGTGGGGTACTTGGGCGAGTCGAGCGGCATCAGGCCGGAGTAATGGACATCGAAAGTCAGCGTGAGGCCGGAGAAATCCGTATCAGGCAGATACTTCAAACGAGGATGCTCGTAGAAGTTGTCGGCGTCGTAGAGCACGAGCACCGCGAAGTCGGCGGCGTCACGGAAGACGCCGCTGACGGTGAAGCCCTCGGCGGTGGCCGAATGGATCGCGGCCGAGGCGCCCAAATCGCTAAAGCCACGCAGTTGAATAGTGCGGTCCGGTTGCAGTTTGTAGATTCTTTCGGACAAGGTCCCCCGCTTTGAGACTAGCCCGACGGTGGCGCAAACCCCCGCCCGGCAGGGCGCTCCCCGCAGCTAACTCTTTGATTTACCGATGAAAATTTCCCGGGCTCCGGCGTGACCGCCGGTGATAGAATGCATCCGTGTCTGGATCACGTTCGATGGCTCGATCTTCTGTGGCAGATCTACTGGCGGAAGCGGAAGCACTGAAGCGCAGCTTTGATGGGCGGAGCGCCCAGCGGCTGGGCAAGCTGCTGGCGGCTCTGAGCCGCCGCAAGTTCACTGAGGCCGCTGACTTGCACCGCTATCACGAGCTGCTGCTCTACTGCCGGGCGTTTCCTCAAAACCCGGATCTGCTTTCGCAGTGCGAGGAGCTGCTGGCGGGCTTTGCGGAGCTGGCGGAGCGGTGGGTGACCTCGGGTGGCGATTCCGCGCTGTTCGACGAACCAGAAGCATCGGGTGTGGCGGGCACGAGCTTCACCGCGATCTTCAGCTACCATGCGGCGCTGCGGCTGGCGCGGCTGGAGCCGGAGCGGCTGAGGCTGGACTGGGATGCTTGGGAGCCGTCGGACCGGACGGCGGAAACCTGGCGGTGGCTGTTCCCTCTGGTGGAGGAAGACACACTGGTGGAGCCGCATATTCCGTACAAGGACTGGCTGCTGGCCGCAGCCGGCTCCGAGGAGCGTGCGCTGTCGTGCCTGCTGGAACGGCTGCATTCGCTGCCCGCGCCGGAAAAACAGAAGGCAGGGCTGTATGCCGCTCTGGAGCTGCCGCTGCGGTGGGATCTGGAGGATTCACGCCTGTCGCGAACTTTGATGAGGGGGCCGATGGAAGAGCCCTTCTTCCACGAAGGACCGCTGATCCCGCGGAGCGAGGTTTGTCTGGAGCGGGAGCTGACCTCGCCGCCCATTGAGCTGGAGCCGCTCTCCGAGGAGGCGGGCGAGGCCTTTCTGAATATGGCGCTGGCGGCCTCCGCGGTGCGCCAGCGGGAGCTACACGGCTTCACATACGGCGATCCGCGCTCGGTGGTGCGAGCGCGCCTTGGGCGGGGCGTGGACGTCTACCTGTGCGGAGTGCCCGTCGGCAGCCGGTTGCCCTTGCGCGCCTACCATGCGGGCATGCTGGTCAAAAACGGCGTGCCCATCGGATATGTCGAGACTCTGTCGCTGTGCGACCGGATGGAGGTGGGATTCAACCTTTACTACACCTTCCGGGAGGGAGAAACGGCGTGGTTGTTCGCGCGGCTGCTAGGCCTGCTGCACCAAGCGCTGGGAGTGACCTGCTTTGTCATCGATCCCTACCAGATCGGGCGCGGCAATGAGGAGGCGATTCAATCCGGCGCATTCTGGTTCTACCGCAAGCTCGGCTTCCGGCCTGTGCTGCCGGATGTGGTGCGCGTGCTCGAACCCGAGGAGTGCCGGATGCTCGGGAAGCCTGGCTACCGGAGCCGGCCCGCCGTGCTGCGCAAGCTGGCGGCCGGGCCGCTGGTCTTTGAAGCCGATGGCCACCGAGGCGCGTGGGACCGGTTCCATGTCAGAAACATCGGCTTGGCCGCGCAACAGCTGCGGCCGCTGGAGGCGTTGGCAGAGGCATCGCAAGCCTTGGGCATTCAGGCGGGGCCGCACGGGGAGTATGCCAGCCTGGCGCAGGTCTTGGCGCTGATCCCCGGCCTGAAGGACTGGCCTGCGGAGGACAAAGCCTCGTTGATCGAGATCATCCGCGCCAAGATGGGGCCGGACGAATCCGTGTATGTGCGCCGCACGCAGCAGCACGCGCGGCTGAGGGAGGCGCTGTTGGGGCTGGGAACCCACCGGTCTTCAGCCAGCGTCCATCACGTCTGAGCAGGGAGGACAGTTGCAAGGAGGATAAACGATGAGGCTGATTCGACTTAGCGTTTGTTGGCTGTTGGGCTGCGTTTTGATGGGCCAGTCTCCATTGAAGAAAGGCAGCCCCCTGGACGCGCTGCCGCCGAACATGGAGGTACTCACCTATTTCGGCGAGCGGGCCGATTTCTCGCCGGACAACCAGGAGATCGCCTTCATGGGCAAGAGCTTCGGCGACGCCTTTGTGATCAACCTAAAGACGCGGCAGATCCGATGCCTGACCTGCAACGTGCCCGGCGCAGCTTTCCTGCGGGTGATGCATCTGGCCAACGGCGACTATCTGCTGATCGGCCCGGAGCGCTTCACCGACATCCGCACCAGCCGCAGCCGCGACAACGAGCTGTGGTATCTGTCCCGAAAGAGCGGCTCGAAGCCCGTGCGCCTGGTCCAAAAGATGAGCGAGGGCGCAGCGGTTTCCAAGCGCACCCTCCGCATCGCCTTCGCCGAAACCAGCGCGCAGAACCCCAAGCTGCCAGCCGGAAGCTCGCGAATCCTCACCGCCGAGGTCGATCCCGACGAGCCGGCGCTGCGCAACAAGCGCATCGTGATCACCAGCCCCGACAACTCCTGCACCCTGGAGGCGCAGGACTTCTTCGACAAGGACACCAAGTTGACCTACACCTGCTACGAGCGCGGGGGCACGGCGTCGGTGTGGACCATGGATTTGCAGACAGGCGAGAGGATCAACCAAAGCCGCGCCATTGGAAGTTACAACGAGGTCGAGGGGATCTTCCCCGATGGGCTGCACACCTGCGTCGAGTCGGACCGGCAGGCGGTGCTGCGCGGTTCCACCCAGCTATTCCGCGACGTTGACATCTGGAAGCTGCGCTTGGACGGAACCGGCAAGAGCTTCGAGCGGCTCACCTACTTCAATGACTACGAGGGCTGGAAGGCATCGAATCCCGTGGTGAGCACCGACGGGCGGCTGCTGGCGTTCCAGGTGGCGCGCACCGCCGACGAAGCCGGCGTGGGCTACGGCATTGTCTTGATGCGGCTGCAACCCTGACGGCTTGTCGTCCAGTCACTTCGCCTGCCGCGCCGCCGCCACGATCGCCTGCACCAGTCCGTCCATGGTGTAAGGGTCGGCTTCCGCGGCCACGCTGAGGCCGCAACGCCGGATGGCCGAGGTGGTCACCGGGCCGATCGAAGCGATCCGCACATGCTCCAGTGCCGCCGCTCCGGCCGCCTGGACAAAGTTGGTGACCGTGGAGGAGCTGGTGAAGGTGATCCAGTCGGGAGGATGCGGGCCGAAAAATACTTCACGGGTCCGCTGGGCGATGTCTTTGGGCACGGCCGTGCGGTAGGCCTCGACCACGTCCACGGCAGCCCCTAGCCGGGCCAGCTCCGAAGGGACCACGTCGCGGGCCACGGCGGCGCGCGGCAACAAGATGCGCCGCCCGGCCAGGTCCTCGCTTGCGAAAGCCGCCACCAGGCTCTCGGCCACGTACTGCTCCGGCATGAGGTCGACCGTCCACCCCAGCGACTCGGCGGCCCTGCGCGTGGCCGGCCCAATGGCGCAGACCCGGCCTGCGAATCGGTCGAGCGCTATGCCCCGCATTTCGGCCCGCTCGCGGAAGAAGCGCACGCCGTTGGCGCTGGTGAAAATGATCCAGTCGTAGGTTGACAAGCGGCTCAAGGCGGCATCCAGCGCGCGGTAATCCTCCGCGGGCCGGATCTCGATGGTCGGAAACTCGATGACCCGCGCTCCGAGAGCTTCTAACTTGTCCGCCAAATCTACCGCCTGCTCGCGGGCCCGGGTGACAGCGATGGTGAGCCCTTCCAGCGGACGTTCAGGCCCCATAGACCGACTCCAGGATCTCATCGGCGCCTGCGTCGAGCAACTCCTGGGCGAGTTGCCTTCCCAGTGCTTCCGGCTGATCCGCCTGCCCGGCGAGGTTGCGCCGGATCAGCCGCTCGCCGTCCGGGGTGCACACGACGGCCGTCAAACGAAGCTCTTCTTCTGCGATTTGCGCATAAGCGCCGATCGGCACCTGGCAGCCGCCGCCCAATCCGGCCAGCACAGCGCGCTCAGCCGCCACTGCGGCCCGAGTGGGGGCGTGATCGAGCTGCCCGCACAGCTCTGCGGCGAGGCCGCCATCGGCCCGAGTCTCCACCGCCAGTGCGCCCTGGCCGACGGCGGGGCAGAGGTAATCGGTCGAAAGGATTTCGGCGATCCGGTCCTCCCAGCCCATGCGCTTCAGCCCCGCGGCCGCCAGAACAATCGCGTCGTAGCGTCCCTCGCTGAGTTTGCGCAGGCGGGTGTCCAGGTTGCCGCGCAGGGGTTCGATCTTCAGTTCCGGGCGCAGCGCCAGCAGTTGCGCCGCGCGGCGCAGGGAGCTGGTGCCGACCTTGCTGCCCGCTTGGAGTTCCGCGAATTTCCTGCCGACGATCGCGTCCCGTGGATCCTCGCGCTCGGGCACGGCGGCCAGCATTAGGCCTTCGGGCAGCGAAGTCGGCAGGTCCTTCATGCTGTGCACGGCCAAGTCCGCTTCGCCGGCCAGCAGGGCTTCCTCGATCTCCTTGGTGAACAGTCCCTTGGCCCCGACTTTGGCCAGCGGCACATCGGTGATCTTGTCCCCGGTGGTCTTGATGATCTGGATCCGGCAGCGAGCGCCGAGCTCTTCCAGGCGGGACTGGATCCAGCGCGCCTGCCAGAGCGCCAGTTGCGAGCCTCGGCTTGCGATGGTGAGCGTCATCCTTCGTCCAGGCGGAACATGCGTCGGATCAGTTCGATCGCGGTGACCCCGCCCGGCTCGGCTGCTTGGCGGCGCAGCTCGGAGATAGGCGCGTGCGCGATCTTGGCCACGATGGAGCGGGTCAGCGCATCCAGGGCCTGCGCCTGTTCCGGCGTCAGCGGGCCCAGCCGCGAACGGACCCGCTCGAGCTCCGCCAGGCGCACGGCTTCGAGCTGTTCCTGGAGCCGGACGATGGTGGGCGCGACCTCGCGAGCCTTCAGGCGCGCCATCATGCGGTCGACTTCTTCGGCGATGATCTGCTCGGCCTGCTCGGCATGCTTGAGGCGCCCTTCCCGGTTGGCGTCGGCCACCTTTTGCAGATCGTCGATGTCGTAGAGAAAGGCGCTTTCCAGCTCATTGACCGCCGGATCGATGTTGCGGGGCACGGCGATGTCGATCAGGAACATGGGCCGGTTGCGGCGCGCCTCCAAGGCCCGGCGCACGTCCTGCTTGTGCAGGATGTAGTGGGGCGCGCCGCTGGAGGCGATCAAAATGTCGATTTCGGGAAGGCGCGAAACGAACTGGTTGTACTCCACCACCGAGCCATGGAAGATCTCAGCCATTTCCACGGCGCGGTCGCGCGTGCGGTTGGTGACGAAGATTTGGTTGGCGCCGGAGCGGTGCAGGTGGCGGGCGGCCAATTCCGACATCTTCCCTGCTCCCACCAGCAGAACCTTGCGGCCGTTGAGTGAGCCAAAGATCTCCCGGGCCAGCTCCACCGCCACATAGCTGACGCTGACGGCGCTTCTGCCGATTTCGGTTTCCGTGCGGACCCGCTTGGCCACGCTGAAGGCCCGCGTCAGAATCATCTCCAGGTAACCGCCGGCCGCGCCGTGGGCCTTGGCCAGAGCAAACGCCGTCTTCATCTGCCCCAGGATCTGAGGTTCGCCCACGACCATCGAATCCAGGCTCGCCGCCACGCGGAACAGGTGATGGATGGCCTCCCGGTCCTGGAGATGGTAAAGGTGCGGGCGCACCAGCTCCGGCTCGACCTTGCGGAAGCGGCACAGAATTTCCGTCACGGCAGCCTCGGGTTCGGCGTCTTCGTCGGCGGCCACGGTCACTTCCACCCGGTTGCAAGTGGACAACACCAGGGCCTCGTGAAAACCGTTGCGGCTGCGCAGCTCCCGGAATGCCTCCGCCAGGGAGCGGTCATCGAAGGCCAGCCGTTCGCGCACCTCCACCGGGGCGGTCTTGTGATTCAGCCCTGTCAGCGAGAGTCTCATCGGATGAAGATGCTGCGCATTCCGACGTGGGCTGCCCAGCTCGCCGCCGAAAAGCCCACCACCGCGATCGCCATCAGCGCCGCCTTGCGCCCCCGCCATCCCGCCACCCGGCGCAGGTAAACCATGGCCAGGTACAGGCCCCAGGTGACCAGAGAGATGACGATCTTAGGCTCCCGGATCCAGCGGGTGCCCCACTCCACGAATCCCCAGATGCTTCCGGCCACCACCGCCAGCGTGATCAACACAAAGGCCACCGCCATTGCCCACGAGATCAGCTCGTCCAACGTCCCCAATGGCGGCAGCCGGTCAAACAGCCGGGCCGGACGTTTCCTCTTTAGACTCTGTTCCTGGAGCAAGTACAGCAGGGAAGCCGCCGTCATCACCACCAGCGCCGCAAACCCAAGCAGCACAAGCGCCACGTGCGCCAGCAGCCAGGCGTCCCGCACCGTGGCGCTTTCCCAGCTCGCCACCGGATTGCCCAGCCCGCCGATCAGGGTCATCAGAAACACGAGCGGGAAAACAAATACCGACAGCGTCTCCAGCCGGTAGCGCCAGTGCACCAGCAGGAAGGTCACCGCCAGCAACAGGCCGCAAACGGTGACCGACTCATAGAAGTTGTTGAGCGGGATGCTGCGAGTCCCGATGGCCTCTTCCACCACGGAAACCACGTGCAGCACTACCGCCACGCGGAAGGCGCCCGAAGCTAGAGAAAACAGCCGAGAGCGCCGGCGTAGGACCATCAGAATGGCATGCAACAGGCCTATAGCGTACAGCGCAGCTGCTACGCGCATCCAGATGCTGCTCATTTCCAACATGATGGGGTGATTCTCCGCTTCCGGCGGTTGCTTTCTCCAGTATAGAGGAAGCAGGCCGAATCCTGGCGCCGCCGAGTTTTGTGCACCCCTGAGGATGGCTCGGCAGCAGGCCGGCCCAACTCCCCTGAACTTGGGGGGAGCTGCCAGTGACCGCCGGGCCTGCACCGCCAGGGCCAGTTTATGTATGTCTAAGTTACTGAACTGACTCAAATTAAACAATACTTCCGCATAAGATCGACCGCAATCGATAATCGCCAAAGAGCCTTCGGGGGAGCGGCCCCGTTGCTTCTATAAATTCCGGCCCGTGCAGGCGGTCGAAAAATCTTGACCAAAAGAATAATAGAACCTTAAAATGAACTCGGGAATGGCTGTAATCAACAGCTTGTTCCTACACGCATAAGGGGTACAAGGCGCCGGATCACCGGCGAAGGAGGATCAATGAAAACCATAACACGGTTTCTGTGCCTATCCCTGATTGCGCTCGGAATCACGCACGCGCAAGTGGTGTCGAGTTCGGTCCGCGGATCGATCATTGACCCCACCGGCGCGGCGGTTCCTGGCGCCACCTGTACGCTAACCAACCAAGCCACGGGGGGCAGCCTCACCACGGCCGCGGCTTCAGATGGCTCCTTCGTGTTTCCGAACGTGCAGGCCGGAACCTATACCCTGCGGGTGCAGGCCACCGGCTTCAAGGTTCTGGAGTCCAAGGACATCGTCGTGACGGCCAATGAAGTCCGCTCCCTGGGCCAGTTGACACTTCAGCTCGGCGAAGTCCGGGAGGTGGTCAGCGTGACCGCCGAAGCGGGCCAAGTTCAACTGGCCAGCTCGGAAAAATCCGGCCTGATCAGCGGCGACCAGATCCAGAACATCGCCGTCAAGGGCAGGGATTTCTTCGCCCTGCTGCTCACGGTGCCCGGGATTGTGGACAACTTCTCCCAGCCGCGCGAAACCCCGACTCCGGATGCCATCCGCGGGACGTTCATCAACGGGCTGCGTCAGAACCAGAAGAACCTGGCTGTGGACGGGGTCACCAACCTGGACACGGGCTCTAACGAGACGATCCAGTACCAGCCCAACATGGACGCCATCTCTGAGATCAAGATCATGACCTCGAATTACCAGGCCGAGTTCGGGCGCTCCGGCGGGGGCGTGATCACCGTGGTGACCCGCAGCGGCACCAAGGACTTCCACGGCACGGCGTACAACTTCTACCGCCACGAGAGCCTGAACGCCAACAACTTCTTTAACAACCGCACCGGTACGCCCAAGTCGCCTTACCGCTACCGCATCACCGGCTACTCGATCGGCGGACCGGTCTACATCCCCGAGGAGTTCAACCGGGATCGCGATAAGCTGTTCTTCTTCTGGTCGCAAGAGTACACCGGCATGAAGCGGGACTACGGCACCCGGTTCGTGAACATGCCGACGGAGCGGGAACGCAACGGCGACTTCTCCGACAGCCGAGACGTCAACGGCGCGGTCATCACCGTGCGGGATCCGCTGACCGGCCAGCCGTTCCCCGGCAATATCGTGCCGCCGAACCGGATCAACGCCCTCGGCCAGAGCATCCTCAAGTTCTACCCGACGCCGAACTACACCGAGACCGATCCTGCGCTGCGCTATCAGCGCAACTACCGCGCGGCCTATAGCGGCAGCTACCCCAAGCGCCAGGACCTGATCCGGATCGATGCTGCCTTCTGGCCGTCCTTCCGCTTCTACTACCGCTACGTTCAGGACAAGGACGAGCAGGACACCCCATACGGTTTGTGGGTCAACGGCGGCATCAATTTCCTGCTGACGCCGGTGCGATTTGGGCAGCCCGGAAAGGGCCATGTGGTAAACATTACCAAGACGTTCTCGCCCACCCTCATTAACGAGTTCATTTTTGGCAAGAGCCGCAACAACCTGTACTTCGACCCGGTGGACAAGCAAGCCGTGGACCGCTCCCGGATGGGCAATCCGCCGCAGTGGTTCAAGGATACGGCCGGTCCGGGCACCTATCTGCCGGCTGCGTCCTCCAACTACATCCCCAACGTGGCTTTCGGCGGGCAGCCCGCCAATACGGTGAACTCCGGCCTCGGCAACGTGCCCTACCTGAACTACAACGACATCTACAGCTTCGTGAACAACGTCAGCAAGGTTTGGCGGACGCACAACCTGAAGGCGGGCATTTACGTGGAGCGCACCGGCAAGTTCCAAGTGGGCGGCGGCAACTACCGCGGCGCGTTCAGCTTCAGCCGCGACACCAACAACCCCCAGGACACCGGCCACAGTTACGCCAACGCCTTGCTGGGCGTCGTGACTTCTTACTCGGAGGCGACCAAGCGAGTCGACGGCGACTGGTGGTTCTGGAATATCGAGTGGTTTATCCAGGACAACTGGCGCGTCACGCCGCGGCTCACGCTCGACCTGGGTCTGCGTTTCTATCACTCCCCGCCCATGGAGGACCTCAACCGCACCATCGCCACCTTTGACCCGAAGTACTATAATCCGGCCAAGGCGCCGGCGCTATATCAACCTGCGCTGGACTCCACTGGACGGCGCGTGGCGAAGGATCCCATCAGCGGGGCCTTGGCGCCTACCCCGCTCATCGGGCTGTTCGTGCCCGGTTCCGGCGATTTCGCCAACGGCATGAAGGTCGGCGGCGTGGACGGCTACCCGCCCGGCCTGTATACCACCTCCTGGCTGGCGCTGGGTCCGCGCTTCGGCTTTGCCTACGATCTGTTCGGCAATGGCCGTACGGCGTTGCGCGGTGGATTCGGGATGTTCAAGGACCGCCCGCAGGGCAACCCGACCTTCTACGCCAACGGCAACCCGCCCATCGCCTACACGCCCACGCTCTATCACGGCAACCTGGATACTTACGCCACCGGCGGCGGAGCCGTGGGACCCTCGAACCTGTTGATCCTGCTGGGTGACAACAAGCACGCCTCTACCATGAACTACTCGTTCGGCATCCAGCACCAGATCTGGAACACGCGCGTGGAGGCGGCTTACGTCGGCGGCTTGTCCCGGCATCTCATCATCCGCCGCAACCTCAATCCCATTCCGATGTTCGGCCGCTTCGATCCGGCCAACGCCGATCCGACCCGGCCCGGTTCTCCGCTGCCGGATAACTTCTTCCGGCCCATCAAGGGCTACGCGGACATCAACCTCCAGGAGTTCTCGGCGACCTCCAACTACAACTCCCTGCAATTCTCGGCCAACCGCCGGTTCGTCAGGGGGTTGCAGTTCGGCGTAGCGTACACCTTCTCTAAGGCGCTGGGCGTGGTAGGCACCGACTACAGCGCCGTCAGTCCATACTTCCCGGCTCGCCAGCGCAACTACGGACCTCTGGACTGGGACCGCTCCCATGTGTTCGTGGTCAACTACTTCTACGATCTGCCCAAGGTGGCCGAGCGGATGGGCGTAAGACCGCTGCGCTGGGTGCTCGATGACTGGCAAATCAGCGGCATCACCAGCTTTATCAGCGGCGCTCCCTTCACCCCGAGCTTCTCGACCACCGACGGCCAGGACATTACTGGCTCCAGCGAGGGCGCCCGCATCACCGTGGTGGGCGATCCCAAACTCGACAAAAGCCAGAAGACGTTCTACCGCAACTTCAATACCGATGTCTTCCGCCGCACCCCGCAGCGGAGCTTCGGAAACTGCGGCCTGAACATCCTGCGCGGCCCGGGCGTGAACAACTGGGACATCGCCATCTCCAAGCGCGTCCCGCTCGGCGCCGAGCAGCGCTACATCCAGTTCCGGACCGAGCTGTTTAACGCCTGGAACCACACCCAGTTCTCGGGTCTGGATTCCAGCTTCCGCTTCAATCCTCAGGGCGTCAACCAGAACGCCAACACGGGAGCCTACACCAGTGCGCGTCCTCCGCGCATCATCCAGCTCTCGCTGAGGATCGCTTTCTGACCCGTTGCTTGGCCGGGGCTGGGCCTTTGTGAACCAGCCCCGGACCTGACCTCAACCGATGAAGCCCCCCGCTTTCGATCCGAAATTCCCCCCTCGGGTGCAATCTTCGTATC
>JAIMAR010000128.1 GCA_023511855.1 Bryobacteraceae bacterium
CCAGCAAGCAGTCGAGCAAGGAGCCGAAAAGCAGCAAAAACAGCCCAGAAAACCCAACCACCCAGCAAACACAACCAAGAATCCCCACCGACCCGCAGAGGTGGCGCCCACCCTGCACCCCAACTCTGCCCGCCGTGGTGCAGACTCCCAGTCTGCGCTCGCAGCATGTCCCAACCGCAGCTTCGGCAGGGCACTTCTCCGGCTTGCGCCCTCACTGCGGTCCAACTTTGCCCCCAGGCGGATTAAGCCTCTATCGCTGCGTGCGCCCCCATTTCCGCCGGCCGCTTATTGTTCCAATCTCGCCGCCGTGCCGGAACCAAATTCGCAGACCTGCGTGTTGGCTTACGGCGCCACAATGGTCTTCACCGCAGCGGCATCGTCCCCACTTCGACTTACCGTGCGCCGGGATCGGCACGGAATGGGATTTGCAACGGAAGCCCGCGAGCGCCGCAGCCGGCTTACGAAACGGTTGAGCGCCCCAGTGAATGGCTTAGAATTTCCGGGTAAGTAAGGTGGGAGCGCGGCACGGAGGCGCGCGTCCAACTGCGAGCCGCCTCGCTGTCAATCCCAACCTTTACCCAGCGGGCTTGAGCCTTCGCAGCAGGCAAGCGTTTCGCTTCTCACATTGGTCGGGGCGGCAGGATTTGAACCTGCGACCCCCTGCGCCCAAGGCAGGTGCGCTACCAGGCTGCGCCACGCCCCGATCCAAGCTTCATTATAGTGGTCCAAACCCCGCCACTTCAGGATCATTCTTGGAGAATGCTGATCCGCCCCTATCCGCGCTGCACCCCTGCTCATGCCCCCGCCGCCCGCGCCGCGAGGCTCCGCAGCTTGGCCGTCAGCGTCGTCCGCTTCAGCCGCAGCATGTCCGCCGCGCGCTTCTTGTTGCCGCCCGTCTTCCGCAGCGCCTGCTCGAGCAGCTCCCGCTCAAACGCCCCCACTGTCGCTTCATAGTCCAAGCCGTCATCGGGCACCGACACCAGCGGGGCTGCGGCGCTGCGCAGGGGCTTCGATTCCACCGCCGATGGCAACGGAAAGTCGCTCGGATACAGCACGGTCCGTTCCCCGCTCAGCGCCACCGCCATCTCGACCGCGTTCTCCAGTTGCCGGACATTGCCCGGCCAGGAGTAAGCGCACAGCCGCCGCAGCGTCTCCGGCTCAACCCGCTTCAGCGGCAGATTCTCCAAGCGGCATACTTTCTCCAAGAAATGCTGCACCAGCAGCGGCACATCCGAAAGCCGCTCCCGCAGCGGCGGCATCGTTAATGGCACTACATTCAGCCGGTAAAACAGGTCTTCCCGGAACCGGCCCTGCCGCACCCGTTCTACCAGATCGCCGTTGGTGGCGGCGATGACGCGGACATCCACCCGGATCGTCTCCGAGCTGCCCAGCCTCTGAAACTCGCGCTCCTGCAACACCCGCAGCAACTTGGCCTGAAGCTCCAGGGGCAGATCCCCGATCTCGTCCAGAAACAGCGTTCCCCCGTCAGCCTGCTCGAAACGGCCGGTCCGGCTCTGCACCGCTCCGGTGAAGGCCCCCCTGACGTGGCCAAACAACTCCGCCTCCAGCAAGTGCTCCGGCAGCGCGCTGCAATTGACCGAAACCATCGGCTTGCGGCCCCGCGGCCCCGCCAGATGCAGTGCCCGCGCAGCCACCTCCTTGCCCGTGCCCGTTTCGCCCGTGATTAACACCGTGCAGCGCCGGGCGCCCACCAGCCGGATCACCTCCACCACGTCCCGCATGGCCTGGCTTTCCCCCACCAGAAGTTGCCGCCACGGTTCGGAGTTCAGCCCCGCCGCCAGACGCAACAACCCCTGGCTTTCGCGATGCGCGAACACCGCCTCCAGACAAGCGGCCAGCTTCGCAACCTCTAGCGGGCCGCTCAGATAAGCCGCCGCCCCCAGCCTCGCCAGGCGAAAAGCCTCCTCCGGATCCCCCGCCACACGGTGCACAATCACCGGGGCTTCCCGGCGCACCCTCCGGAGCTCCTCCAGCAGCTCTTCGGCGGTCCAGTCCTCTAACGGCATACTTGCCAGCACCGCGTCCGATCCCGTCTGGCACAGAGAATGCATCGCCTGATGAAAATCACTAAAATGCTCTACCCGGCAGCCGATGAGAGCGTCCGAAAGGGAGGAGTGGAACGCCGCAGAGCCGCCGATCCAAACAAGCCGTTTCAGGTAAGACATAGCGTTAGAGCGGAAAAATCGGCCGGCCTCGGCTTCACTTTACGGGAAGCGCCAAAAAACTGGCGCGTGTCAGGTATTTGGCGGCCTTTCCCTAAAGTTTTCGCGGGAGCGGCCGATAAGAAAGGCAGAGTAGAAGCCCAGGCGGGCGAGCCATGAGAGTTGATGACCGCTACATGAACAGCAGTCAGGCCATTCAGCTTGGCAAGACCTCCGGAGCCCAGGAAGTCGACCGCCAGCTGGAAGCGCGCAGCGGGGATCCGCGCTGGGGGCTAACCTCGGATCGCGTAGAGCTTTCCGAACTCACCGGCGGATTGGCACGCTTACTGAACGCCGCGGCACGCGAGCGCGCCGAGCGCGTCGAAAGCCTGCGGCAGGATTACGCCGCCGGGCGTTACCAGGTCAACGTGGCCGAACTCAGCCGCAAGATCGCTGCCGCGATGCGAGCCGGCGCAAGCCAGCCGCCTGCTGCTGGACCGAACCGCAGCTCATAGAAGCTGGCGTGGCGCTGACGGGGGACATCTGCGCCGGTAGAACCGGCTGAGCCCGAACAACGGCGGGGAGCGCCGGCATGCGGTTTCGTTGAGGTTGGCTGCAAAGCGGATAGTGGCCGTCGGCGTGCATGAGCCGTATCCGGAGAAACCTCCATGCCACTCCAGTACCTAGTCGAGGCGCAACAGCTCCTCCGAAAGGTCCAGGCGCTGGCCGCCACCCCAAGCCCGGCCCGCTTGGAAAAGAGCCAGGAGCTGCTAGAGGAGGCCGTGCGCCAGATGGAATCGCTCCGTGCGGAAACCTCCAACCCGGATTTCCACCCCAGCCCGGCGTTCACCGCTGCTGCCCAAACCCTCTGGCGCCAACTCCAGCACACGCAACGTCTGCTCGAGCAGGCCAACGTTTTCTTTGATGGCTGGGCGCGCCTGAAGGCGAGCCTTACCGGCGGCTACGACGCGTACGGAAATCCAGCGCCAGCCGAAGAGATACGCAGGGGATTGGCGGAGGCTTAACCCATGTCCAACCTGCTAACCTCCTTGATCAGCACCGCTCAGGCGCTGGGCGTCTTTGAGCGTGCGCTGGTGGTATCCCAAAACAACGTCGCCAACGTCTCGACGCCGGGCTACGCCGCCCAGCGCATGATTCTCCATGCGGCCGAGTTCGACCCGAGCACCGGGCTGATCGGAGGCGTGCAGGCGGGGGAGATCGAAACCGCCCGCAACTTGTACGCCGAACAAAACGTCCGCCGCCAGCGGGAGTCACTGGGCTACTACACGGAGCTAGCCCACAGCCTGGCGGCGGTCGAGAGCTACTTTGACGTCACCGGACGGCAGGGAATCCCGGCAGCCCTCAGCAACCTCTTCCAGGCCTTCTCGGCCTGGAGCCTGGAGCCGGGCAGCCTCCCCGCCCGTGAGCAGGTGATCCAGCGGGCCGGCGAGCTGGCCGACGCCTTTCATCAGGTCGCCGAAGGGATGGCCCGGGCCGCCGCCGACGCCGACCGACAGCTTCGCCAGACCGTCGGCAAGATCAACGAGATCGGCCAGCTGCTCTACGAATACAACCTGGCCCGGCGCAGCGGAGGCATGGACGATGCCGGTTTGGACACAAAAATCCACGCGGCGCTGGAGGAGCTCTCGGAACTGGTCAACATCAGCGTCCTGCACCAGACGGACGGCTCGGTCACGGTGCTGATCGGCGGCCAGTCCCCTCTGGTCATCGGCGCCAGCTTCTACCGCATCAGTGTGCAGTTCGATTTGCCCGCCGACCCGCCTCCCATCTATACCGCCGCCCCAGCGCCCGCCCGGATTGTGGCCTCCGAAGGACGCGACATTACCTCCTTGGTGACCCAAGGCGCGTTGGGAGGATTGCTCGAGATGCGAAACCAGGTGCTCGCCTCGCTGGCCGGGGACGCCTATCACGCGGGTGACCTCAACCTGCTGGCCAAGGCGGTGGCGGACCGCATCAATGAGCTGCTCAGCGGGGGTTGGGTGTCCGATGGCCCGCCGCCCGTCAGCGGCGTACCGCTGTTCACCTACAATGTGGCCAGCGACGCCGTCGTGGCCCAGACTTTGGCGTTGAATCCGGCCGCAAACGCGCAGAATCTGGCCGCCATCAGTCCCGGGCCGCCCTACGTGGGCAACGGGGTGGCCCTTCAGTTGGCGGAGCTGGCCGAACCCCGGCGGCCGCAGGACATGATCAGCGGCTACAGCTACGCTGCGTTCTTCGGGCGTCTGGCTGGCTCGGTCGGATCGCGGCTGGCGGATGCCGAGGCCAACCGCGCCTTCCGCGCCGACACGACCGCACAAGCCAGGGAGCTCCGGCAGCAGCTATCCGGCGTTTCTCTCGATCAGGAGGCGATCCTGATTCTCCAGTTCCAGCGGGCCTACCAGGCCAACGCCAAAATGCTCAGCCTGCTGGGTGAGTTGACCGAAGCAGTGCTGGGGATGATCCGATAAGCAACACATATGGGGGCATTATGATCCGTAATCTCGATCCATCCTCGGAACGGTTCCTGGCTTCTTTGGAACGCATCCAGCAAACCTTGGAACGCGCCAACCGCCAGATTTCGTCGGGACTTCGCGTCAACGACCCCTCGGATGCGCCGGATGAGATCAGCGACATTCTCAAGCTGCTGGCTTCCCTGAGCCGGAGTGATCAGATCCGGACCAACTTGGCGCGGGTCCGGTCCGAGGTGCGCGCCGCTGAGGATGCTCTCGAAACGGCCATCAAACTGGTTGAACGCGCACGCGTGCTGGGTTCCCAAGGCGCCAACTCCACCCAGACTGCCGAAACACGGCGCATCATCGCGGGCGAGATCCAAGGCCTGCTCGAGGAGATGGTCACCGCCAGCCAGGCCATGATCAACGGCCGCTACGTCTTCAGCGGGGACCGCGACGACGCGCCGGTGTATGAACTGGACCCAAGCCAGCCAAACGGAGTGAGCCGGCAATTTATTCCCCAGGCCACACGGCAGATTCAGCACCCCAGCGGCACCACCTTCTCCGCCTCCAAAACGGCTCAGGAAATCTTCGACAGCCGCAACCCGGACGACACGCTGGCCCCGGAGAACGTCTTCGCCGCCCTGAACGGACTTCGCCTCGCCCTGGAAAACAACGACCAGGCGGCCATTGAAACCGCACTGTCCTCGCTGCGTCTGGCCGGAGACCATCTGAACATTCACCTCAGCTATTACGGGCTGGCGCAGCGCAAAGTGGAATCCGCCATCGACTTTGCCCACAAACTGGAGGTGCAGCTCAAAACTGAGCTGAGCTTGCGCCGTGATGCTGACTTGACCGAAGCCGCGCTCGAAATCCAGCGTGCCAAGATGCATCAGGAGGCGGCCTACGCCAGCCATTCCGCCACGCCGCCGCGCAGCCTCTTTGACTATTTGCGTTAGCCCCAGCGCGCTGGGCGCCGGGCGGCTTGTGCTGAAGGCGCTGGCGCAGAGCGGCGGCCGGCGCAAAGGTTTTCGTGGCGGTCTTGCGCCGCTCAGGAGGCCGTCTTTTGGGAGGGCTGACGGCGCCCGCTCTGCGCCGCCGCCAGGATCGCCCGGCCGATGCTTCCCAGAGGCAGCACCTGCGCGGCTGCGCCCAGCCGAATCGCCTCCCGCGGCATTCCGAAGACCACGCTTGTGGCCTCGTCCTGGGCGATCGTGTGGGCCCCGGCCTGTTTCATCTTGAGCAGGCCCTCGGCCCCATCCGCGCCCATGCCCGTGAGCAGCACCCCAATGGCATCCGCGCCGTAAGCCTCCGCGACCGAAGTGAATAGCACATCCACCGAGGGCCTCTGATAATGGACTCTGGGACCGGTCTTGACTTCAACCCGGGCCGCCATGCCCGAGCGCCGGAGAAGCATATGGTAGTCCCCCGGGGCGACCAGAGCCCGTCCGGGCACCAGGAAGTCCCCGTCGACGGCTTCCTTCACCTCCATCGCACAGATTTGGTTGAGGCGCTCGGCAAAGGCTTTGGAGAACACGGGCGGAATGTGCTGTGCAATCACGATTCCCGGACAGTCGGCCGGCAGCACCGACAGGATTTCCCGGATCGCCTCGGTTCCTCCGGTAGAGGCGCCGATGGCGATGACCGCCGTGGCGTCCAGCGAACCCGCCGGCACCACAGGGGCGGGCGGGGCCGGCTGCGGCTCGGCAGAGGTTCGTAGGGCCGGACGCACCCGCGCCGCGGCCGCCGCACGGATCTTGGCCGCCAGCGTGTGCCTCAGTTCCCCGACCGAGTACGGCCCGGAGGGCTTGGCCAGCACTTCGACCGCGCCCAGCCGCATCGCCTCCAGGGCCAACCGGGTGGAGGATTGGCCCAGCGAGCTGATCACGATGACCGGCATCGGGTGGAAGCGCATCAGCTTGTTGAGGAAGGTCAGCCCATCCATCCGAGGCATCTCGATGTCCAAGGTCAGGACATCGGGCTCGAGTGCCAGGATCTTGTCCCGGGCCACATAGGGATCCGGCGCCACCCCCACCACCTCCAGGCCGGGTTCGGCGGCCAGGCACTCGGAGAGGATCTTGCGGACGATGGCCGAATCGTCCACCACCAGCACGCGGATTTTCTTGCCGGCGCTCATCGGCGATCCGAATCCAGCCAGAGGCGCGCCTCGGCGCCTCCGCAATCCAGCGTCAGGATGCAGGCCGCGTCCGGCTGCCGGAGCGGAGCGCCCTCCAGCAGGCGAGGACTCGACAACTCAAACGACCGTCCGTTTTCTAAGCGGCTCAGCGTGGCGCCGCAAATCATGTTGGCCATCTCGCGCAGCACATTGACCGTATCTTCCCTTCCAATCGCCGCTCCCGGTTCGGCGCCCAGAAAGTTCGCGGCGGCGGTGGCGGCTGCTTCTTCTGAGAGGCCCAGATAGAAGCACCCGGAGGGATCCCCGCGGAAGTCCACCTCAAACCACCAGCAGGGTTCGGGCGGCGGAGCCGAGGGATCCGGCTCCTCGACGGTGACGAAGAACATGGTTTCCAGAACCTGCCGGGCGGCCTCGCACAAGCAGGTTTGAACCGGGCCAGGACCAGTCTCAAGCATGAGGCACCCCCAAAAGCCGCTCCAGCTCGGCGCGCAGGCTCTCCGGCGTAAAGGGCTTGGCAATGTAGCCCTTCACCCCCAAGGCCAGCATGTGCCGGATCCGGGCGTTGCTGCTGTCGGTGGAGATGACCAGCACGGGAATCGAGCGCAGGCAATCATCGGCTTCCAGGCGGCGGACGAACTCAGCGCCGTCCATGCCGGGCATATTGATGTCGGTCAGGATAAGGTCTACCCACTCCCGGTTGAGCACCGTCAGGGCTTCCTCGCCGTTTCCGGCCTCCAGGCAGACGCCGCAGTCAAAACCCGAGATTTCGATGACGCGGCGGATAAACGACCGCATCGACGGAGAATCATCTACGATCAGGACACGGTACGCCATTCCACAACTCCTTGCGCCAGGTGGATCGAACCGGTCATCTCCCGTTCCGGCTCGCCCGTGCTGCGGCACCACATCCGGCCGGTACCCACCTCCAGGCGGACCGTGCGTGAACTGAAGCCGCCCAGCTCCTCGCCTTGAAGCAGGATGCCGGCCTTCCACAGAATCCGGCGAAGCGCCTGAGAGTTGCGCTTGCCGATTTGGAACACACCGTCGGGATCCATCACCTGAGCTGCGCCGGCCGCGCGCACCACCATGCGGTTTTTGACCGCGCCCAACGCGTAAGCCCGGCGGAACAACTCTGGGATCCCCGTGTCAGCGAACATGCAAGGGTTCCGCTGGGCTCGCTCGGCGTCAAGCCGACTTTCCGGCAACATGTAGTGCAGTAGACCGCCTACCCGCGCCACCGGATCGTGGATCAACAGCCCGACGCAGGAACCCAGCGCGTGGGTAACCAGCACAGCGTCCGGGTCATTGCTTACGGCGCAGTCGGCGACTCCCACAACGATCGTTCTCATCGACGCCCCTTCCGGGACCCCGCCGGCAGCTCTCCCGGCGAAGGCTTGCGATAGACGGCCGGGCGCACGTACTCCAGCCCCGTCTTCAAACCCGCCAGGCTCTCGGCGTGCCCCACAAACAGGTACCCGCCCGGCTCCAGCCAAGACGTAACGCGCTCAACAACCATCTGGCGGACCGGCCGGTCGAAGTAAATCATGACGTTGCGGCAGAAGATCAGTACGAACGGTTCGGCGTGGCTGAACGGTTCGATCAGATTCAGGCGGCCGAACTCGATCAGCCGCCGGACCTCGGGCTTCACTTTCATGTGCCCCTCATAGCTTCCATGCCCGCGCAAGAAGAATCTGGGGAGCCAGACGGGCGGCAAATCGCGGAGCCTTTCGGCCGGATAGATGCCGCGTTCAGCGGCGCTCAAAGCCCGGGTGGATATATCAGTGGCCAGGATGTGAATCTCCGGGCTGGAGGAGGGCGGCAGGTGTTCCAGCAGAGTGCAGGCCAGCGTGTAAGGCTCCTCGCCGCTGGCGCAAGCGGCGCTCCAGATCCGCAAACTCCGGCGGTTGCGCCAGGCAGGCAGCAGGTGTTGCACCAAGAACTCAAAGTGAGCGGGCTCCCGGCGAAAGGAGGTATAGTTGGTGGTCAGCGCGTCGATCATGCTGACCAGAGCCTCGCCGGTGCGGTCCGAGACGACGTATTCGTAGTAGCTGCGGAAGGAGGGAAAACGCCCCTGCCGGATGAGTCTCCCCAAACGGGCCTTGACCAGCTCTTCTTTCCCTTGGCGCAGGTCCAAGCCGAAGCGCTCGCGCGCCAGATTCCGAATGAGCTCGAACTCTGCCGCGCTCAGCGTCAGCCCGCCCTCGGCAACCTCTAGGAGATCCAGAGCCGGCCTCACGCCTCTCCTTTCCAGGCGAAGATGGCTTCAAGATCGAGAATGAGCCCCACCCGGCCGTCGCCCAGAATGGCCCCGCCGGCGATCCCGCGAACGTGGCGGAACATCGGGCCCAGGCTCTTGATCACCACTTCCTGCTTGCCGATAAACTCATCGACAAGAACCGAGAAGCGCTTGCCCTCCTGCTCGGCCACAACCAGCAAGCCTTCGGAGGGGTGTTGTGCCCGGGCCTCGACGCCGAAGCGCTCGTTCAGGCGGATCACCGGCAGCAGGCTGCCCCGCACCAGCACCATCTCGCCCTGTTCGGGGGCGGTGGTGACCGAATCCCGGCTGGGACACAACATCTCGACGACGGAGTAGATGGGGATGATATAGCGTTGGGTCCCCACGCCGACCACCAGGCCGTCAATAATGGCCAGCGTTAAGGGCAGTTTCAGCGTGAACGTGGTCCCTTGTCCCGGCTGCGAAGCGACCTCCACCTTGCCCCGCATGCGGACGATGTTTTTCTTCACCACGTCCATGCCGACCCCGCGGCCCGAAACCTCGGTGACGCGCTCGGCGGTGGAAAAGCCAGGCTCGAAGATCAGGTTGTACAGCTCCGCCTCCGAGGGCGTAACTCCCGGCGGGATCAAGCCCCGTTCGCGGCCGCGCTGAAGGATCTTCTCCCGGTTGAGGCCGCGGCCGTCGTCGGAGATTTGAATCACGATCTGGCCGGACTGGTGATGAGCAGCCAGGGTGATGCGGCCGCACGGATCCTTGCCCGCTATTGCGCGCTCCTCGGGCGGCTCGATGCCGTGGTCGATCGAGTTGCGGAGCATGTGCATGATGGGATCGGCGAGCTCTTCGACGATTTGCCGGTCCAGTTCGGTCTCCTCGCCGGCGGTCACCAGCTCCACTTGCTTGCCGGTCTTGCGCGCCAGGTCGCGGACCAGGCGTCCCATGCGGCGGAACAGGGTGCCGATGGTGACCATGCGCAGGCCCATGGCGGTCTTTTGAACGTCGCTGGTGATGCCGCTCAGCAAAGACAGCGTGCGCTGGAGGCGCGGGCTGCGGTTGAGAGCCAAGTCCGGGTCGTGGCGGAGCATCGATTGGGCGATCACCATCTCGCCCACCATGTCCACCAAGTGATCCAGCTTCTCGGTATCCACCTTGATGGCGCGGTTTTCGACCGAGCCCGCCACGGCGGCTGAGGCGGAGGGGCCGGAGGTTTGACGGTCTTCGAGCCCGGTTTGCGCCGCGCCGGCGGCTTGACTGTCCTCAGCGGCGGCGGTGGCCGCCATGCGCAACATCCACAGCAGGTTGCAGTTATCGGCGAAGGCTTCCAGGGGACGGCCGTCCAAGGAGGCATCCACCTGACGTATGGCCGCCTTCAAGTAGTCGGCCGCTTTGAGAACGACGTCGATCCGCTCCGGGGTGACGCTCAGTTGCTGGTTCCGCGCCAGATCCAGCAGCGTTTCCACCTCATGGGCCACCTCCTGAATCGCGGCGAACTCCAAGAAGCCGGCTAGCCCCTTAATGGTGTGAAACCCGCGGAAGGCTGCATGCAAGGATTCGGCATTCGCGGGATCCTGCTCGAGCGCCAGCAGGCTGGATTCAATATTGGTCAGATGCTCGCGGGACTCAACCACGAAATCGCGGACGAGCTCCGGATCCCGCGCCAGCGGAAGGCTTTCGGCGGCGGGCCGTTCCGGTTCGGGCGGCGCCGGGGGTGGCTCGCCCGCAGACGCGACGGCGGAGTCGTGGTTGGCCTCCTCCAAGGCCTGCTGCAACCGCAGGACACCTTCGCTGATGAACTCCCATGGCGAGGGCGACCCGCCCTGGCCCCCCGCGGCGGCTTGCGAGAGCTGAGCCAGCAGCGAAGAGGCCTCTTGTGCTAAACGGGGATGGCCGGCGCGCGCCGCCTCGCTTTCCACCTGCTTGAGGGCGTGCAGAGAGCGGTCCAGGTCCTCTGCCAGCACGGCCTGCATGGCCAGCGCCTCCAAGTGAGCGCGGAGCTTCTCCGCAGAGTCCGGTCTACTTCGTTTGGCCATAGCGGTCTATTCGAGGCGAGGGCTGGTCAGGATTCCGCTTTCTGCAACACCGCTTCCAGTTTGTGGACTTCTTGTGTCGAAAGGACCTGGTCAATGTCCAGCAGGATCTTGACTCCTTCTTTGGTCTTGGCCATCCCCAGCAGATAAGGAACCGTGACGCCTTGGCCGAAGTCCGGGGTGTCCTCAATATCGGCCCCCGTGAGGGTCAGGACCTCGGATACGCCGTCGACCACAATGCCCATCAGCATGTTGCCGGATCCGTGACTGACCTGCACGACGATGATGCAGGTGCGCTGTGTATAGGCGGCTTCCGGTAGGC